>JAEUPE010000064.1 GCA_016790435.1 Rubrivivax sp. | reverse complement strand
GGCCAAGGACTTCAAGGAGTTCGTCGCGCACGTGAAGAAGAACCCCGGCCGCCTGAACTACGGCACCGCCGGCAACGCGAGCGCGGGCCATCTCTCGATGGAGTACCTGAAGCTCGTGACGGGCATGTTCATCACGCACATCCCCTATCGCGGCACCGGGCCCATGCTCACCGACCTGCTGGCCGGCCGCACGCAGGCCACGAGCGCCGGCCTGCCGGCGCTGCTGCCGCACATCAAGAGCGGCAAGTTGCGCGCCATCGCCGTGGGCACGGCGCAGCGCCTGCCCGCGCTGCCCGATGTGCCGACGGTGGCCGAGATGGGCTTCAAGGACTTCGAGACCTCGCCGTGGGACGGCATCCTGGCGCCGGCCGGCACACCGCGCGACATCGTCAAGCGGCTGCAGGAAGAGAGCCTGAAGGCGCTGAAGAGCAACGCCGTCACCGAGCGCTTCGCCAGCGACAGCGCGGTGGGGGGCGGCGGGCCACCGGAGGAGTTCCAGGCCTACATCAACCAGCAGCAGAAGATCTGGAAAGAGATCGTCGTGCGTGCGGGCATCAAGCCGGACTGAGCAGGAGCACCACGCCATGACCTCTCGCACCCGCCTCCTCGTCGCGACCACCCTGCTCGCCGGCTTCGTGGCTGGCCCGGCGGCGGCCGCCGGCATCAACGTGCTCACCGCCTGGTACGGGCAGAGCTGCAACACGCAGCACGGCAACGTCACGGCGCACGTCAAGTCGCGCTGCGACGGCAAGCAGGCCTGCGGCTACACGGTGAGCGCGGACCTGTTGGGTGACCCGGCGCCGGGCTGCTCGAAGAACTTCGTCGTGATGTATGCGTGCCAGGGGCAAGCGGAGTTGCGCCTGGCGCAGATGCCGGCCGAGGCGCATGGCAAGGCGATCAATTTCACCTGCGAGGTGAAGAGGCCGGTGGCGCAGCCGACCTCTTGACGGTCCGGCGGCGCGTTGGCTCGCTCCGGCGGGCATTGAGTTCGGCACGGACGCCGGCGCTCGCTGGGTTTGGTCGAACTCACGAGCGCGGGTCGCAGCGAACGGCTCGACCGATGGTCTTTCGCGCCGGAGCAAGCAGGCCAACGCCGGGGTCGGCCTTCTGCGGCATGGCGCTGCTCGTGTAGGTGCGGCCCGCGCCGCGCGCTATGGTGCGGCTACCGCCTGCGCAATGCCATCGCACTGCGTGCGCAGCAGGCGCGCCAGTTCGGCGCGGCGCTTGGCGGGCATGCGCGACGAGATGGCCGCCAGGCTGAGCGCCCCGATGGGCTCGCCGCTCGCGGTGGCGATGGCCACCCCGATAGCCGTCATGCCCGGTGTCGCCTTCTCGGCGATGGTGGCGTGGCCCTCGCGGCGCGCCTGGGCGATGGCCTCGCGCAGCCACGCAGCGTCGATGCCGCCGTAGGCCGGGTAGCGCTCGGCGTTGGCGGCGACGATGGCCTCGGCGCGCTCCGCCGGCATCGCGGCCAGGATGGCGAGCCCGCCAGCGCCCACGCCCAGCGGCCGGCGGATGCCCACGTGCAGCGGCAGCGCCTTGATCGGGTAGCTGCCTTCCTCGCGCGCCGTGCACACGGCTTCGCTGCCGCTCGGCTCGCTGAGGTAGACGGTGTCCTGCGTCTGCTCGGCCAGCCACTGCATCGGCTGGCGGCTGGCCACCGGCAGCGCGTAGCGCGCGCGGGCCACCAGGGCCAGCTCGTGCACGACGTGGCCGATGTGCAGGTTGCGCGTGCGCTCGTCGCGCTCGACGACGCCCTCGCGCAGCAGCGAGGCGACGATGCGCGAGACGGTCGCCTGCGGCAGTGCCGAGCCGGCCACGACGTCGGCCACGCGCATGCCGCGCCGCCCCGCCGAGGCCAGTACGCGCAGCAGCAGCAGCGCGCGCTCGATGGCCTGCGTGCCGCCGGTGCCGTCCCTGGTGGTGGCCCCGGTGGCATCGCGGGCCGTGGCGGCGCCGTCGGTCGTTCCTTGCCGTCTGCCGCCGTGGGCGGGCCTCGTTCGTGTATCCACGATGTGGATGCTCCTCGCGCTTCCACCCTTGTGGATTGCACAGCGCAACGCCAAGAATGTAGGTGATATGGGTGCGGGCGGGCGGCGGCCGGGCATCCACCAAGTGAATGCCTTGCCGGCCCTCAGGCCACCCCGCGGAGACCGTCCATCATGGCCAGCACCCTCACCGAGAAGATCCTTGCCCGCGTCGCCGGGCGTGCGCGGGTGCAGGCCGGCGACGAACTGCTCGTCAAGCCCGACTTCGTCATCGCCTACGACTTTCCGGGCTACACCGATGTGATCTTCAAGCAGATGCGCGAGGACTTCGGCATCCAGCGCGTGCAGGACCCCAAGCGTTTCGCGCTCTTCATCGACCACATGGTGCCCGCGGCCACGCCCAAGGAGGAAGAGCTGCACATCGAGACGCGCCAGTGGGGGCGCGCGCAGGACGTGCCCGTGTACGAGCGCAAGGGCATCGGCCACCAGGTCTCGGCCGAGCTCGGCTATGCCACGCCGGGCGCCTTTGCGGTGCACTTCGACGGCCACATCAGCCAGCTCGGCGCGCTCGGCACGCTGGCCATCGGCCTGAGGCGCAACCTGCTCGAGGCCTTCGTCCAGGACACCGTGTCGCTGCGCGTGCCGGCCACCGTGCGCATCGACGTCACCGGCACGCTGCAGCCCGGCGTGATGGCGCGAGACGTCTTCCACCACCTCGTGCGCGTGCTCGGGCCTTCGGCCTGCGCCTTCAAGGTGCTCGAGCTCGGCGGCCCGGTCATCGAGGCCATGAGCATCGAGGGCCGGCAGACGGTGTGCGGCCAGGCCATGTTCATCGGCGCCACCACCGCCATCGTCAACCCCGACGACAAGGCCCTCGCCTATGCCAAGGGCCGCTCGCGCATCGCGCTCGAGCCGGTGTGCAGCGACCCCGGCGCCGCCTACGACCGCGTGCACACCATCGACGTCTCGGCGCTGGAACCCATCGTCGTCGTGCCGCCGAGCCCGGCCAAGACGCGCGACCTGAAGGACTACGCCGGCCTCGAGATCCACGCCGGCTACCTCGGCTCGTGCGCCAGCGGCCGCATGGAAGACCTGCGCATCGCCGCGCAGGTGCTGCGCGGGCGCCAGGTCGCAGCCGGGGTGTCCTTGAACATCGTGCCCACCTCGCAGGCGCTGATGTCGCAGGCCGCCGCCGAGGGCTTGATCCAGGTCTTCTCCGATGCCGGCGCCTTCGTCAGCTCGCCCTCGTGCGACTACTGCTTCGGCCGCATCGCCACCATGAGCGCCGGCCAGCGCGCGGTGTCCACCGGCACGCTCAACGTGCCCGGGCGCATGGGGCACCCTGACTCCGAGATCTTCATCTGCAACGCGGCCGTGGTGGCCGCCTCGGCCGTCGAGGGGCGCATCGCCGACCCGCGGCCCTATCTCTGAGCGGGAGGGGCACATGGCACTGGCCAACATCCGCGGGCGCGTCGCCTGGATCTTTCCCGACGACGACTACGACGTCGACCAGATCGTCGGCGTGAAGAACATCAAGATCACCGACATCGACGAGCTCGCCGCGCTCGTGCTGAAGGACCAGGAGCCCGATTTCTCCAGCAAGGTGCGGCCGGGCGATGTGCTCGTGGGCGGGCGCAACTTCGGCTACGGCCACCCGCACTATCCGCCGCTGCGCGCCATGCGCCACCTCGGCATCAAGGCGGTCATCGCCGAGAGCTTCTCGCCCGGCTTCTGGCGCGGCGAGATCAGCATGGGCTTCCCGCTGCTGCCGGTGCCGGGCATCCTGGGCGCGGTGGCGCGCTGGGACGAGATCGAGATCGACTGGGTCGCCAGCCGGGTGAGCAACCTCACGCAGGGCCGGCAGCTCGAGTTCGCGCCGCTGGCGCTGGCCGACCGGCAGATGCTGGAGTGGGGCGGGCTCACCGGCTACCTCAAGCACCGCGCCGCGCAGCCCGCGGGCGCCTGATCGCCGCCCGGAGCGAAGGCGCGCACGCCATGGGCCAGATGATCGTCAGCGGCATCGCCCTCGGGGCGATCTACGGCCTCGTGGCGCTGGGCATCGTGCTCGTCTTCAAGGCCACCGGCGTGCTCAACTTCGCGCACGGCGAGGGCGTCATGCTTTCCACCTTCGTCGCCTTCACGCTGCTGAAGTGGAAGCTGCCCTACGCGCTGGTAGTGGTGCTCACGCTCGCCTTCGCCGCCGTCTTCGGCATGGTGATGGAGCGCCTGGTCATCCGCCGCTTCGTCGGCAAGCCGCTGCTGGTGAGCGGCATCGCCACGCTGGGCCTGTTCCTGCTGTTCGGCGACGTGGCGGTGTGGATCTGGGGCAAGGACCCGTTCGAGTTCCCGGGCCCGTTCTCGCAGAAGCCCATCATGGTGGCTGGCATCGCCATCTCGGCGGCCGACCTCGGCATCGTCGGCACGGCTGCCGTGCTGGCCGGCGCGCTCTTCGCCTTCTTCCGCTTCACGCGGTTGGGCATCGCGATGCAGGCCTGCATGGAGAACCCCACCGCGGCGCAGCTGATGGGCATCCCGACGCGCCGCATCTACTCGCTCGCCTGGGCGCTGAGCTCGATGATCGGCGCCGTGGCCGGGCTGCTCATCGCCCCGGTCACCTTCCTGCACTTCACGATGATGCAGCACGTGCTGCACTACGCCTTCGCGGCGGCTGTGCTAGGCGGCATCCTCAGCCTGCCGGGCTCGCTCATCGGCGGCATCGTCATCGGCATCAGCGCCAACCTCACCGGCGCCTACGTGTCTTCGGCGTGGAAGGAGGTCGTGCCCTTCCTCGTGATGCTGGCCATCCTCATCCTGCGCCCGCACGGCCTGCTCGCGCGCCGGCACGTGAAGAAGGTGTGATGACGCCGCCCGCCGCCCGGCATGCTGCCCTGCCGCGCTGGCTGCCCTTGGCCGTGGCCGCGCTCGTGGCGCTGCCGCTGGTGCCCGGCGGCTACGTGCTCTACATTGCGAGCCTGGTGCTCGTGTACACGCTGGCCTCGTTCGGCACCAACATCCTCACCGGCTACACCAACCTCATCTCGCTGGCCGGGGCCACGTTCTTCGGCATCGGCGCCTACGGCAGCGCCATCCTATCGGCCAAGCTCGGGCTGCCGCTGCCGCTGGCCATGCTCGGCGCGGCGGCGGTGGCGGCGCTGCTGGGCGTGCTGCTGGCGGTGCCCGTGCTGCGGCTGGAAGAGGCCTTCCTCGCCATCGCCACGCTCGGCTTCGTCATGGTGTTCATGGAGATCGCCAAGGGCGGCGGCGCGCTCACCGGTGGCGAGTCCGGCATGGCCGCGCCGGCGCCCAGGCTCTTCGGCATCGCGCTCGGCGAGCGCGGCTTCTATGTCTTCATCGTCGTCGTGCTGCTCGTCGGTCTGTGGATGGCGCGCAACCTGTCGGACAGCCGCTTCGGCCGCGGCTTCCTGGCGCTCAAGGGCAGCGAGATCGCGGCGCGCTCGCTGGGCCTCAACGCCCCGCGCCTGAAGCTCACCGCCTTCGGCCTGTGCGCGTTCTACACCGGCGTGGCTGGCGCGCTCTTCGCGCCGCTCGTTCGCTTCGTCGACCCCTCGGTGTTCGACATCATGGTCTCGATCAGCTTCGTCTCCATGGTCATCATCGGCGGCCTCGGCTCGGTGTGGGGCTCGGTGCTGGGCGCGGTGTTCGTGGCCGGTGCGCCGCAGCTGCTCACCTACGTGGGGCTGGACAACGTGCAGCGCTCGCTCTACGGCGCGGCGATGATCCTCTCGCTGGTCTTCCTGCCCGACGGGCTGGTGAGCCTGTTCCGCAAGGGCGCGCGATGAGCCTGCTGCAGATCGACCGGCTGCGCATCGCCTTCGGCGGCATCGTCGCTGTCAAGGACCTGAGCCTTGCGGTCGCGCCCGGCGCCATCCACGCGCTCATCGGCCCCAACGGCGCGGGCAAGACGACCGTGCTCAACTGCATCAGCCGCTTCTACGATGCCGACGCCGGCTCCATCCGCTTCGGTGGCCAGGAGCTCACGGGGCTGCGCGACCACTGCGTGGCCGATCTCGGCATCGCGCGCACCTTCCAGAACCTCGAGCTCTTCGGCGACCTCACGGTGCTGGACAACGTGCGCATCGCGCGCCACCGCTTCCAGCGCGCCACGCTGCCCGAGGTGCTGCTCGGTCTCGTGCGCAAGCGCCGCGAAGACGCCGAGCACACCGAGCGCGCCGAGGCCATCGTCGAGTCCGTCGGCCTGGCCGGGCACCTGCACGCGCGCGTGCGCGACCTGCCCTACGGCACCCAGAAGCTCGTGGAGCTGGCGCGCGCCATCGCGCTGGAGCCGAAGCTGATGCTGCTGGACGAGCCGGCGGCGGGCATGAACAACCGCGAGATCGGCCGCCTCGGCGAGCTGCTGCAGGGCCTGCGCCAGCGGCTGAGCGCCACGCTGCTGCTCATCGAGCACAACATGTCGCTCGTCATGTCCATCTCCGAGCGCGTGACGGTGATGCACGACGGCGCCTTGCTCGCCGAAGGACCGCCGGGCGAGATCGAGCGGCACGAGGGCGTCGTCGCCGCATACCTGGGGGGAGGCCACCGTGCCCGCGCTGCTGCAGGTGTCTGACCTCGCCGCCGCCTACGGCGGCGTGCAGGCGCTGCACGGCGTGGGCCTGCGGGTGGCCCAGGGCGAGATCGTCTGCGTGCTCGGCGCCAACGGCGCGGGCAAGACGACGCTGTTGCGCGCAGTCTCTGGGCTGCTGCCTGTACGCGCCGGGCGCATCGAATTCGACGGTCAAAGCCTCGTCGGCACGGCGCCCGAGGACATCGTGCGCCGCGGCGTCGTGCACGTGCCACAGGGCCGCATGGTGTTCACTGGGCTGACGGTGCGCGACAACCTCGTCATGGGCGGCTTCACGCGGCCCGCCGCCGACGCCAAGGCCGGCATCGAGCGCGCCGTGGCCTACTTCCCGCGCCTGGGCGAGCGCATGAAGCAGCGCGCCGGCACGCTCTCGGGCGGCGAGCAGCAGATGCTGGCCATCGCGCGCGCGCTGATGTCGCGCCCGCGCCTGCTGATGCTCGACGAGCCCTCGATGGGCGTGGCGCCGGTGATCAAGGACTTCATCTTCGACAAGCTCGGCGAGATCCGCCTGCAGGAGAACACGGCCATCCTGCTCGTCGAGCAGGACGCCGACGTGGCACTGGCGGTCGCCGACCGCGGTTATGTGCTCGAGACCGGTGCGGTGGTGCTGGAAGGCGCCGCCGAGGGGTTGCGGGCGAACGAGGACCTGAAGCGCGCCTACCTGGGCGGCTGACGAGGGCTGAAGCAAGTTCGATCTGGTGTTCGATCACCGGTTTGATGTCCAACGAGGCAAGCAAGGAGACCTGAATGACGAAGAGCTCGACCACCCCCACGCCGCCGGTGCGCCGGCGCACGCTGCTGGCCGCGGCCGCCACGGCGGCGCTGCCCTGGGGCAGCGCCTTCGCGCAGTACGAGAACAAGGACCAGGGCATCACCAAGGATCAGGTGCTCGTCGGCACCTCGGTGGCGCTGTCGGGCACGCTGGCCTACATGGGCAAGGCCATCGAAGAAGGCATGAGCGTCTACTTCGACGGCATCAATCAGGCCGGCGGCGTGAACGGCCGCAAGATCAAGCTCATCAGCTACGACGATGAGTTCAAGCCGGCCAAGAGCGTGGCCAACGCCAAGCTGCTGGTGGAGCGCGACAACGTGCTGGCGCTCGTCGGCGCGCTCGGCACGCCCACCGTGCTGGCGGCCTACGAGTACCTGCAGGAGAAGAAGGTGCCGATCGTCGGCGCGCTGTCGATCTCGGATGCCGTCTCGACGCCGGCGCGCGACCTCATTTATGCGCTGCCCTCGCCGCAAAGCACCGAGGCCGCGGCCTACATCGACTACGCGGTGAAGACGCTGGGCGCCAAGCGCATCGCCGTGCTCTACCAGAACGACTCGTTCGGCAAGCCGGCGCTCGACGTGGTCGAGAAGCGCCTCGCCACGCACAACCTCAAGGTGGTGGAGGCGCAGGCCTTCGAGCGCCTGGCCACCGACCTCACCTCGCAGGCCTTCAAGCTCAAGGAGTCCAACCCCGATGCCGTCGTGCTCTACGGCCTCGGCCAGCAGGCGGCGAGCTTCTTCAAGGCGGCCGAGAAGCTCGGCTGGAACCCCACCGTCTTCGGCGCCGGCGGCCTGAACGACCCCAAGTTCATCGAGCTGCTCGAGGGCAAGTCCGTCAAGCTCTATGTCGCTTCGTACTACGACCCGATCGACGGCGACAACCCGGCCATCAAGAGCTTCGTCGCCGCCTACGGCAAGATGTACCCGAACAACAAGCCTTCTTCCCTGGCGTTGATGGGCTACTCGGCCGCGGCCGTGTTCACCGAGAGCCTGCGCCGCGCCGGCGCGCAGCCCGACCGCGTGAAGCTGATGAAGGAGCTCGACGGCCTCAAGGGATTCGACCAGAAGATCGGCCCGAAGATCACCTTCGAGCCGCTCACCGGCAGCGCCTACGCGCGCCGCGGCCAGACGGGCGTGGTGCTGATGGAGCTGAAGGGCCAGCGCTTCGCCTCCATCGGCAGCTACATCGACCCCGTCACCCGCTGAGAAGGAGCCCGCCATGCCCCACCCGCACCCCGCGCGCGCGCTGCGCGAGCAGATCAAGTCCGGCCGCACCATCTGGACCGCCGGCGCGTACGACGCGCTCTCGGCGCGCATGATCGAACGCGCCGGCTTCGACGCCGTCTTCACCACCGGCTTCGGCATCTCGGCCTCGCACCTGGGGCAGCCCGATGTCGAGCTCTACACCATGACCGAGAACCTCGGCGTCGTGCGCCACATGGTCTCGTCGGTGGGCAAGCCGGTCATCGCCGACGGCGACACCGGCTACGGAAACGTCATCAACGTGATGCGCACCGTGCGGGAGTTCGAGCGCGCCGGCGTGGGCGGCATCGTCTTCGAGGACCAGGTGATCCCCAAGCGCTGCCCATGCGCCACCGCGAACATCGACGTGCTGCCGCGCGAAGACGCGGTGAAGAAGATCCGGGCCGCTGTCGATGCGCGCAGCGACCCCGACTTCGTCATCGTCGCGCGCACCGACGCGCCGACGGTGGAGGAGACGATCGCGCGCGCCAAGCTCTACGCCGAGGCCGGCGCCGACCTCATCCAGCCCATCTCGCGCACGATGAAGAACTTCGCCGACCTGCAGCGCCTGCGCGAGGCCTGCGGGCGGCCGCTGTCGCTGCAGATCCTGGGCTGGCTGGAGAAGGAGCTCACGCCGCAGCAGATCGAGCAGGTGGCGGGCCTGGCGGTGTTCCCGCTCGTGCCGTTGATGACGGTGGCTGCGGCGATGGAAGCCAACCTCGCCCGCTTGGCGGCTGACCACCATGCGCGCAACCTGCCGCTGCCGCAGACGGGCATGGAGCCGTTCAAGGCGCTCATCGGATTCGACGAGGTGGAGAGGGTGCAGGAGCACTACGACCTGCGCTAGTCCATCGATGCGGGCGATCGCCGTCGCCGCGCACGTCAAGTCGCGCGGCGACGGCAAGCCGTTCCGCGGCGACGCGCTGAGCGCGCGCTCAGCGCTTCAGCAACTCCGCGAACGCCCGATTCAGCTTCGCCTCGGCCTCGGCCAGCCCCTTGCGCCGCTCGCCGATCCAGGCCCGGTCGGCATCGAGCCCCTTGCGCCCCTCGGCGTGCATGCGCCGCACTTCCGCCGGCTGCGGCCCGCCGATGCCCACGCGCGTGCGCACCATGTTCTCGGGCGACAGCGTGCGCCGGAACGTCACTTCATCCAGCGGCAGCTTCGTCTCGGCCACCTGGTACTTCTTGCCCGCCTCGGCATAGATGCGCACGGCCTCCGCGTACGGGAAAGCCTTGGGCAGCAGGCCGTGTTGCCGTGCGTGCGTGACGATCTCGCTCGCGAAGTGGTGGCCGACGCGGAACGGCACCTTGTGCTCGCGCTGCAGCGTCTCCGCGAGCTCCATCGAGGTCGTCCAGTCCGACTCGAGCTCCTCGAGCGAGCGCTTGGCGTCCACGCGCAGCGAGGCCATCACGTCGGCGGTGTCGCGCAGCATCTGCGCGCCCTTGACGAAGGTGGCGCCCTGGCCGGCCGTCCACGAGTACTTGTAGTCGATCATGCCCGGCGTCACGTTGTGCGCTCGTAGCACCACCCCTTGCACCGAAGCCACCACGTCGCTGGCCAGGGCGCGGGTGTTCTGGATGATGCCGGGGTTGGCCTTCTGCGGCATGGCGCTGCTGGTGTAGGTGCGGCCCGGCGCCAGCAGCAGCCAGGGCCGCGTCTGGTGGTACTGCACGTGCACGTCCTGCATCAGCGCGCCCACGCGCAGCGCCACCGAGCCGGCGATGTTCACGACCTCCAGCGCCACATCCACCGGGTTGATCTGCGTCGCGTCGTACGAGTTGGTGGCCGGGCCGTCGAAGCCGAGCAGCTCGGCCAGGCGCGGGCGGTCGAGCGGCCAGCTCGAATTGGCGAGCACGGCAGCGCCCATCGGGCTCTTGTTGACGCGTGCCCAGGCCTGGCGCAGGCGCTCGCCATCGCGCGCGAACGAGTCGGCGTAGGCCATCAGGAACTGCCCGTAGCTGATGGGCATGGCCTGCACGCCGTTGGTGTAGGCCGGCACGAAGGTCTCCGCGTGCTGCGCCGCCATGTCCAGCAGCTGCTGGCGCAGCAGCGCCAGCGCGTCCGCAAAGTCGAGCAGCTCGACGCGCAGCTGCCCGAGCGTCAGCGTCGGGTGCATGTCCTGCCGGCTGCGGCCGGTGTGGATGAGCGTGGCGTCGGGGCCGGCGAAGTCGGTGATGATCTTCTCGGTGACGAGCACGTCGGTGGGCCGCACGAAGCCGGGCTTGGTGGCCTGGTCGATCGCGTGCGCCACGCCGCGTGCGATGGGCCCGGCGAGCTCGGGCGGGATGATCTTCTGCTCGGTCAGCATCACGGCGCTGGCCATGTTGATGCGGCCGAACCAGTAGAAGTTGTCCTGCGCGCGTGCGAGCGTGCTGGTGGCGCCACGCTGGTTGACCAGCTGCTTGGTCATCTGCGCCAGGCAGGCCTCGGTGGTGGTGCAGTGGGTGGCGACGATGCCGGCGCCAGCGCCGGGTGGCGGGGTCTGGGCCAGTGTCTGGGTGCTGCCGATGGCCAGGGACGCGGCGACGGCCAAGCTCTGCAATCTCGGGTGCATGTTCGATCCTTCCGAAGGAAGTCGATTCTTGGCCGGGCGTTCGTGGCGGCGCCTTGCGGCTTTCACGTAGGGGGAGCGTGTCGCCCGGCGACGTACATTCGCTGCCGCGACAAGGAGAACCGATGAACGACTTCCGCCGCCGCCTCATCGTCCTGGCATGCCTGGGTGCTGCCGGGCCGGCCGCTCGGGCACAAGGCTACCCCGCACGCCCGGTGAAGGTGCTGGTCGGCTTCGCGCCCGGCGGGGCCGTGGACATCATCGCGCGCGCCATCTCGCAGCAGCTGCAGGCGGGCCTCGGCCAGCCGTTCGTGGTGGAGAACAAGCCGGGCGCCGGCACCAACATCGCGATGAAGGCGCTCATCGAGAGTGCGCCGGATGGCCACACGCTGATGCTGACGGCCAACTCCATCGCCGCCAACCCCACGCTGTACCAGCCCGCGCCCTACGACATGGCGCGCGACTTCACGCCGATCTCGCTCGTCGGCCGCGTGCCGGTGGTCCTGGCAGCCAACGCGCAGGGGCCGGTCGACTCCGTGGCCAGGCTCGTCTCGCTGTCGAAAACGCAGCCCAAGTCCGTCACCTACGGCAGCCCCGGCAACGGCTCGACGCCGCACCTGGCCATCGAGCTCTTCGAGCGTGCCGCCGGCATCGAGCTCACGCACGTGCCCTACAAGGGCGGTGCACCGGCGCTCAACGACCTGCTCGCCGGGCACATCCAGGCCGTGGCGGTCAATGCGCTCGAGGTGCAGCCGCACGTGAAGAGCGGCCGGCTGCGCGTGCTGGCCGTGCTGAGCCCGGCGCGCGCCGGCATCTTTCCCGACGTGCCGACCATCGCCGAGTCGGGCTTCGCCGGTTTCGAAGCCTCGGTCTGGTACGGCTTCGTCGGCCCGGCCGGCCTGCCGCCGGCGGTGGTGGCGCGCCTGCACGGCGAGATCCAGAAGGCACTCGCCGCGCCCGAGGTGCGCGAGCGCCTCACCAATGCCGGTGGCGAGGTGCTGCCCGGGCCGACCGCGCGTCTGGCCGACCTGCTGGCGAGCGAGCGCGCGCGCTACGACAAGCTCATCCGCGAGGCGCGCATCAAGCCCGACTGACGGCCCTGGGGCCGGCGCCCGGCCCCGTGCGCGTCCCACCCGCCAAGCCGCCGGGCAATCACGAATGGTTGCTGCCGGGGTGTCTATGTATAAGTCTGGCTTATCGCCACGGACTTGCTGGGTACCCCATGGACATGCGGCAACTGCGGTACTTCGTCCAGATCGTCGAGAGCGGCAGCCTGGCCAAGGCCTCGCGCCAGCTCTTCATCGCCCAGCCGGCGCTCAGCCAGCAGATGGCGCGGCTGGAAGACGAAGTGGGCAAGCCGCTGCTCGTGCGCAGCTCGCGCGGCGTCTCGCCCACCGAGAACGGCGAGGCGCTGTACCACCACGCCAAGTTCATGCTGCGCCAGCTCGACCAGGCGGTGTCGGTGGCGCGGCAGGAGACGGCGGCGGTGAGCGGCCGCGTCACCTTCGGCCTCGCGCCGACGACGGTGTGCCAGGTCGGCCTGCCGCTCCTGCAGCACCTGCGCGTCAAGTACCCGGGCGTGCTGTTGAACATCGTCGAGGGCCTGAGCGGCCACCTCGAGCACATGACGCGTGTCGGCCAGCTCGACCTCGCGGTGCTGTTCCACCAGAAGGCGGCGGCCGAGCTCACGGTGGAGCCGCTGCTGGAGGAGGAGCTCTTCGTCATCCTGCCGGCGGGCAGCCCGCTCGTGAGCGAGCAATGCACCGCGCTGACGCTGAAGGAGGTGGGTGCGCTGCCGCTCATCCTGCCGAGCCCGGGCCACGGCCTGCGCCGGCGCATCGCGCTCGAGTTCGAACGGGCCAACCTGCCGCTCGACGCGGTGGCCGAGATCGACTCGTTGCCGCTGCTCATGCACTGCGTGGGCGACGGCATCGGCGCGACGATCAAGCCGATGGCCGCCATCCATGCACTCGGCAACACGCCCGAGCGCTGGCGCGCGCTGCGCATCGCCGATGTTTCGATGACGCGCACCAACTATCTCTACTCGCTGCCGCCGCAGAAGCTCTCGCCGAGCGCGGCCGTGGTGCGCGAGGAGTTTCATCGGCTGGTGCGGGACCTCGCGGAGCGTGGGGAATGGCAGGGCGTGACCCTGCACGAGGCGGCGGTGGGTGTGCCGGCGCCGCTCGAGGTGGTGGCGGTGGCGGGCTGAGGCGGCCGGTGCGCTTCTCCGGGCGCAGACGGGTGCAGGCGGGTGCAAGTGGGCGCGGGCGGGTGAGGGCGGTTGACCCGACGCGTGCCGGGTCTCGCCCCGGCGGGCGACCTACTTTCTTCTTGATTAGCAAGCACCCTCAGCCAACCGAATGGAGCGGTTTGTTCGAGGCTGGGTGTGGCTGCAGGCGCGCAGCAGCCGGCTCAGCAGTTCGTGCAAGGCGTATCGCCGGTTGAAGCGGTATTGCATCTCGGCCAGGT
>JAEUPE010000042.1 GCA_016790435.1 Rubrivivax sp. | reverse complement strand
TGCAGCATCTCGGGCCGGATGCCGTGGATGGCGATGCCGGCTTCGCTGAGCGCGCGCTCGGGGTCGACGAGCTGGTCGAAGGTCTCCTGCCGGCGCAGGCGAGCGGCGACGATGCGCGTGGCGCCGATCTGGATGATGCGGTCGCCGCGGCTCGGTTCGAGGCCGGTGGTCTCGGTGTCGAAGACGGTGTAGCTGAGGTCCGCGAGGCGTTGCTCCCCGAGCGCGTCGCCGGGCTGCATGGCGCGCGCGGCGAAGAGGTTGAAGTCGTAGAACTCGGGCCGGCTGTCGTGACGCACGACCGCGCTCTCTTCCAGCGGCGCCCCTTCGCCGGCCAGCGGCAGCAGGAAGCGGAAGCGCCCCTCCTGCCGCGCCCGCTCGCGCTCGAACCAGAAGGCGCCACCGTGGCGCTGCACCACGTCGCGCAGCGTCAGCGTGCCGCTCGTCTCGCCCTCGTCGCTCTGCAGCGGCTCGGTCTCCCAGCCGACCACCGTTTCGGTGCTCATCGCCGCCACCGGGAAGGCGAGGTCAAGTTGCGCGCGCTTCACGCCCTGGTGCTCGGCACTGGCCAGGCGCAGCGTCACCCGCGGCACGTCGTAGGCCTGCACGAGGCGCGTGGACAGGTGCAGCAAGGCCTGCACGAGCGAGTAGCTCTCCACCTTCAGCCACAACTCGGCATCGACGGCGCCGGCTTCCGCGGCGAGGCCCGCCTCGCCGTGCAGGCGCCGCACCGCGGCGGCGACGAAGTCGCTGCCGAGCATGTCTTCGAGCGGCCAGCGCTGTTCCAGCGCCGTGGCGCTCTGCGCCGCCGCCTCGTCGAGCCGGCGCGCGAGCGCGCCGATCTCCTCGCGGATGACGCCGAGGAAGCGGTCGCGCGTCGGCGCATCCAGCCCGGGGTCTTCGAGCAGTTCCACCGCCGCCTGCAGGTTGCCGATGCTGCCGCGGCTGCCTTCGGTGAGCGTGTGCAGCAGGCGCTCGCGCGCGCGCTCCTCGGCCATCTCCTGCGTGATGTTCTCGAGCATCAGCACGAAGCCGTTCAACGCCACGGCCCTGTCGGCGGCAGCGGAGGCGGCGCCGGGTTCCTTCACCGGCGCCAGCTGCACGCGCAGCAACTGCCCGCCCTTCGTCGGCGTGACGAACTGCGCCGAGGGGTGACCGGCACCGCGCGCCAGGCGCTGCTGCACGGCCTCCAGCGCGTGCGCGACGAGCCGGCGGTCGAGCACGCCGTAGATGCTGCGGCCCAGGCCGATGGGCTCTGCACCGCCGATCGGGCCGGTTGGGCCGGTCGGCCCAGACGTGCCGGACGGGCCGGCACCGCCCGAAGGCGCCGCCACCAGCGCGCGGAACTGCAGGCGTGCGCGCGCATTGAACAGCAGGATGCGGCCGTCGAGGTTGCACACGACCACGCTCTGCGTCAGCTCGGCCATCAGCGCCGCGAGACGGCTCTTCTCCTGCTCGACCTCGCGGCTGCCCTCGGCGATGCGCTCGGCGATCTCGCGTCGCAGCGAGTCGCGCTGCAAGACCAGCGCCGCCACGGCCGCGGTGAGCGCGATGCTGCCCTCGCTCGCGCCTTCGCCCGCGTCGAGGATGGGGAGGCCCGCATCGCCGTCGGCATCGGTTGCGGCGATGGCTGCGGCATGGGCCGCGGCTGCAGCCACGGGCGCTGCCGCGTCCGCGCTCAGCAGCACACGCACCCGCTCGGCCAGGCGAGCGGGCGCGGCGGCGAAGCGTTGCCACGCCTTGTGCGCCAGCAGGCCACCGGCCAGCGAGGCGAAGAACCACACCATGAGCACGATGGCGAAGTTCGGCTCCACGGCAGCCCACGCCTGGGCCCGCTGCTCCGCGGGCAACGTGATCGCGAGCAGCCCGAAAGCCGCGGCCAGCAACACTGCGAACGCGGCCCCGGGCAGCGCCGCCGCCACCAGGGCCGCGCTGTCGACCGGACGCGATGCGCTCACCGGACTGCCCTCCGTGCTTCGCACGCCGGAATGAGCGCTGGGGAGCGGCCCGGCGCGCTCACTGGAGTACCTTCGGGCTGCGCCCTCCGGAATTCGCCCTTCGGGCGGCCGGGCGGGCTCATGCAAGCAACTCCCGCACACGGGCCGCCAGCGCCTGGGTCGAGAACGGCTTGGTCATGTAGGCATCGGCGCCGAGGCCGAGTCCCTGGGCGACGTCGGTGTCGCGGCCCTTGGCCGTGAGCATCAGCACCTTCAGGCCGGCCAGCGTCTCGTCGGCGCGCGCGGCCGCGAGCACCTCGTAGCCACTCTTCCTGGGCATCATCACGTCCAGCAGCACGAGCGCGGGGCGCAGGCGGCGCAGCGCGGCGAGCGCCTCCTCGCCGTCGCGCGCCACGTGCACCTCGTAGCCCTCGCGCTTCATCAGGTACTCGAGCGAGATGACGATGTTGGGCTCGTCGTCGGCGATCAACACCTTGATGGTCATGGAATCGTCTCCTCTGGTGTGCGGCGGGGGGCGCCATCGGCGGCCCGCGGGTCGTCTTCTTGCCAAGGCAGGTCGAAGCCGAAACAGGCGCCTCGACCCGGCGCGCTCCTGAGCCACAGCCGGCCGCCGAAGTGCTCGATGATCTGGCGGCTGATCGGCAGCCCGAGCCCCGTGCCCTGCGGCCGGCTGACGCCGTCGCCACCCTGGCGGAACTTCTCGAACACGAGTTGCTGCTGCTCCGGCGGCACGCCCGGGCCGTTGTCCTCGACCTCGACACGCACGCCTCCCGCATGGGCCGTCAGCCGCACGGCGATGCGGCCGGCGCCGGGCGGCGTGAACTTGGCGGCGTTGGACAGCAGGTTCAGCACCACCTGCAGCAGCCGGTCGGGGTCGGCGCGCAGCGTGCGCACCTGCGCGGGCTTGTCGAGCACGGCCACCGCGCCGCGCTCGCGCAGCAGCTCGGCCGTGCTCTGCACCGCCTGCTCGAGCAGGGCGCCGAGGTCGACGTCGGCGTTGTGCCATTCGGCGTGGCCCGACTCGATCTTGGCCATGTCGAGCACCTGGTTCACGAGGCGCGAAAGGCGCTCGGCCTCGGCGACGACGATGGCGAGGAACTGCTGCCGCTGCGCCGGCTCCATGTCGGGTTCGTCGCGCATCAGCTCGGCCAGGGCGCGGATGCTGGCCAGCGGCGTGCGCAGCTCGTGCGTCACGCTGCTCATGAAGTCGTCCTTCAGGCGGTCGAGGCTCTTCAGCTGCTCGTTGAGGTGGCGCAACTCGCTCGCCTCCTCGACGATGCGCACGACGTCGTCGAGGTCGAGCGCTTCCTCCTCGACCACCGAGGCCACCATCACGCGCGCGCTGGCGCTGCCGATGGCGCCGGCCAGCTGCGTCTCGGCGAACTGCACGAGGGGCGCATCGGCCGCGGCTTGCGGCGCGCCGACCTGGCCGCGCCGGCGCGCCTCGCCGGCGAACAGCGCGCGCGCCCGGTCGGCGCCGAGAAAGCGGCCGACCAGTGCCACCAGGTCGTCGGTGCGCGCACGGCCGCGCCAGAACACGCGCGCCTCGCTCGCGCGCTCGTACACGTCCACGAACTGCAGCGCCTGGCTGGCCTCGGCGGCCTGCGGCGGGCGGGCCAGCGACACGCCGACATACAGGCCCACGTTGGCCATCAGGGTCCAGAAGAGGGCATGCGTGAGGCTGTCCATGCCTGTCAGGCCGAACAGGGCTTCGGGTCGTAGCCACGCGAGACCGAAGAGGCCCTGCTGCAGGAAGGCCGCATCGAGCCAGCCGCTCTTGGCGATGGAAGGCAGCAGCAGCGTGTAGGCCCACACCAGCGCACCCGCGGCGAGCCCGGCGAGCGCACCGTCGCGCGTGCCGCCCTTCCAGAACATGCCGCCGAGCAGCGCCGGCGCGAACTGCGCCACCGCCGCGAAGCTGATGAGGCCGATGCTCACGAGCGCGTAGGCCTCGCCGGCGACGCGGAAGTACACCCAGCCGAGCAGCATCAGCCCAACGATCACGAGCCGGCGCACGGCCAGGATGACGCCGGTGAGGTCGCCGCCACGGCCGGGGCCGCCGAACGCCTTGGCGCGCAGCAAGAGCGGCAGCACGAGGTCGTTGCAGACCATCGTCGAGACGGCAATCGCCTCGACGATGACCATGCCGGTGGCCGCCGAGAGGCCGCCGATGAAGGCGAGCAGCGCCAGTGCCGGCTGCCCGGCCGCCAGCGGCAGCGAGAGCACGAAGGTCTCCGGATTGGCGGCCGTGCCGGCACCCGGGCCGGACGTGCCGCCGAAGTACAGCAGCCCGCCCATCGCGATGGGCAGCACGAACAGGTTGATGAGCAGCAGGTAGGCCGGGAACGCCCAGGCGGCGCGACGGAGGTGCTGCTCGTCGACGTTCTCCACCACCATCACCTGGAACTGGCGTGGCAGCATGATCACGCTCAGCATCGCCAGCGCCATGAGCCCGAACCACGCGTCGAAGGCGAAGCCGCCTGGCGCCGCCGAAGGCTGCAGCACGCGCGCGAGCTCCGGCTTGGCGAGCGCCCGGGCGGCGATGTCGCCGAGGCCGCCGAACAGACCCCAGGTGACGAAGGCGCCCACGGCCAGGAAGGCGAGCAGCTTGACCACCGACTCGGCGGCGATGGCCGCCACCATGCCCTCGTGGCGCTCGGTGTTGTCGAGGTGGCGCGTGCCGAAGGCGATGGTGAAGCCGGCGAGCAGCAGCGCCACCATCAGCGCGCTCCCGGAGCCGGCCGCGCCGGCGCCGCCCGCACCGAGGTCGCTCTGACCGGTGAGCACGGCGTAGCCGCTCGCCACCGCCTTCAGCTGCAGCGCCACGTAGGGCACCACGCCGACGAGCGCGATCAGCGTCACCAGCCCGGCGAGCAGGCGGCTCTTGCCGTAGCGGCTGGCGATGAAGTCGGCGATGCTCGTGATGCGGAAGCGCCGCGCGATGCGGATCATCTTGCGCAGCACCACCCAGGCCAGCACCATGGCCAGCATCGGCCCCAGGTAGATGGGCAGGAACCACACGCCGCCGCTGGCGGCGCGGCCGACGCTGCCGAAGTAGGTCCACGCCGTGCAGTACACGCCCATCGAGAGCGCATAGACCCAGGCATTGCCGATGACCGAGCGGCCGGCCGCCGCGCGCCGGTCGCCCCACCATGCCACCGCGAACAGTGCCAGCAGGTAGGCGAGCGACGCGCCGAGAACGAGCGCAGGCGACAGCGTCATGGTGTCGGACTTCAGCCCCGGCGCCTCAGCGACCCGGCTCGCGCGCGTCGGCGGCGCGCTCCTGGGGCGCCCCCGTCTCGGCGCCCTCCATGAGCCAGGCCAACAGCCCGATCAGCACCGCCCAGCCGGCGAACAGCAGCACCGGCAGCCGCGGCAGCCCGAAGAGCGTGGCCTCAGGCCCGCTGCCCAGCCCCAGGCCCAGCAGCGGGAAGTCGAACAGCGCCCAACCGGCGACGAACAGGGCCAGCAGGCGCTGCGCAAGCAGGTGGGTCGAAGCGGGCGATCCAGGGTGGGAGGCCTTCACGGGTCTTGTCTCCTCGTGTCCACGACGGTTCCGGGTCTTGGCGCCCGGGTTTCATAGCGTGTCGAAACGGAAATGCTGGCGCAGGAAGAGGCGGAAGCGTTTGACGATGGCCAAGGCATCGTGCAACGGCTCGCGTTCCAGCGTCGAAAGGTCGGAGGGCCGCACCTCGTTGCTCGCCGCCTCGCCGCGCTCGCGCTGGCGCAACTGGTGCGTGAGGCGGATGCCGATGAGCAGGTGCAGCGCATCGCCGACATCGCGCGCCAGGCGCTCCTCCAGGCGACCGGCCGCCACCAGCGCGGCCAACCGGTCGACGGTGCCCGGCGCGCGCACGCCGTACTTCAGCGACAGCGCGCGCACGCCGTGCACGATGGGGAACGTGCCGAGCTTCTTCAGGTCGAGCGGCTGTTCGTCGCGCTTGTGCGTGAGGCGGCTCAGCCAGTTGCCCGGCTCCTGGAACTGGTCGGCCGCGGCCGCGAAGCGCGCCAGGAAGGTGTCGGCGCCGCTCAGCACGCGGCCGAGGTGTTCGCGCGCCTCGGCCAGCAAGGCGGCGTCGCCGGCCTTGGCCGCGGCGTCGAAGAAGATGGCCAGGTGCATCGGCCCCTCGGGATCGGCGCCATGCACCCAGCCGCGCAGGGTCTCGCGGAAAGCCGCGATCGGCTGCCGCCATAGCGGGTTGGTGAGCATGATGTCGCCCGGGCAGGGCGGCCAGCCGAGCTGCACGAGCGCGGCGTTGAAGCGTGCGGCCACCTCCGGCAGCCCTGAGAAATTGAATCCGTCGCGCAGCAGCAGCGCGTTGTCCTGGTCGGTGCGCAGGATCTGCTCGCCGCGGCCCTCGCTGCCCATCGTCAGCAGGCAGGAGTTCGCCACCAGCTCGGCCGGCGCCACGAGCGACCACAAGCGCGCGAAGATGCGCGTGTTGAGCTCGTTGACCAGGCGCATGACGCGCTCGATGCGGATGCCGCTGCCGTGCAGCAGGCGAACGAGGTCGTCGACCCGCTGCGCCGCCGCCTGCAGGTCGGCCACGCTGGCGGCATCATCGATCTGCGCGCCGATGATGTGCGAGTGGTTGGCGACGAAGCTCACGAGGTCGAGCTGGCCGAGCACACCGACGATCGCATCGCCGTCCTTGACGAGCAGCCGGTGCACGCGGTGGCGCACCATCAGCCACAGCGCCTCGACGAGGTCGGCATCAGCCTGCACCGAGACGATGTCGAAGCGCGAGGCCTCGCGCACCGGCAGTTGGGCCGGCGGCGTGGGCAGCAGCAGCGCGTCGCGCAGGTTGGTGGTAGTGAAGATGCCCAGGCGCTCGGTGCCGGTGCTGGCGTCCTTCACCAGAGCATGCGTGAGGCCGCGCTCGCTGAGTTGGCGGCAGACGGCGACGAGGTCGAGCGCGCCGTCCACGTAGAAGGGCTTGCGCACATACGCGTCGCGCACGCGCGCCGTCACCAGCGAGAGCATCTCGCGCTGGGGCTCGGTGCCGGGGCTCATCGGGCTCGGGCTTTCCTTCGCTTGAGGTGTTCAACGACTGGATCTTTGTCGCGCCATGTTGTGCGAAGGCCCGCGGCGTGCCTTGGCTGCGGCGCGGCCCGGTCGGCGGGGGGGGGGGGGCGCGGAAGTGCCGATTAGGCGGGCCCCCATCGCGGGGCCCCCCGCTTCAGCCAGGGTTTAG
>JAEUPE010000006.1 GCA_016790435.1 Rubrivivax sp. | reverse complement strand
GATGGCGAAGAACACGACCTCGCGGCCCGGGTTCTCGCGCGCCACCTTCAGCGCGTCGGCGGCCGAATAGACCATGCGGATGTCGGCGCCGCGTGCCTTGGCCTTCATCAGCGACAGGCCCTCGGCGCCACTGCGGCTCGGCGTGCGCACCGTGGTGGAGCCGGGGTCGGCCTGGGCCGCGGCCGCGGCGGCTGGCGATGCCGGCACGCGCATCGTGTCGCCATAGGTGCAGACGATGGCGCCGCGGTCGAGCGCGAGGTGGATGGCCTGATCGATGCGGCCGATCGGCAGCACGCACACCGGGCAGCCGGGGCCGTGGATCATGCGGATCGCCGGCGGCAGCCACTCGGTGATGCCGTAGCGCGCGATGGCGTGCGTGTGGCCGCCGCAGAACTCCATGAACGCGTAACGGCGGCCCGGCTGCACCTCGGCGGCGATGCTGGCCGCGATCACGCGCGCCTTGTCGCCGTCGCGGAATTCGTCGACGTACTTCATGCGGCGGTCTCCCGGGCGACCGGTGCCGCGGCGTCGGCGCTCCCGCCTGCGGCCGCGGCCTGCGCGGCGGCCATCTCGGCGAACAGCGCCAGCGTGCGCTCGGCCTCCTCCGGGTCGATGCGGCCGATGGCGTGGCCGACGTGCACGATGACGTAGTCGCCGGGCTGGGCCTCGGGCACGAGGGCGACCGACACGGTCTTGCGCACGCCGCCGAGGTCGATCAACGCCTCGTCGCCGTCGAGCAGGGCAACGACGCGGGCGGGCAGGGCCAGGCACATGGTCAGTTCTCCTCGGCGTGAGCCGGTTCGGGTGCGGTGGTCCGCTCGTGCGTGGCGCGCAGCCGCAGCCCGGCGGCCCAGGCCTGGCCGAGCGCAAGGCCGGCGTCGCCCACGCTCACGCGGCCCGGACGGAAGGGGCGCAGCCCCCGGGCCAGGAGGCCGCGCTCGATCTCGCCGCTGAGCAGGCGGTTGAAGAAGCAGCCGCCGCCGAGGGCCACGTCGCGCGTGCCCGCGGCCGCTGCTGCGCTGGCCACCGCAGCGACAAGACCTCCTGCCAGCGCGAGGTGGAAGCGTGCGGCGCCGCGGCCGCGATCGTCGGCGCTGCCCGCCTCGGCGAGCAGCGAGGCCACGAGTGGCACGAGGTCCAGCGTGCCCGGCGTGGCGTCGCGCAGCGCTGCCGCGCGCGCGGGCCCGATGCTTTGCATCCAGGCTGAGGCTTCCGCTTCCAGCGCTTGCGCGGCCTCGGCCTCCTCGGCCTGGCGCGTCGAAATCCCGAGGGCGCCGGCGGCGGCGTCGAACCAGCGGCCCGCGCTCGTCGTGCTTGGGCAGTTCAGGTCGCGGGCAAGCATCGTCGCCACACCGCCCGCCAGGGCGGTGCCCACGCGCGGCGCGAGTTGCGGATCGATTTGCGCCGCGCGGCCCGCGGCATGCAGCACGGCCGCCACCAGCCGCCACGGCTCGCGCGCCGCGACGTCGCCGCCGGGCAGCGCCAGCGCCGGCAGGTGGCCGACGCGCGTGCACTCGGCGCCGCGCAGGCACAACACCTCGCCGCCCCAGGCGGTGCCGTCGGTGCCCAGGCCCACGCCGTCGAGGGCCAGGCCCACCCAGGGCCCCTGGCCGGCGCCGTGCCCGCCCTGCTCGGCCTGCACCACCGCCAGGTGCGCGTGGTGGTGCTGCACGGCCAGCGCGGGCACGCCGAGGCGCGCTGCGGTCTCCAGGGCGAGCCGAGTGCTGAAGAAGTCGGGGTGCAGGTCGTGCGCGATGGCGTCGACCGGTGCCGCGCCCGGTGCGGGGCCGCAGCGGTGCTCCGCGATCGCCAGCAGCGCCGCTGCCGACTCCGCGAGCGCGGCGCAGGCCGCGGCCGTGCCGAGGTCGCCGTGCAGGGGTGACCACACGACCTCGTCGCCCATCACGAGGCAGGCGCGGTTCTTGAGGAACGCACCGAGCGCGAGCACGCGCGCCGGCGCCGCGTGCGGCAGCGCGGCGTGCTCGAGCGCGGGGCGGCTCATGGGGTGACTCATGGGGTGGTCCATCGGCGGTGTCGGGCGTTGGCGCTGCGGCCCGGGTCGGCTCAGGCTTCGAGCAGCCAGTCGATCCAGGCCGGCATGCCAACGCCGGAACGCGAGGAGACGAGCAGCACCTCGATGCCCGGGTTGACGCGCCGCGCGTAGTCGATGCACTTCGCGACGTCGAAATCCACGTGCGGCAGCAGGTCCACCTTGTGCACGACCATCAACCGCGCCGCCGCGAAGAGGTCCGGGTACTTGAGCGGCTTGTCCTCGCCTTCGGTCACCGAGAGGATGGCCACCTTGGCCGCCTCGCCGAGGTCCCACATCGCCGGGCAGACGAGGTTGCCCACGTTCTCGATGAAGAGCAGTCCACCAGGTGCGTGGGGGTCGTGCCCGGCCGGGTGGTCATGCCCGTGTTCGTGCGGGCCGCCGTGCGCGTGATGATCGGTGTGCCCATGCGAGTGCGCGTGCGCGTGCTCATGCGCTTGGCCGTGAGCGTGAGTGTGGTCATGGTCCTGCGCAGGGCCGTGCAAGTGCTGGTGTGAATGGCCGTGCTCGACTGCCCCATGCAGCGGCAGCCGCGCAAACGCCTCGGCGACCATCGGCGCGTCGAGGTGGCAGCCCTTGCCGGTGTTCACCTGGATGGCCGGCGCCCCGGTGGCGCGGATGCGGTCGGCGTCGTGGCTGGTCTGCTGGTCACCCTCGATCACGCCCACCCGCAGCGTCGGTGCGCGCTCGCGCAGCGCGGCGATGGTGGCGCACAGCAGCGTCGTCTTGCCCGAGCCGGGGCTGGAGACGAGGTTGAGGGCGCGGATGCCGTGGCTCGCGAAGTGGGTGCGGTTCATGGCCGCGATGCGGTTGTTCTCGCCGAGCACGTCGGCTTCGAGCTTGATCGCCCGCTCGGCGCTCATGCCGGGCACCGAGACGCGCGCCGCGCCGGTGCCGTAGTGCAGGTCGCCGGTGGTCGGGTTCACGCTGGGCAGCGCGGCGGCGCTTGCCACGCTGGCTCCGGTGGGGGCATGACATCCGCACACGACACACATGAGAGTCTCCGTTCAGAAACGTTGGCGCGAAGGCGGACCGGCACTCAGCGGGCCTCGGCCTCGTCGTGGACCAGCAGTTCGCGCACCCGCAGTTCGGTGCCGCCGGTGGGTTGCAGTTGATGGCTGCCGCAGCGCGGGCAGGGGTCGGTGCGGCCGGCGATGGCCACGCTGTCGCAGCAGCGCAGGCACCAGGCGCGGCCCGGCAGTTCATCGATGTCGACCTGCGCGCCTTCGAGGCAGGTGCCGGGGGCGATGGCTTCGAGTGCGAAGCGCAGCGCGCGCACCTCGACGCCGGCGAGCGCGCCCACCTCCAGCGTCAGGCGGCGCACGCGCGCGAACTGTTCGCGCGCCGCAGCCTCCTCGACGATGCGCAGCACGCCGCCGGCCAGGCTCATCTCATGCATCGACGCTCTCCTGCGCGGCGGTCTGCACGCGCAACTCGACGCAGGGATCGTAGGCCGCGGCGACGGCCTGCAGCAGCGCAGCGCCGCCGTCCGCCGCGTCGGCGAGGGCCTGCGCCGCGGCCCCGGCCGGGTGGAAGTTCCACTCCGTGGGGGCGAGCACGCGGTAGTCGGCAATGCGCCCTGTGCCGTCCAGCCGCACCCAGTGCACGAGCAGGCCGCGCGCCATCTCGCACCAGCCCAGGCCCTCAAGCGGATGCGCCGGCGGCGCGAAGGCGCCCTGGCCGAGCCAGCCGTCGCCCGTCGCCGTGACGAGGCGCGCGATCTCCGCCACGCGCGCGGCGTGCCGCAGCCACAACGGGAGCGCTGGAACAGCGCCGGTGCGATGCGGGCGCGATGACGCATTGGCGTCGTCATCCACGAGCCGGGTCCAGCAGCCGGTCTCCGCCGGCTCGCCGTTTTCGGTGGGCGCGAGCGCGAAGCCCGGTTGCGTGCGCAGCGCTTCGGCCAGTGCGCTCAGCGTCGACGGCAAGGCGGCGGCGCCCAGCGCGCAGCAGGGGGCCGCGCGCTCGCCGAGCAGACCGCGCATGGCCAGCAGCCAGCGGGCCGGCCAGGTGCTCGACGTGGCGGCCCAGTTCGCGGCGTGGGCCGCCGCATCGGCATGCCAGGCGGCGAGCCAGCCTGCGGCGTCGCCTTCCAGCACTTGCGCCTCCACCCAACGTCGCGCGGCGCGGGCGATGGCCGGGTCGCCCGGGTCGGCGCCCAGATGCATGAAGGGTGCGCGCGCCAGGTCCACCGTCGACGGCGGCGGAGATGCGGCGCCGCTGCCTTCGGCAACCAAGCGCGGCGCGTCGAGCCAGAGGCGCCGCAGGTGCTCGCGCAGCGTGTCCAGGTGCAGGGCCTGGGCGTCGGCCGCGAGGGCCTGGTGGGGTTCGTGGGCCCCGTGGGCCTGATGTGCCTGGCCCGCTTGGTTGGACGCGTCCCCGCGCGCCGCAGCGAGTGCGTGCCGCGCCGCGAGGCGGTGCGCGCCGCCGCAGAGGGCGTAAAGGCCGGGCAGCAGCTGCGGCGCTTGCTCTGCCGGACGGCCGCGCAGCATCGGCGCGGCCCACTCGGCCCGCGTCGAACGCAAGGCCCAGCGGCCGTCGCGGTGGCGCGCGAAGTGCAGGGCGGCGTCGAACGGGGAGACCATGCGGTTCGAAGATGGTGCGCGAGCGGCGGTTCAGCCCGCGCCGCTGCGGCCGAAGAGGAAGCTGCGGCGCGGCGGCGCGGCGGGCGAGGCCGATGATGACGGCAACGGCGAGGCGGGAAGCACGTGTGAGGGTGAAGGCGAGAGTAACGCCGACGGTGACGCCGACAGTGACGCCGAAGGTAAAGCCGAAGGTCGGGCCGAGGGCAACGGCGAGGGTGACGTTGAAGATGGCGGCGAGGGCGAGGGCTCCGCAGCGCGCCCCTGGACCACAGGGCTGGAGACCGGCGCCGCCGGCTCACGCAGCAGGCGCAGCACGGCGCGCGCCGTCTCCACCGCGGCGGCCTGGTCTGCGAACTCGAACATCGGCGAGAACAGCGAGCACGCCTCGAAGTCGCCGAGGCCGGTCTCGTGCGCGCCGATGAACTCGAACAACTCCGGGCCCACCGCTCGCTTGCGCGACCCGCCCACCGAAAGGGGCGCGGGCGCCGAGGCCGGGTCGATGGCGGCGGGCGTGGGCAGCCAGACGAGGTTCATGAACCAGGGCGTCACCAGCGCGCCGAGCGCGCCGGCGCCGCCGGGCTCGGGGGCGAAGTCCACGGCCGCGACCTCGAGACCGGGGTGGCACAGCGCCACGCCGGCCATGCGCGTGGCCGCAATCTCGCGGTAGCGTTGCTCGAGCGCGCGCACACGCGCCGCGTGTGGCGCTCCGAGGGGCGCATCGAGGGCGGCCGGTGCCTGCAACGCCTGCTCCACGGCCGGCCGCTACTGCGCGTGGCCCACCACCATGAACTGCTCGGCCGCGCCTTCGCACTGCGGGCAGGTCCAGTGCGGCGGCAGGGCGGCGAACGGCGTGCCGGCCGGCACCTGCCACACGGGGTCGCCGTCGGCCGGGTCGTAGCGGTACCAGCAGATCTTGCACTCCATGAGCGCATCGGCCGCGATGCGGGTGCGGTCGCCGAGATAGCTGCCTTCGAAGGTGGTCCTGACGTTCGCGTCCATGGTCAGCCCGCCTGCACCCAATGCAGCACCTCGGCCACGCGTTCGGCCGAGTCCTCGAGGTCCTCGAGCGAGGCGCAGGCGACCTCGGGCACGCGCGAGATCTCCAGCGTGTCGAGGATGATGCGGTCGGTGCTGTTGAAGTAGGTGACGCGCCAGGTGCGCGGCAGACGTGTGCTGGTGATGCGGCAGTTGCCGTAGCCGCGCGAGAGGATCACCACGCGCCCTTCGCCCACCTCGCGCGTGAGGTGCTGGCTGTCGCCGTCGGTCAACGGCAGCAGGGTCAGGTTGACCACGTGCGGCGCGTCGCCCGGTTTCCATTGGCGCCGCTGCTCGTCGAGTTCGGCCAGAAGCGAGGGCGCGTTCATCACGTCGGCGGGCGGCGGCTCGTCGGCCGTCCTGGCACGCGCCGGGCGCACGCCGTCGTCCACGGCAGCGTCCAGCAGCGGTTGCGGCAACGCGCCCACCTCGAGGCGGTCGCGAACGACCTCGCCGGCCGGGCCGAGGTGCAGCACGCGCCACACGCCGGCGAACACCGACTCCTGCACGCGCACGCGCGCGTCGGTCTTCGGCGCGGCCGGGTTCGGCGCCGCCTGCGGTGCCGCGGGCGCCACCTGCGCCACGCCCGGCGTGCCGAGCACCTGCGCCGCCACCTCGCCCTCGCCGAGCACCTGGTTCAGCAGGCGGCGGTCTTCGGTGTCGAGCGTGTCGAGCTCGACCACGCGCGTGGGCACGGCGGCCGTGCCGCCGGCGACCAGCGCGTGCAGGGCGTCCAGCACCTGCTGCAGCGCGCGCACGCTGCCTGGGTGCGCAGCCAGCGCCTCCGGCTCGGGCAACTGCGGGGCGCGGTAGGTGGACATGCCCTGCGGCATCGGCAGGATGTCGAGCCCCTCCTCCTCCTCGGGCTGCGAGCCCGGGCCGAGCGCGCTGACGACCGGGATGGGGAAGGGCGTGGTGGTGGTGCGTTGCATGGCGGGCATCCTGCTGGTGGGCGTCAATGGCACGCCGGGGCGGCCTGGATGGCGATGGCAGGTGCGGGCCGTCGGCCCGGGGCGCGGGCGAGCACGTCGGCGGCCTCGCGCAAGTAGACGTCCCAGTCCTGCATGCCGCTAACGCTGCCGAGATAGCCGCTGTCGCGCAGGAACACGATCGATGGCCAGCGCTGCACGGCGTAGCGGCGCGCCACGGCGTCCTCGGCATCGCGCGGCACCACGCCGACGCGGGCGCGGGCGCCGAGGGCGGCCAGCAACTCGGGCAGCACGACGGCGACGTCGAGCGCCTCCGGAAAGCGCACCGGGTCGCCGCCGAAGAAGAGCACGGCATCGCCGCCCTCCTCCTGCTCGAAAGCGTCGACATCGTCGGCCCGCACCTCGCGGCCGCCGGTGACGGCGAGCAGGCGGTCGATCAGCGGATGACGTGCCGGCCGGTCGGGGCGGGCGGCGCGAGCGGGATGGTCCGACGGGCTGGGTTCGGTCATGTTCGGGGACTTTCAGGCGAGGGGTCGGGAATCAGGTGGCGGCGGTGCCGCCAGCGACGAGTGCCGCGAGCTGCGCGGGCGACATCGCCGAAGGCAGCTCGAAGCCGGGGTCTGTGTCGGCGAGGTCGCCGGCGCCGCCGAGGCCCCGCTCGACCAGGTCCAGCGCGGCATGGATCTCGGCCGCGCGCTGCGGGTCCAGCCTTTCGCGCGCCGCGCCCTGGTAGACGAGCACCCAGTCGCCCGGCGCGCAAGGGCCGACGAGGCGCAGGTCGACGTGCTCGGTGCGGCCGCGGCCCTGGGCGAGCGCGCGTTCCGCGGCGGCCGGCTCGGCCCCTTCGGGCGCGATGCCCAGCAGCGCTGCCGCCTCGCCGGACGAGAGAACCTGCATGGGCCAGCCGATGCACATGGCGCGTCGTCCTCCGAAGGGTTCTCAGGCGTGCTGCGGCAGGAAGCGCTCGTCGCCGACGCGGCAGGCCACGTCGGCGGCCGGGCGGCCGGCTTCGTAGCGACCGAGCGCCAACTCGGGCGACGTGACTGCGTCCTCGGCCACCAGCGGCGCCACACGCTCCTGCGGCTCGCCACCCCAGGCCGCGACGCGCTGCACGGCGAGCCGTACCGCTTCCTCGAGCGCGGCCTTCACGCTCGGGCGCAGGCTGCCGCCGTAGTCTTCCAGCTCCTCGGGCTGGCAGCCGATCAGCAGCACGCGCTCGGGGTAGTGGCCCGTGAGCTGCGCCAGCGCCAGCACCTCCTGGAAGCCGGTCTGGTGCAGGCTCATCTTCTTGGCGCCGAGGAAGCGCGGCACCTGCTCGTCCTCGACCTGCTTGAGCGTGCCGGGGGCGAGGCCGTAGTCGACGGCG
>JAEUPE010000115.1 GCA_016790435.1 Rubrivivax sp. | reverse complement strand
GTACAGGTGGTCGATGCGGTCGGTGTTGAACAGCGACGAGCGCCGCTTGATCCCGTGCACCACATAACCCTTGCTCAGCAGCAACTCCGCCAGGTACGCCCCGTCCTGGCCCGTGATGCCCGTGATCAGCGCCGTCTTCTTCAATTCAAGCTCGCTTGGTTGTCGCTCTGGTCATGGCCGAGGCCGGTCGCCGCGAAGGCGGCGGCCGAGGCCTCGCGGGTGTGATGTACTCCCGCGCCCCGTCTTCCGGTCTGGCCGAGTTCAGTATTCGTTGAGGATCACGCCGGCCACGCGTGCGGTGCTCTGGGACAGCGCCGCCACGAGTTGCTGGAGTGCTGCCACGCGCGACTGGTCCTTGCGTGCGACCACCAGGGCGGCACCACAGCGGGCTGCGACCACCTGCGCGTCGACGCCGTACATCATCGCCGGCGTATCGACGATGACATGGTCGAACTTGGCAGTCAGTTCGCGGATCAGCACACCAAAGGCAGGCCGCTCGATCAGTTCCAGCGGATTCGGTGGCGTGATGCCCACGGGCATGACGAAGAGGTTGGCCACGTCGGGCACCGCCTGGATCACATCGGTGGCCACGTGCCCGACGAGCACGCTCGACAGCCCGGTCTTGTTCTCCAGCTTGAACAGCTCGTGCTGGCGCGGGCCGCGCAGGTCGGCGTCCACGAGCAGCGTGCGCCCGCCCACCTGGGCAAGGGAGACCGCGATGTTCGCGCTGAAGAAGGACTTGCCGTCGCCGGATGCAGGGCTCACCACGGCCAGTGCCGGCCGTGGCTGCCCCGAGGTGTGGCTGAACAGCCGCGCCATCAGCTGGCTGCGGATCTCCCGGAATGCCTCCGCCTGCATCGAAAACGGCTGGTTCAGGCCGACGAGCTCGGGCATCAACTGGCGACGTTCTTCGCTGGAGTACGCGTAGCCGAACTGCTCCGACAGCGCGTGAAGCACCTGGTCCTGCGAGACCAGACCCAACGCCACGGCGGCTTCGCCGAAACGCAACCCCTTGCTGCGGGCAAAGTCGAGGATCTGCTCCACCTTCTCGCTGCCCAGGGCCGCCTTGGCATCGAGCAGGGCACCGATCAGGCGCTCGTTGATGATGCTGTCGTCGTTGCGACCCGCGCGCAGAAGGCTGGACTCGCCCTGGCCCGACGCTGCGTCGAGCGTTTTCAGTTCCGACGGCATGTTCATCACGTTCCTTCCCGAGGTGCTGGCAAGCTGCGAAATGCGGTGCCGGTCGTGAGCGCCGGCGGGCGCAACCCGGCGATGCGCGCCGTCCCCGTGCCCGGGCGCGGCAGCACGCCGAGCAGCGGCAGGCCGAGCGACAGCGGCAACTCCTCCACCGTGCGCACGCGGCGGTCGATGTACTCGCGCACGATGGCCATGCCAATCGCCAGCACCGTGCCGATGACGATCGCGAGCAGCATGTTGCGCATGATGTTCGGCGAGCTGGGCAGCGACGGCTCCTTGGCATCGGAGAGGACGTAGGCGCCACCCTGCGTCGCCTTGGTTTCGAGGCTGGTCTGGCTCAGGCGCGTCAGCACGGCGTCGTAGGCGCGCTGGGCGGCCTCGACTTCACGCACCAGCACCATGCCCTCCTCGCGAGCCTGGCGCAGGCGCAGGACGCGGGCGCGTTGCGCCTCCAGTGATGCGCGGACCTCGGCTTCACGCTGGCGGTTGATGGTGTTCGTCACGCCCACCGTGCTGGACACACGGCGCGACTCGGTGTCGAGCCGAGCGCGCAGCGAATCGATCGTTGCCCGGGCCTCGAGCACCTGTGGATGGTTGCTGCCCAGCCGCGAATCCAGCTCCTGGAGCTTGGCTTCAGCGGTGGTCAGCTGCGCCCGCAGCGTGATGATCAGCGGGTTGTTCACGACCTCGGAGATGCCATCGCCGGCGCCGCGAACCTGTGCTTGGCGGCTGGCCGACTCGGCGGACATCGACTGCAGCACGACCAACTGCGAAGACAGCTCGTTCAGGCGAGCTGTCTCGACGTCCAGCGCGCCGTCGGACACGACGATGACGCCGCGGTCGCGCTGGTAGGCGCTGAGCTTGGCCTGTGCGGCCTCGAGTTGCGCGCGCAGGTCCTTGGCGCGTGCGTCGAAGATGGCCGAGTTCTGCTTGGCCGGATCGACTCGGAACTGCACGGCTGTGTCGAGGAAGGACTGCGCGAACAGGTTGGCCGTGCGCGCGGCGGTGGCGCCGTCCGCTGCCTTGTAGCTGATGCTGATGACGGTGGAGTCGCGCGAGGGCTTGACTTCCAATCCGCGCTGGAGCCACTCGATGAGCCAGGCATCGAAGCTGCCGGCGCCCTTGGCGTCGCGGTTCCATTCATCCCGCAGGTCCGGGTTGTCGCCCAGCTTGAGTGCCCTGACGACGGCGAGCGCGACACGCTCGCTCTTCAACACGTCCACCTGGGTGGCCATGAACACCGGCGAGGGGCTCCCCGCGTAGACCGCCGAACCTGCCACATCGGGGCGATACTGGTCCACGAGCAGCGTTGTCGTGGCCGTGTACTGCCTTGGCAGCGCCAGGCTGACCGCGAGTGCGCCGCCCACCATCAGAAGCAACACCAGGAGCGCGGCCTTCCAGCGCGCGCGCATGATGACCAGGAATTGACTGAGCGTCATCGCATCTCCCCCTTAGAAAAGGCTCTCGCGCACGAAGACGACGTCATCCTGCTGCAGGGTCTCCTGCAGGCCGGGCGTCATCTCCTGCACCGTGCCATCCGAACCCCGCCGATGCACGCGGATGCCGCGCTGGGTGCCGCGCAATGTCAGGCCACCGCTGGCGGCCAGAGCCTGCAGCACCGTCATGCCGCGTTCCAGGCGCAGCACGCCCGGGCGCTGCACTTCGCCGTAGACATAGACCTGCGGCATGCGCTCGATGTAAACGACGTCGTTGTGCAGGATCACGATGTCGTCGGCCGGGTTGCCGCCGCGGAACAGCGTGCGCAGGTCTACCTGTTTGCGGAACGGCTTGCCGTCGCGCGTGCCGACCACGGTGAGCGTGTCGCTGCCGTCCGGGGCCACGCCGCCGGCCAGGGCCAGCAGGTCCGACAGCTTGGTGTTGGTGACCTCGAGCGGATAGCGCCCCTGGCGAACGGCATGCCCGAGCACGGTGGCCTGGCTGCCACGCTGGGTGATGACGAGGATGGACACCTGGGGCTGCTTCAGGAACTTGCCGGCAAGCAGGCCGTCGGCAATGCGCTTCTCTGCCGCCGCGACGGTCAGGTTGCCCAGTTGCACGGCGCCGAGCAGCGGATAGCTGACGACGCCGGTCTCGGGAATGCGTGTATCGAGCGAGAGTTCAGGGCTCTGGAACACCGTGATCTTGATGACGTCGCCAGGCCCGAGCACGTAGTCGGTCACTGCCGAGGCGCGTTGCGCGTGCGCGGTTGCCACCGACGCCAGCAGGGCCGCGGCCGCGAACAGTCGAAAGAAGAGTCGTCGCATCTTTGATGCCCCCAACTTGTTTGATCGCCGGAAGTCTAATGGGCGCACTGTCGGTATGCGCACCCCGTGAGCCCCCCCGAAGTTGAAGGGGTCACGCTTGCCCCGACCCTGGATCGCAAGGCGATTCGGCTCTGCTGACGGCCCGCGCCGCGGGCCGTCACTCCCCTTCGGCCGAGTGCCAGGCCCCGCGCGGTCCGCCGCGTTGCCGTTCCCGCTCGCGCGCCCAGGTCTCCTCGAACTGCTGGCGTCCCTGCTTGGCGATCGCGATGAGGCGCCCCTCGTCGGCGAAGTGCGGGAGCATCTCCTCGAGCAGGTCGACGCTGTGCTGCCGGAACTTCATCGCCTGCACGCGTGCTTCGTGTGGGCGCATGCCCATGAGCTCCAGCACCGAGCGGCCGCTCATCAGGGAAGTGTCCAGCGTTTCGCGCTCGACATACACGAGTCCGAGCCGCCTCAGGCGTGCATAGTGCGCGGCGTTGCGGGCCCTGGCAACGATGGTGCACTGTGGAAAATGCTCGCGCACGAGCGTGGCGCATTCCACGCTTTGCTCCACCTCGTCGATTGCCAGCACGAAGACGCGCGCCTGGGCGCCACCGGCGATGCGCAAGAGGTCCAGCCGGGTGGCGTCACCGTAGAACGCCTTCCAGCCGAAGCGGCGCAGGCTCTCGATGTGCTCGGCGTTGTGTTCGAGCACGGTGGCCGCAAGGCCGTTGGCCGCGAGCAGGCGACCGATGATCTGCCCATAGCGACCGAAGCCGGCGATGATGATCGGCGCTTGCTGCGGCTCGGCGATCTCCGCTGGCGCGTCGCGAGAGGCACGGCGGGCGATGTGGGCCGGCCAGTAGCGGTCGGCGAGCACCATCAAGAGGGGCGTCAGGAGCATCGACAACGCGATCGACGCCACCAGCAGCGAGGCCGCCGGGCTGGCGATCGCACCCGCCCCCTGCGCCGTCTGCAGCACGACGAACCCGAACTCGCCACCCTGGGCCAGCAGGATGACGAACACCGGCCGCTCCGCCAGCGGCACCGGGATCCAACGCGCCATGGCGACCAAGACGCCCGCCTTCAGCAGCAGAAAGCCGGCCACCACGGCTGCCACGACGGCCGGGTGTTCCATCACCACGGCGAAGTCGATGCCCATGCCCACCGCGATGAAGAAGAGCCCGAGCAGCAGACCCTTGAAGGGCTCGAGGTCCGTCTCGAGCTCGCGCCGGTACTCGCTCTCGGCCAGCAGCACGCCGGCGAGGAACGCGCCTAGCGCCATCGAAAGGCCCACCTGCTGCATCAGCGCGGCGGTGGCCACGACGAGCAGCAGCGAGGCGGCGGTGAAGATCTCTGGCGTCTTGCTGCCCGCGATCCAGCGCAACGCCGGTCTCAGCAGGAGCCGACCACCGAAGACGATGCCCACGACCACCGCCGCCGCCTGCAGCGCGCTCCACCAGCCGCTGCCCGACCGCTCTGCCGCGCCGACGGCCAGGAGCGGAAGCAGTGCGAGGATTGGAATGGCCGCGATGTCCTGGAAGAGCGCGACGCTGAGCACGGTCTGCCCGGCGCCCGTGCCCATGAGGTTGCGCTCGTTCAGCACGGCCAGGCCGATGGCCGTCGAAGACATCGCCAGGGCCAGTGCTGCCACCAGGGCCATGCGGGTGTCGACGCCGAAAGCGAGCGCCACCGCACCGATCAGCGCCGCCGAGCCGAACAACTGCAAGCCGCCCCAGCCAAAGATCGGCCGGCGAAGGCTCCAGAGCCTGCGCGGCTCCAGTTCGAGGCCGACCAGGAACAGCATCAGCACGACGCCGAACTCGGCCACGTGCAGCATCGTCTGTCCGTCGGTGACGAGTGCGAGGCCGAAGGGGCCGATGGCGATGCCGGCCGCGAGGTAACCGATGATCGAGCCGAGGCCTGCCAGGCGGGCGAGCGGCACGGCCAGCACGGCGGCCGCGAGGTAGACGAGCGTGGCGTTGAGCCAGCCGGTGCCGTGTTCCATGGGTGGCTGCGGCGGCTGGCGGCGTCAATCCGCGGCCAGCGCGGGCCGCGCGTCGGCCGGCACGTCGCAGCCCGCCTCGGGTTCGAGGCCGGCAAGTTCCGGCCAGTCGGGCCACATGCCCAGGCGCTGGGCAAACATCTGCGCGTGCCCGGTGAGAGCCGCCTCGTCGACCCGGTGCGCACCGTGCAGGACGAGCGGCGGCAGCCAGCGCATGCCGGTCAGGCGCGCCGTCTGCTCGTAGGGCGGCAGGTAGGCGTCGAAGAAGTAGCGGTTGTAGCCGGCAGGGTGGTACGAGGTCTCGGGTCCGCCCGTCGACGCCACGAGCCAGAGATCCTTGCCGCGCAGCGCCGTGCCGCCCGGGCCGTAGGCCCAGCCGAAGGCGAACACCTCGTCGAGCCACAGCTTGAGCAGGGGCGGCATCGAATACCAGTGGATCGGCTGCAGCCACACGACGAGCTGCGCCGCCTGCAGCGCGGCCTGCTCGACGGCGACATCGATGAAGTAGTCGGGGTACAGCGCGTACAGGTCGCGCACTTCGACCCGGCCGCCGCCCGCCGCAGCCTCCTGGGCCAGCGCCTGCAGCAGCCGGCTCGCGACGCGCGAGTGCTCCAGGGCCGGGTGGGCGGCGATGACGACGATCTCGGCCATTCGGCCGCTACCATACCCCACAGGCACGCGGCTGTCGGCCGCCGCTGCATGCCAGCCAGAACAGACCTGGGAGCGTGAACATGCCCGTGATCGTCATCGCCAACCCAAAGGGTGGCGTCGGCAAGAGCACCCTGGCCACCAACGTGGCCGGCTGCCTGGCCACGGCCGGGCACGCGGTCATGCTGGGCGACGTCGATCGCCAGCAGAGTGCCCGCCAGTGGCTGGCGTTGCGGCCACCGCAGGCGGCACGCATCACCGGCTGGGACGTGGCGGCCGACGAGATCGTGCGCCCCCCCAAAGGCACCACGCACGTGGTGCTCGACACGCCGGCGGGCCTGCACGGCAAGCGGCTCGAGGCGGTGCTGCGCATCGCCGACCGCCTGATCGTGCCGTTGCAACCGAGCCTGTTCGACATCCAGGCCACGCACGCCTTTCTCGCCGAACTGCGCCAGCACAAGCGCGGCGCCGCCATCGAGACCGTGCTCGTCGGCAACCGGGTGCGCGAGCACACGCGCGCCAACGAGCAGCTGCATCGCTACCTGGCCACGCTGCCGCTGCCGGTGCTCGCCTGGTTGCGTGAAACACAGAACTACGTGCAACTCGCGGCGCACGGGCTGACGCTCTTCGACGTTGCGCCGGGGCGCGTCGAACGAGATCTGGAGCAGTGGGCCCCGCTCACGTCCTGGCTGCGCGGCCAGCAACTCGCCGTTTCCCGGGAGAAGGCTGCATGACCCACATCGTCCGCCAGTTCGCGCGCCTGTCCGATCTGCAGCCGCTGGTCGGTCAGCCTCTGGGGTTGAGCGACTGGCTCATCGTCGACCAGAAGCGCATCGATCTCTTTGCCGAGGCCACCGATGACCACCAGTGGATCCACGTCGACCCGGTGAGCGCGGCGGCCGGGCCCTTCGGCGCCACGGTGGCGCACGGTTTCCTGACGCTGAGCCTGTTGCCCCCGCTCTTTGCGAGCGGCTTCCACATCGATGGCATCCGCATGGGCATCAACTACGGCCTGAACCGCGTGCGGTTCCCGGCGCCGGTGCGGGTGGGCAGCCGGCTGCGGGGGCGCTTCAAGCTCCTCGCCTACGAGCCGCTCGAGGGCGGTGCCCAACTCACCGTGGAGGTCACGGTCGAGATCGAAGGCTCGGACAAGCCGGCTTGCGTGGCCGAGTCGGTGTCACGGCGCTACACCTGAGACGAACCAGGGGCGCCCGTGGGCGCCCCTGGCCTGGCTGACGGCGGATCGGGCCCGCCAGCCGCGCGCCTAGTCGCAAAGGCCCAGGATCTTCTGCTCGGTGGTGCAGACGCGCACCGGCTTCGGTGGCGGCCGCAGGGACGAGCAGCGTCCGAGTTCGCGTGCCGTGGCAGGGTAGTAGGCCCAGCCCTGGCCGATTTGCGGCATGTCCAACGAGACCTCTTTCCACTTCGGGTGGCCTTGCGACTGCAGGCTGTCGAAGTTGATGCACAGCGAGCGCGCGAACTGCGCCAGCCGGGCCTGCGTGCCCGCGAGGTTGTAGTCGTAGGTCACGAGGAAGGCCTTGACCGCCATGCCGGGCAGGTCCTCCGACAGAAGGTTCGGATAGTTCGACGACTTCACCGTGCTCGGGAAGTAGGTCTTCAGCGCCGCCTTGCTCGCCGGGTTCTCCGGGTCGAGCTTCAGCAGCTTGATGAGCGAGCGCGCCTCGGCCTTCATGTCGGTCAGCAGCTTGGCCGGCTGGCCGGCGACGATGGCGACCACGTCGACGCTCTTGTCGCCGGTGAGCTTGAACAGCGCCTCCTCGTGCGTCATGAACGACAGCCGGTTGTCCGGCAGCGCCTGGTCGAACATCAGGCGGTACATCGTCGTCGTCGTCATCGCCGTGCCGCTGCGCATCGGGCCGACATTGATCTTCGCGTCGCGGATCTCGTGCACGAAGTTCATCGGCGAATCCGCGCGCACGACGAAGTAGACCTCCTCGTTGTAGAGCGGCAGCACCACGCGCAGCGGCCGGATGATGGCGTCTGCCGCCTTGTCGCCGGCCCGGCCCTGGTTGATGAAGGCCTGGTAGACATCGGACTGCACCAGCGCCAGCTTCACGCCTTCTTCATAGCGCAGGCGGTGGATGTTCTCCGGCGAGCCCGCCGAAGGCAGCGCTTCGAGCTCGATCTGCGCCGGCGGCGCGATGAACTTGGCCAGGTCGCGCCCGATCTGGATGTACGTGCCCCGCTCGGAGGCGGTGACGATCTTGAACCCCACAGGCCCGGCCGTGGGCCGCTGTGCCGGGGCGGAAGCCGCCACCGGTGGGTTCGCCACTGCGGCTTGCGGCGCGCGTGGCGCCGGGGCCTGGGCCGACGCGCCAAAGGTGGCCAGCAGCAGCGCCGCCTGCAGGACCGTTCTCATGGTGGATTGGGGACCCTTCCGGAACATTCATCAACTCCCGCTTGGTTTGGAACTTGTCTGGCACAGCCCGAGCGCATCCATCGCCGCCGTGCACTCGCGGGGCAGGGCGGGGGGCGGCGTGGGTCGAATCACCCGTGGCTTGGGTGCGTCGGCCGTCGTCGGACCCGGTGTCCCGAGTCCGGCGTTCGCGGCGGCTTCTGCTGTGAGGCGAGGCGTCGACGGCACCGCCGGGCTCGCCGGCATGGCCGCGGGTGCCGTGGGTGCGCGGGCCTGTGCCACCGCGGCCGCGGGCGCCGGTGGCCTGGCGGGCGACAGGTCGCGCGTTGGCGTCACCGGCGGGGTGGGGGCCGAGTTGGTGGCGATGGCGGCCGTGGTCCTGCCGTCGGGCTTGCTGGCGGCCCGCTCCGGTGCCGCGGCAAGCAGCCGGGCCGCAGCTTCGGCGGCGGCATCGGCGGCGGCGTCGACCGTTGGGTTGGGCGTCTTGGCAGCGGCGGCCATCGAGCCTGGGTCCGTGCGCTTGTTGGCTTGAACCGCGGGCTTGGAGGAAGACCAACCCAAGAAGGCCATGGCAGCGAACGCCACCACGGCCACGGCTCCCAATCCGACGAAGAACGGGCCTGCCAAGGCGCGGCGGGCAGGCGTCGGCGGCTCTTCGGGCCATGGGCCGCCGTGGAAATCAGGGGTCTCCGTGCCAGGCGTCGGCGCGTCGGTCAGGGCCGCTGCGGGCACGATGATCTGCGAATCGAGAACGGGCGGTGGCGCCATGTCCGCGGCGGCGGGCTCCGGCGCAGCAGGTGCCGTGCTCAACGTCGGCCGGAGATCGCCCCGGTCGGCGAGTTGCTGCAACGGCATGACCGCGGCCCGCAGAGCGGTCACGGCCCGTCCGGCTGCTTCTTCGCTCGTTGCCGCCGCGCCCGATTGATCGGCCTCGGCCGCCGCTGCCGGTCTCTCCGCCGCAACTGCGGGCGGAGCGGGGCTCTCGGCCGGGTCCGCCGCCGGCTCGGCGGCTTGGCGCGGGTGCACCTCCGAAACAGCAGCCAAATCAGTGGCAGGCGCGGGCTCCTCGTTGGATTCCGTCACCGTCACTGGTAGCGGACTGGCGGGCTGGTCAGACTCGGCGGCCGGGTCCGCCGTCGGCCCTTCACCCACGGTCTCCGTCGCTGGCGAGTCCCGGCCGGGGTCCGTGCCTGTGTCCTCGATCGGTGCCGATTGCAGCGCCACGCCGCAGGCGCTGCAATGCGTCGCATCGACGTCGTTGCCCGCGTTGCACGCGGGACACACCTGTCGTGGCAACGCCTGGCCGCATTCGCTACAGAACTTGGCTCCTTCGGCGCTTGGCCTCTTGCAATGCTGACAAACTAGAAAGATCACAGGCAGCCTCCCACCACTGCAGCCCGCCCCCAGCGGGCAGTTCGATGCGGGGCGCCGTATCACCCCGCTTCACGTTTCTGTTTGTGTGATGTTTGCCGAATGGCAGTGGTACGCGCACACCCCGACTCGGGGGCAAATGCCAGCAATTGCCCGCTTCGGCACGCGAACCTGTCCGTCGGTCGAGTAGCGTTTTCCAGCAGTCTGGCCGGCGGCCCTCTGCCTCCAGGGATCAGGCAAGGGTCTTGGAGCGCACTCGCCGTATCAAGGAGCCCTGCCCGTCGCCGATGCCGGCGTCGTGGGTGGCCGTGGCTTGGCCGCCGGGCTTGCGCCTGGCGGTGCCTGCCGCCCCTGAGCGGCCAGTGCCCGCTCGGCTGCGGCGAGCGCAGCGTCTGCGGCGGCGTCGACGCCGTCGCCGCGTTGCTGCGCCGGGGCGCTGGCGCCCATGCGCTCGGACGGCCGGGCCGCCTGTCCGGGCGGCAGCCCCGAGCGCGGCGGCGTCTGAACTGCGTGCTCGGGATCGGGCTTGGCCGGTGCACCCAGCGGAGCGGGCAGACGGTCTGCCGCGGGGTGGACCACCGAAGACGACGGCAGCGGCTGTGCGGACCGCTGCCAGAGCCAGGCGCCCCCCGCGACCGCGACACCGAACGCCAGCACCGCGGCGCCGATGGCGAACGGTCCGCGTCGCGCCGGCGGTGCGGCGGCCGGGAGCCCTGCATCAGCCGGCGTCCACTGAACGCTCGCGTCCGCTTGCGGCGAAGCTTCGGGCCGAACCGGCGCCGACCCCGGCACGTGCGCTGGGTCACTGTGCGCGGGGGCATCCAGGGGTGCTGCCGGCGCACGCGGCAGGTCGAGATAGAGGTCGACGGCCTCGTCATCGGTTTCGGCTCGAACGACAGGCGGCGGAGCAGTGACGGCTCCCGCGGCACCTGCGGCGCTCCCGATGTTCGCGGCATTGCGCGTGGCCGGCTCTGCCGCGGCGGAGACGACGTGGGCCGCGTCGACCGGTGTCCGAGCCATGGCGGCGGCGACGGGCGCACTCGGCGCAGGGGCCAGCGCGGAGGAGCGCGCATTCAACTCCGCCAGACGCGCCATGGGCCCCATCTCGTGCGGGGCGGCGGCCTCTTCGGACTGCATCGGCGCGGCCATCGGCACGGCCAGCCGCAAGGCCTCGCCGCACTCGATGCAACGCAGCGCATCCACCTCGTTGGCGGTGCCACAGGTCTGGCAGATGCGACGCGGCAGCACCGTGCCGCAGCGGCTGCAGAACCGAGCGCCGATGGCGGAGTCGTGATTGCAGGTCGGACAGGAGGCCACTGGAATCTCGTTGGACTGGCGCGCCCCAATCAATGCGCGGGGCAGCCGAAAGTCGAGGTGGGACTTTACGTGCTCGGCCGCCACCGGCCCGACAGCGGGCTCGCCAGGGTCGTGGCATTGGCCCGGAGCATGGCCCCCAAACGAGGGACACGGGCGGCCCTGGCCCCCGGGATGACAATGCCCCGAGCGCAAGCCGGCGCTGCTTGCCGCGAGGGGAGCCCGCAATGAAGGTATTGCTCGTCGACGACCATCCGCTGGTGCTGACCGCGCTGCAAGCGGTCATTGGCAACATCGGCAGCGACATCCAGGTCGCCGGCGCCGCGAGTGCCGCGGCCGCTCGCCAGGCGATGGCCGCCGACCCCGAGCGCGATCTCGTGCTGCTCGACCTGGCGCTCGGCGACGCCGACGGCTTCGACCTGCTGACCGAACTGCGCAATGCCTACCCGGCCGTGCCTGTGGTGGTGGTGTCGGCCTCGGAGCGCGCCAGCGACGTCATCCGGGCCATCGACCTCGGGGCCATGGGTTTCGTGCCCAAGAGCACCTCACATGCCGAGTTGCACGAGGCGCTGCGCATGGTGATGACGGGGTCGATGTACGTGCCGCCATCGATGCTGGGCATGGACTTCGCCCGCGTGCGGCGCGACATGCAGGCCGAAGCCGAGGCGGCCAGCGCGGCCCTGGCAGCCAGCGGTGCGCCGCTGGGCTCGGCTGCGCGGGCCGAACCGCACCAGAAGGTGCCCTCCATGCAGGACCTGGGGCTCACGCCGCGCCAGGCCGAGGTGCTGGGGCTGCTGCTGCAGGGCCTGCCCAACAAGCTCATTGCGCGCCAGCTCAACCTGTCCGTGGAGACCGTGAAGGACCATGTGGCCGCGGTGTTGCGCGCGCTCAATGTCAGCTCGCGAACGCAAGCAGTGTTGGCAGTGAGCCAGATGACGCAGGGCCAGGGCGGCTTCTTCCCGCGCCGGCCCACGACCGGGGCCTGAGCGGCCGCCTGTCCGCCATGTCGCCCGAGGTCGCCGCTGCCGTGACCGCGGTCCCGATCGGGCCCGTGCCCGACGCTGTGACGCGTGCTGCCTCGGCGGGCACGGCCGCCCAGCCCGTGGCCGCCCAGCGGGCGCGCGGCGACGTCGATCACCTGCGGGCGCTGTTCGTGCAGACGCCGGCCACCCTCATCGGCTACCTGCTCGGCGCCGGCGTCATCACCTGGCTCTTCTGGGCGCTCGCGCCCTCGGCCCAGATGCTCGGTTGGCTGGGCGCGCTGGCCGTGCTGTGGTTCTTGCGCCTGGCGCACTACCTGCGTTTCCTGCGCAACCCGCGCGTCGACGACGCCACCTTGCTTCGGTGGCGCCGCAGCTGGCGCGTGCTGGTGCTGCTACAGGGCAGCCTGTGGGGTGTGGCGGGCTGGATGTTCTGGGGCCTGGGCACGCCCTATCAGCGCCTGGCGCTGATCCTCGTCGTCTACAGCTACTGCGTGAGCTCGGTGCAGCTGCTGGCCACGCAGCCGAAGATCTTCCTCGGCTTCATCACGCTGGTCTTCGCCCCGGCCATCGTGCGCATCGCCAGCGACACGACGCAGCCCGGGCACGTCCAACTGGCCGTGATTGCCACGATCCTCTTCTGTTCCACGGTGCTGATGGTGCGCACCTATGGCAACGCGCTCGGCCTGGCGATCTCGCTGAAGGCGCGCACCGAGGAGCTGGCCGGGCGCCTGCGCCAGGAGATGGGCACCGCCGAAGAGGCCCGCAAGGCCGCCGAGGAGGCGCGCCGGGCCGCCGAGGCGGCCAGCCAGGCAAAGACGCAGTTCTTCGCCGCCGCCAGCCACGACCTGCGCCAGCCTCTGCACGCCATGGGCCTCTTCGCCGAGGCGCTTCGACAGAAGAGCCGCGACCCCGAGGTGTCGTCGCTCGTCAACAGCATCAACGAGTCGGTCGATGCGCTCGAAGGGCTGTTCGGCGAACTGCTCGACATCACGCGCATCGACACCGGCGGCGTCGATGTGCATCCGGCCCCGGTGCGCATGCGCGAACTGTTCGCGCGGTTGCGCCTGCATTTCGAGCCGATCGCCTTCGAGAAGGGGCTCATGCTCAGCTTCCACGGCGAGCAGCACGTGGCGCAGGCCGACCCCGTGCTGATCGAGCGGGTGCTGCGCAACCTCGTCAGCAACGCCATCCGCTACACCGAAGACGGTGGCGTCATCGTGAGCTGCCGGCTGCGCGGTGGTGCGCCCGGCGCAGAAGGCGGCTCGCACCTGCTCGTGCAGGTCTGGGACAGCGGCATCGGCATCCCCGAGTCGGCCCTGCCGCGCATCTTCGATGAGTTCTACCAGGTGCAGAGCAACAAGCCGCTGGAGGCGCACCATCGCAAGGGCCTGGGGCTGGGTTTGTCCATCGTCAAGCGGCTCGCCGGGCTCATGGGCTCGCCGATCTCCGTGCGCTCGCGAACAGGCCACGGCACCGTGTTCAGCCTCGAGGTGCCGCTCGGGCGCGCGCCTCGAACCTTCACCACCGGCATCAGCGGGCCCTCGACGCAGACACCGCTCGGCCTCACGCTGGAGGGCCGGCTCTTCCTCGTCGTCGAGGACGAGGCGGCGGTGCGCGAGGGCCTCGTCGTCCTGCTGCAGGCCTGGGGCGCGCGCGTGGTCGCCTTCGAGAGCATCGACCTGCTGCGCCAGTGGCTGCAGGCGCCGGCGGCCGAGGCGCCCGACCTCATGCTGGTCGATTACCGGCTGCAGGAAGGCCACACCGGCATCGAGGCGCTGGTGGCTGTGCGCGCCCGCTTCGCCGGGCCGGCCGGCGGATCCGGGTCAGCGGCCGGCGATCGCCGCATCCCGGCCATCCTGATCACCGGCTCCAGCCTCGTCGGGCACGAGGACGAGGCGCTCACGCACGAGTACCACCTCCTCATCAAGCCGGTGCTGCCCGGCAAGCTGCGGGCGATGATCGCGTTCAAGCTCGGGCTGCGCGGCGCCACCTCCACGGCCTGAGGCCGCGCCGTGGCCCGGCGCGTCAGCCCGGTGCCGTGCCCGGCAGCAGGATGCTGCGGTCGACGGTGCCGATCTGCGTGTGGCCGCAGAAGGCCATCGTCAGGTCGAGCTCGTTGCGGATGATCTCCAGCGCCTTGCTCACACCCGATTCGCCCATGGCGCCGAGGCCCCAGACCATCGCACGGCCGATGTAGGTGCCGCGAGCACCGAGGGCCCAGGCCTTGAGCACGTCCTGGCCGCTGCGGATGCCGCCGTCCATGTGCACCTCGATCCTGTCGCCGACGGCGGCGACGAGGGCCGGCAGCGCCTCGATCGAACGCTGCGCGCCGTCGAGTTGGCGGCCGCCGTGGTGGCTGACGATGAGCGCGTCGGCGCCGGAGGCGACGGCGAGCTTGGCGTCCTCGACATCCTGGATGCCCTTGAGGATGAGCTTGCCGCCCCAGCGCTTCTTGATCCACTCGACGTCGCCCCAGTTCAGGCGCGGGTCGAACTGCTGCGCTGTCCAGGCAC
>JAEUPE010000114.1 GCA_016790435.1 Rubrivivax sp. | reverse complement strand
GTACAGGTGGTCGATGCGGTCGGTGTTGAACAGCGACGAGCGCCGCTTGATCCCGTGCACCACATAACCCTTGCTCAGCAGCAACTCCGCCAGGTACGCCCCGTCCTGGCCCGTGATGCCCGTGATCAGCGCCGTCTTCTTGGTCACGCCACTTCTTCCCCGCCCTGAGGCCCACGGTCCCGGCTCAGGCCGAGCACCGAGTCGAAATCACTGCGTCCGGAACTGCGCGAGGCAACGCACCGTGGTCGCCGAATACGAACTGGAGAGGACGTTCGCAAGTGCGCTGTCCGAGGCATCGCGCTCCTCGCGACCGACCGAACAACCCACCAGCACGCTGCGCAGCGGTGTCCAGTTCAGGCCGAGACGGGTCTCCACGAGCGTGTCTTCGCCAACGCCAGGGGGCGTGACGTTGTTCACCAGGTCCCTCTGGAGCCGGCGCACGAAGACCAGTGCCTGGATCTTGCCGGTCACCTCGTAGTCGCCCCGCAGTTGCCAGGTCGCCGCACGCGGGCTGCTGTTGACCACGGGCGTCGCCGTGCCGCCACTGGCGCCACCAATGAAGGTGGACTCGGCGCCGGTGTCACGGATGTAGTCGAGCGTGAGGTTCAGTTTTCCGGTTGGCTTGAGGTTCCAGGAGATGGCACCGGTATTGCCGGAAACGTCACGCTCGAGCAGCGTCGCGTGTTTCTCGCGCGTGCGACTCAGTCGCGCAGTGATCGTGCTCGCGCCAGTGGCCACCCATAGCGCGGAGAGATCGAAGTCGTCGCGCTTGAAATCATCCGGCTGATCATTCAAGGCCGCGAAGGGATAGCTGCCTTCGGTCCTGCGAACCGTGAAACCCAGTGTCAGGCCGCCGCTGGGCCGATACCTGAGGCCGATGCTGCCGGTGTCTTGCTTGAACTCGAGGTCGTTGGCGGCAGCCAGCGTGTAGTCCAGGGCACGATGGACAAAGCCCGCTTCCACGGAGAACTGAGCGACCCGGCTGCTTTGGCCACGCAGCGCGAATTCCTGGGTGGTCTGCATGTTGCGCTCCGTCGGCGTCAGCCCCAGGTCCAGACCGGTCGGCGCCAGCGTGCGGTCGGTGCTATAGCTGAGCCGGCCCGACAAGGACTCAGCGGCTTCCCAATCCGCGCCGGCCAACAGGCTGCCGCCGGTGTAGTTGAGCTGGCTGTTGTCCGAGAACCTGCCCGCGCGCAATGCCGCGTCGGCAAACAGCCGCTGGCGGCCGATGGGCTGGTCGAGACCTGCGAGCAAGGACGTGACGGACACCGTATCGCTGACCGTCACGCCAGCAACGCCGCGAAACAGGTTCGACTCGCGAGCGACCGACTGACTGGCGCCCACGTAGTAGGGATTAGGTTCCTGTGCCACCACCCCCTGTGACGCCAGGGCCGCGAGGCAGGCAAGGGTGAAGCGCGCGAGTCGGGGGGTCTGCGAGTCCATGCCGCAGTCTACTGAATGCCGGAGGGCATCAATAGGCTTGGCTGTTGAAGAACGCGACCTTTACCGTACGAAGGATGATTTTGATGTCCAGCCAAAGCGACCAGGAGCGCAGGTACTCGATGTCGTACTCAACGCGGGCTCGCATCTTCTCGACCGTGTCGGTCTCGCCGCGCAGGCCGTTCACCTGCGCCCAGCCGGTGATGCCCGGGCGGACCTTGTGCCGCACCATGTAGGCCTTGATGGTCTGGCTGTACAACTCGTTGTGTGCGACCGCGTGCGGACGAGGCCCCACGATGCTCATGCGGCCTTGCAGCACGTTCAGGAACTGCGGCAGCTCGTCCAGCGAGGTGCGGCGGATGAAGCGGCCAAAGGGCGTGATGCGCGCGTCGTTGCGGGTCGCCTGCTTGACCACGGCACCGTTGTCCTGCGTCGTCATCGAGCGAAACTTGTAGACCCAGATCTCCTCGCCATCGAGGCCGTTGCGGCGCTGGCGGAAGATGATGGGGCCCGGCGAGCTGAGCTTGACGCCGATGGCGAGCGCCAGCATCACCGGTGCGATCAGCACCAGGATGACCGACGCCAGGATGATGTCGCTGACCCGCTTCACGAGGCCATTGATGCCCGTGAACGGCGTTTCGCAGATGCCGACCACCGGCACGCCGTTCACGGCGCGCAGACGGCCCTGGATGATGCCGACCGCCGACACGTCGGGCACGAAGAAGATCGACGCGGTCGTGCTCTGCACGCCCTCGAGCAGCGCGTGGATGCGAGGCTGCGCACTCAGCGGCAGCGTGATGTAGACGTCCTTGACGCCATGCTGCCGGATGTAGGGCACCAGTTCGGCCAGTCCACCCAGCACCTTGCCGTTGACGTCGGAGTGCAGGCGGTCGGCCGCGCGATCATCGAACCAGCCGACGATCTGCGTGCCCGAACTGCGGCCGCCGGAGAGTGCCTTGGCCGCCGCCACGCCCGGCGAGCCCGCGCCGACGATCACGGCCGTGCGCCGCGACTGCGGCAGTTGTGCGCTCTTGCGGTAGGCCGCGCCGCCGATGGCCACCGCTTGCCACTGAAGGAGAGGCGTGAGGATGGCCCAGATCACGAGCACGCGCGGCTCGAAGTACTGCAGGCTGCTCGTCGCCCACTCGCAGATGACCAGCACGGTGAGCAGGAAGAGCCAGGAACGGGCAATGTCCGCCGCGACCGCCAGCGCCGACTTGCCAAACCGGTTGCGCCCGGGGAAGGTGAGCGCAAACAGCAGCACGCTCAGAATCATGTCCGGACGGCGCAACTCTCCCGTCAGGGCGATCGTCAGGAAGAGGAACGCGGCCACCGTGAGGATGGGCTCCAGCAGCGCCGCCACCAGTGACAGCACCGGCTGCGGCGCCTCGGAGATGGTCGGGCCCTGGGTGGTGCCCGGTGCCGGTGCCGGTCCCGGTCCCGGTGCCCGCGCAGAGCCTTCAGGCGTGATCCCACGTTGCCCGTCGATGCGCGCGGTGGTGGTCGGAGCCCGGGTCAGGTCCATGTGCCTTGCCATGAGGGTGAAGACAGGATGAGTGCAGCTGTCTGTATGGGGCCCGATTCTTGGCAGTGCACGCCTCGGCGCCGACTCCCCGTTTAAGGGGGTCCCGAGAGGAAAGTCGACGCGATTTCGAGGCGTCCCGAGCCCTCCGGTGCGAGGTGGGACGCCGTGGTTTGCGCCGTACGGCGGAGCCTCCATCGAACCGAGGAGGCCGTGCGATCGTGCACGGCCGCCCTGGCATCTGCCGCCTCCACGCAACGCTCTGGCCGAGCGACGACCCGCCCGAGGTGCGCAGGACCTTCGGTCAGGTCCCGATTTGCAGCCCGCGCACCCCGTCCCAGAGCAGCTTCAACCCGGTCAGCAGCATGCCGGCAAGGAAGAGCCGGTTGAACAGACTTGTGGAGACCCGCCGGACCAGCCGCACGCCCGCCCAGACACCCAGCATCGGCAGCGGCAGCAGCACCAGCGAAGTGGTCATGTTGGTGGCGTCGATGAGCCCCAGCAGCGCGTACGGCAGCCACTTGCTCAGGTTGATGGCCGCGAAGAACACCGCCATCGTGGCGCTGAAGACGAGCGGTGGCAGCTTCAGCGGCAGCACGTAGAAGCCGATCGGCGGGCTGCCCGCGTGAGCCACGAAGCTCGTGAAGCCCGACAGCGCGGCCATGAGCCGGCCCATGCCAGCGGATGGTGGCGGCGCGTCCGCCTTGGCCGGCAGGAACAGGCGAATGGCCACGAAGACGAGCGTCAGCAGCCCCACGAGCCCTGCGACCGCCGGCGCCGACAGCCAGCCGAAGAGCGCCCAGCCAACGGCAATGCCGCCCAGCCCCGCAGGCAGCAGCAGTCGGATGAGGCGCCAGTCGCAGTGCCTGGCCAGCTGCGACAGGCCCGTCACGTCGGCGGCCAACAGCAGTGGCAGCATGATCGCCGCCGCCTGCGGCACCGGCACCGCCAGCGCCATCAGGGGCACCGCCAAGGCACCGATGCCGGCGGCAAAGCCGCTCTTGCTCAATCCCATCAGCAGGGCCGCCGGCACGGCCACGGCGTAGAAGGTGGGGTCGGAGATCAGCAAAGAGAGGCTGGCCCACCGCAGCGAGGCCGCGGCATGAAGGAAGCGACAATTCTGCTTGTGTTCCAGCCCTCGCAAGCCGATGTGCGGCGCTTCTTCTGCCGCACCCATGCCAAGCAGCGGGGCGGGATGCCGCTCGACCGCATGGAGCTCATCGCCGCGCGCTGGGTCGGCGAGCACCCCGAGTACCACGGCGACCTCGCCGACGAGGCCACCGCGCTCGCGTCCGTCTTCAGCGTCGAGGACGGCCGCACGAACCCCTTCCTGCACCTGTCGATGCACCTGTCCATCGAGGAGCAATGCAGCATCGACCAGCCCACCGGCATCCGCCAGGCCGTGCAGTTGCTGGCCGCGCGGCGGGGCTCGCTGCACGAGGCGCACCACGAGGTGATGGAGTGCCTCGGCGAGATGATCTGGGCGTCCCAGAGGAGCGGGTTGCCCCCGGATGGTGCCGCCTACATCGACGCCGTCCGCCGGCGCGCGACGGCTGGCTGATCCTTCCGGCGCCGGTCATGCACGATCGGTGCATTCCCTGATCCTGCGAACCGCTGGGTGGAGCGGCAGCGCCATCACAATCGCGGCGTCTTGATCGCCGCTGGCCGCGCCGGCCCGTTCGCCGACAGGTGGGCGACGGCGGCTCCTGGAGCAAACCTCGTGCAAGCACTGCTCAAACTCTCCGGCGTGATCGACAAGATCAGCCTCTGGCTCGGCAAGATCATCATGTGGCTGGTGCTCGCGGCCGTGGTCATCAGCGCCGGCAACGCCATCGTGCGCAAGGCCTTCAACATCGGCTCCAACGCCTGGCTCGAGATCCAGTGGTACCTCTTCGCCGGCGTCTTCATGCTCGGCGTGGGCTACGTGATGCTGAAGAACGCGCACGTGCGCATCGACTTCATCTCGAGCAAGCTGTCCGCGCGCACCAACGCCATCATCGACGCGATCGGCATCGTCATCTTCACGATCCCGCTGGCCGCCATCATGCTCTGGCTCGGCTGGCCGCTCTTCGAGCGCGCCTGGACCACCGGCGAGATGAGCGAGAACGCCGGCGGCCTGATCCGCTGGCCCGTGCTGGCGCTGCTGCCGGCGGGCTTCGCCATCCTGCTGGCGCAGGCCATCTCCGAGCTGATCAAGCGCCTGGCCTTCCTCGGCGGCCACCTGGCGGAGCCTTTCACCCCGTTCGACGACAAGCTCGTCGAGGTCGAGTTCGCCGAAGAACTGGCCGCCGAGGCGGCGCGGCGCGAGGCCGCCCTGGCCGCCGGAAAGGCCCACTGACATGACGCAGTTCATCGCCCAGAACTTCGTGCCGCTGCTGTTCTGCGGCCTGCTCTTCTTCCTCCTCACCGGCATCCCGGTGGCCTTCGGGCTCGCGGCCACGGGCCTGCTGTTCGGCTTCATCGGCATGGAGGTGGGCCTCTTCCCGCAGACGCTCTTCCAGGCCCTGCCGCTGCGCGTGTTCGGCATCATGAAGAACGACACGCTCCTGGCGATTCCGTTCTTCACCTTCATGGGCATCCTGCTCGAGCGCTCGGGCATGGCCGAGGACCTGCTCGAGACCGTGGGCCAGGTGTTCGGCCCCGCGCGCGGCGGCCTCGCGGTGGCCGTCATCCTCGTCGGCGCGTTGCTCGCCGCCACCACCGGCGTCGTCGCCGCGGCCGTCATCAGCATGGGCCTGATCTCGCTGCCCATCATGCTGCGCTACGGCTACAACCGCACCATCGCCACTGGCACCATCACGGCCAGCGGCACGCTGGCGCAGGCCATCCCGCCTTCGCTCGTGCTCATCGTGCTGGCCGACCAGTTGGGCCGTTCGGTCGGCGACATGTACGCCGGTGCGCTCGTGCCGGGCCTGCTGCTGGTGGGCCTGTACCTCCTCTTCATCGCCGTCGTCGCCTTCGTGCGCCCGGCCTGGGTGCCGGCGCTGCCGCAGGAAGCGCGCATCTACCGCGAGAGCAACGGCGCCTCCGGCCACCGCTCGCTCATCGCGCTGCTGGCCGTCGCCGCGGCCGCCGGCTGGGCCTGGACGAAGGTGCACCATGCCTTCATGGTGTGGGCCACCGGCCGCGTGCTGCCCTCGCCGGGCGACGAGGTCTTCATCATGGCCATGACGATCGCCTCGTTGCTGGCGCTGGCGCTGGCACTGATCAACAAGGC
>JAEUPE010000216.1 GCA_016790435.1 Rubrivivax sp. | reverse complement strand
GGGCCGTTCCTACACTGCGCGGCGCCGCCTCCGGCCATCGGCGGGCGGTTGAACCCGGAGGCCTATGCTCGCACTGTGCAGTTCCATCACCAGAACCTCGGCACGCCGTGACATGGGCCCGGCCACACGATGACCTCCCTCGCGTCTGCCCCCTTCATTCCGCCGGGCCAGGGCCACCACCTGGCGCGCCGTTTCAGCTTCGTGTGCGCAGGCGCGACGCTGCTCACCGTCGCCAACACGCTCGTGCGGGCCGGCGACGGGCCGCTGCGCTTCGACATCGCCGCCGCCTACTCCTTCGGCATCAGCCTGCTCACGTGGGCGCTCATCGACATCGGCCGGCTGGTGCTGCGCGGGCCGCTGCATGCGCAGGCCCCCGGCTACTGGCCGAAGAGCCCCGCCAAGGCGGCGGCGCTCGTGCTGCCGGGCATCACCCTCGGCTACCTGGGCGGCACGTCGCTGGGCGACTGGGTCGCCGGGCGTTCGACCTTCGACCTGCTGGTGGACAACCCGGCGCGCTTCTACGGCATCCTCGGCGCCTCGTTGCTGGTGAGCGTGGCCGCCATCGGCTACTTCATCCAGCGCGGCAAGAACGAGGCCATGGCGCGGCAGGCCCAGCAGGCGCGGCTGGACCTGCTCGTGAGCCAGCTCGAGCCGCACATGCTCTTCAATACGCTGGCCAACCTGCGCGTTCTCATCGCGCGCGACCCCGGCCTGGCGCAGGCCATGCTCGATCGGCTCGTCGGCTACCTGCGCACGACGCTCATCGCGTCACGTGCCACGGTGCACCCGCTGGCCGCCGAGTTCGCGCGCAGTGCCGACTACCTCGCCCTCATGGGCATGCGCATGGGGCCCAGGCTGCAGGTGCAGGTCGATCTGCCCGAGGCATTGCGCGATTGCGCCGTGCCGACGCTGCTGCTGCAGCCGCTGGTCGAAAACGCCATCGCACACGGGCTCGAACCGAGCGTGCGCGGCGGGCGCATCGAGATCACGGCGGTGAGCCCGCCCAACCGCGCGGAGATCGAGCTGCGCGTGCGCGACACCGGCGTCGGGTTGCCCGACGGCCAGCTGCCGCAGCGCCCCACTGCGGGCGGCACCGGCTATGGCCTCGAGCACGTGCGTGATCGGCTGCAGACGCTGTATGGCCCGCGCGCCTCGCTGCGCATTGCGGCCGCCGACGATGCCGAAGGCGGCACCGTGGCCACCATCGTGCTGCCGAAGCACCATGGCGATCCCGCCAACCTGCACTGACCGGCCCGCCCCTTCGACCCGGCCGCCAATGGACATGAAGACCCTGCCCCGCCCGACCGCCCTCATCGCCGACGACGAACCCCTGCTGGCCGAAGGCCTGCAAGCCGACCTGGCGGCGCTCTGGCCCGAGCTGGAAGTGACCGCCACGGTGCGCGACGGCGCCTCGGCCTTCGAGCAGGCCCTGGCCCTGCGGCCCGACGTCTGCTTCCTCGACATCCGCATGCCGGGCATGGACGGGCTGGAGGCGGCGCGCGCACTGGTCGAAGACTGGCCGCAGCCCGGGCCGGCGCTCCCCCTGCTGGTGTTCGTGACCGCCTACGATCAGCACGCGCTGGCGGCCTTCGAGGCCCACGCGGTCGACTACCTCGTCAAGCCCGTCGATCGCGAACGGCTTGGGCGCTGCGCGACCCGGTTGAAGGGCCTGCTCGCCCGCGAGCGCGAGGGGAACCCGGCACCTGAACCGGGTGACCCGGGCAAGATGCTCGGCAGCCTCGACGCAGCGAGATTGCTGGAGCAGACGATTCAGCAATTGCAGGGGCTCGCCGCCAGCTCCGCCGCACTCGCCTCTGCCTCGCGCCCCGCTGCCGGCCCGGCCCAGCAGGAGCGGCTGACCGTGGTGCAGGCCCAGGTGGGCAGCACCGTGCACCTGGTACCTGTGGAGGAGGTGCTCTACTTCGAGGCAGCCGACAAGTACGTGCGAGTCGTCACCGCCGAGCGCGAGCACCTCATCCGAACGAGCCTGCGTGAACTGCTGCCGCGGCTCGATCCGGCCGTGTTCTGGCAAGTGCATCGCGGCACGGTGGTGCAGGCGCGCTGCATCACGAGCGCCCAGCGCGAGGAGTCAGGCATCGTGCGCTTGCGCCTGCGCGGGCACAAGGATGTGCTCACGGCCAGCCGGCTGTACGCGCACCTGTTCCGCGGCATGTAGGCTGCGGAACGGGCGTCAGGAACGCGCCTCAGTAGCGCAACCGGGCGCGCGCGGCGCTCTGGCCGTCGGTCAGAAGAGCGCGCGGCCATCCGGCCTCGCCTTGCGCAGCCACTGCTCGAGCATCATCAGGATCCACACCATCTCGCCGTAGTAGCCCGGGTGCTCGGGCAGGCGCTTGTCGACGAGCGTGGTGATGAAGTCGGGCCGCACGATGCCACGTTGGCTCAAGCTGGCCAGCGAATCGAGCGCGAGCGCCTTCAGCCCCGCGTGCTTGTTGGCCCACACGCCGAAGGGCAGGCCGAAACCCTGCTTCTTCTTGGTGATGATCTCGTCGGGCAGGAAGCCGCGCAGCGCCTCCTTGAAGAACCAGCGCAGCTTCAAGCCCTTGAGCTTGTACTCGGCCGGCAGCTTGAGCGAGAAGGCGAGCACGTCGTCGGCGAGGAACGGGAAGCGCACGCTCACGCCGGCCAGCGCCGTGGTGCCACGCACTTTCGGCAGGTCGCTGTCGGCGAGCGTGAAGCGCCAGTCGAAGGCGAGCGTGCGATTGACCTCGCTGCCGGTCTTGGCCATGTCCCACACCTGGCGGCGCAGGCGCGCCGGCGCACGGTCGTCGATGCGCGAGAGGAACTCGGGTGTCAGAACGTCGGCCAGCCCGAGACGCAGCACGAGGTTGTACATCTCGTCGCGCTCGGGCATCGGCACCTTGGCCTGCTCGACGTAGCTCTTGCCCTTCTTCAGCAGGGGCAGGTTGCCCAGCGGCGTGCGCTCGAGCAGCGGCTCCATCAGGCCCGCGCGCAGCGGCCCCGGCACGCCCTGGTACCAGCCGAACACCCGCTGCTTGGCGTAGCGGCTGTTGCCGCCGAAGAGCTCGTCGCCGCCGTCGCCGGCCAGCATGCGTGTCACGCCGTTGTCGCGTGCCACCTTGGCGCAGTAGTAGGCCGGCAGCGCCGAGCTGTTGCCGAAGGGCTGGTCGTAGCTCTGCGCCACGGCGGCGATGCCCTTCACGAGATCGTCCGGCGTCACGTAGTACTCGTGGTGCACGGTGCCGAAGTGCTTGGCGGCAATGCGCGCGAAGGCCATCTCGTCGTAGCCCTGGGCCTCGAAACCGATGGAGTAGGTGTGCGCCGGTTGGCCTGCGGCCTTGCCGATCAGGCCGGCGACGGTGGAACTGTCGGTGCCACCGGACAGGAAGCAGGCCGGCACGCCGCCGTCGAGATCGCGCTTCACGGCCGCCTCGAGCGTGGCGCGGAACTCGTCGCGCAGGGCGTCGAAGGACACCGGCGCACGGCCCTGGTCCTCGAACGTGGCGGTCCAATACGGCGCCACCGTGAGCTCGCCGTGCTCGAACCACGCCATGTGGCCCGCGGGCAGACGCAGCACGTCCTTGAACACCGTGCGCGGCGACGGGATGCAGTGGAAGTAGAGGTAGTCGAAGAGGGCCTGCGGATCGAGCGGATCATCGGGGCCGACGAGATCGTCGGCACGCTCGGCGAAACGAAGCCGCCCGTCCTGCACGCGATAGCAGATCGTGCGCATCGCGAAGCGGTCGACGGCGAGCACCGTACGGCCGCTCGCCGCATCGTGATGGCCGAAGGCGAAGCCACCGGTCAAGGCGGCCACGGCGGCCGAGGCGGCATCACGGCCCAGCGCCATGGCGGCATTGACGGCACCAGGAACGGCGGGCTGAGCAGCGGAGCCCGCGCCTTTGCCGGCGGTTGAAGCGCCGGCGGCGGCAAGGCGCTCGGCGGCCGAGAGGATGAGGGACGACATGGCGCGCGCAAGTGGAAGCGGCGCGAATTGTGGTGCAGCCCTCGGGGGGCCTCGGCCCTGCATCCTCGCGTTCGGGCCGCGCGGGTGATGCCTTTCACAACCGCGCTGGTCGGAATGCACGAACCGTTGGCCGTCCTGGGTCCACGCCCGGGCCCGCCCGGGCCTGGCCGCCAGCCTCAGCACCGGCTCAGCCAGGATTCGTGCGCTTGAACTGCGGCGGCGGCGCGAACTGCGAGTCGCGCGCCGGCTCGACACGCCAGCTCTTCACCTCCTGCGTGAATGACATCAGTGGCCGCTCGGCCCCGCCTGAAGCATTGCCCGAGCCACCGCCGAACAGGCTCGACAGGGCACCCGCCACGCCGCCTGGGCCAGCGCCCGAGGCACCCTCATCGGCGGCACCGCCACAGGCGTTGCCGCGATAGAACAGCCGCATCTGCGTGACGATGGGCTGCCCCTTCACGCGGTCCATCTGCTTGACGGCGTTGAACAGCGCCGTGCGTTCGGCGGCCGACATCGACTGCGCGAAGTACCGGTTCATCATTTCGACGAACTGCGGCGGCAACGCAGCCGAGCGGTCGACACTCGCCGCCGCGGCGCGCGCGAAGCGGGCCTCCAGCGCCATCGCATCGCGAATCGCCGGCGAGACCGGGGTCGTCCAGAAGTCGATGGTCAACTGCAGCGTCGAGCGGCGCTTGTCCGGGTCTTCGAGGGCCACGTTCCAGTCGACCACGTACTGCTCGGTGTCGAAACCGTTGACGGTCTTGCGCTGCGATGTGGCCCTGACGTTGAACGTATTGCTGGCCACGCGCATCGTGCACCCGGGCTCGCGGCTCGAGCGCGGCTGCTCGGGCTGGCCGCGCGGCGGTGGTTGTGTCGGCGGCGCGACGCAACCGGTGAGCGGGCATTCCGTGTACTCGGCGCGGGCGATGTCGAGCGCATAGACGAGCTTGCGGTCCAGCCGCGTGATCGTCGCCGTCGCCGTGTTGGGCATCAGGAAGCGCGAGACCGTGCCCGTGCCCTTGATGGCGCTCTCCTCGCGCCGCATGTCGGCGCGTGTGAGCGTCGTCGTCGTGCCATCGAAAGGGAAGAAGCCCGCGATGCCGTCGCTCGTCAAGGCGACCACGTGCACCGCGGTCGGCACGGAAGGCGAAGTGTCGGGAGCCACCGGCGCAGCGGCGGGCGCACTCGATCCGAAGGGGCCCAGCGCGCCCTGCGGCATGGCGCCGCAACCGGCGATCAGCAGGGCCACAGCCGCGGCACCGAGCCGCATCGCGTATCGCGCAGGCATCTTGCCGACCGATCGGCGATCGTGTCGCATCGTGCGCTCCTTCATCAGTCAATGACCAGCGGGGATGCCCCGGGGGGCAGTCCGAACCAGTGTACGTCGGTGTCTCTCGACCAACGGTTTGGCCTTCCCCTCGATGAGCGAACCCTCATGGGCCTCCGGAGCTGGCTTCAGGCTTGCCGGCGCGACCGCTACAGTTCGTGCCGTGCCCCGAGCCAGTCCCGTGCGCGCCGCGCGCGCCATCACCTTGCCGACCGTGGCCGCCGAGCACGTGCGGTCCACGGGCAGCCGATGGATGCAGTGAGCCTCCTGCTCCTGGCGCTGGCCTTTGTCGGCGGCGCCTACTGGGGTGCTCGACGTTCGCGTGAGCGCGGTCGAGCCCCATCGACTTCGGCAAACGCCGAAGCCCACGCGGAGCCACCGACCGCTTCAGCGGGCCCGGGCGAGGGGCCAGCCCCCCAGGGCGACCCGAGCCCCCTGACCCTCGACGCGCTCGTCGAACGCCTCGACGCGCCCTACGAGGCGAGCAACCGTCATCCGACGGAGGTTACGGCCTTGCCGGAGTTCGCCGCGGCGGTCGCCCTCCTGGCCGACACCGCCGTTCCGCTCGCCAAGGTCATCGAAGCGGCGCTCGACTCGAACCCGGTGCGGGCGATGGTGGCTGCCGAGGCCCTCGTCGTGCGTGAAGACTCGCCCCCGGCGACCCAGCGGATCCTCGGCCACGTTCGCTCCGCCCGCATCTGGACGCTGCACGGCCTGCTGCGTTTCCTCGCGCGCCGGGCCGATCGGCCCGTGATCTGGGGGGTGCTGCTCCAGGCCCCCGAGTACTGGGCCGAGAACGCGCTCATGCCGCAGTTCGTCAGCGATTTCGTCGACGCACGGGTGGCGCAGGGCGAGCCGACCGAAGCAGCCGCGGCGATCGCGCGGCGTCCCGATTTCCGCCTCCAGGACGTGCGCGCGCTGCTCGCCCGCGTGAGCTCGGACGCGGCACCGCGCCTGCGCGAAGCACTCGACGAGTGGGAGCGCACCCGCGTCGATGCAGCCTTCCTGCGCCAGATCGGCCGGCTCGGGTCGGCCACGGACCTGGCGGCCGCCGATCCGGCCGCGACCGACGACCCGGTCATCGTGCATGCCGCACTCGAGCAGGCGACGCGGTCGGTGCTGGACGATCTCGCCGCGGCGCCGCCGAAGTCCGTCGTCCTGGTGGGCGAGACCGGTGTCGGCAAGAGCGCGATCGCCCGGCGCGCGGCGGCCGAGCTGAGGCAGCGGGGCTGGACGATCTTCGAGGCCGGCGCGGCCGACATCCTCGCCGGCCAGGCCTACATGGGCGAGCTCGAGAAGCGCCTGCGCGAGCTCGTCGAGCAGATCGACGTGGCACGCAAGGTCGTGTGGCTCATCCCGGGGTTCCACGAGCTCGCGCAGGCCGGGCGCCACCGCTACAGCACGACGAGCGTGCTCGACCTGGTGATGGCGGCGATCGAGTCAGGCCGCATCGTCGTGCTCGGCGAGAGCGCGCCGGCGCCCATGGAGACCGTGCTCAAGCAACGCCCCAGGCTGCGTTTCGCCATGTCCATCGTCAAGGTCGAGGCGCTCGGCCCGGAGGCCACGCTCGCGCTCGCGCGCGAGGTGGTCGCGTCCGAGGTCCTGCCCAGCGGCCTCGAGGCCGACGCCGAAGTCGCTGGCGACGCGCTCGAACTGGCGCGCAACTACCTTACCGCCTCGGCGATGCCCGGAAGCACGATCGGGCTGCTGCGCCAGACGCGCCAGCGCGTTCTCGCCGCGGGCGGGCGCCGGTTCTCGCGCGACGACGTGCTCGCCACTGTCGCCTCGGTCACCGGCCTGCCGCGGGCGGTGCTCGACGAGCGCGCCGGGCTCGCGCCGGCGTCGCTGCGCCAACTCTTCGCCCAGCGCGTGATGGGTCAACCGGAGGCGGTGAGCTGTCTCGTCGACCGCATCGCGATGCTGAAGGCCGGGCTCGTCGACCCGCGCCGGCCGATCGGTGTCTTCCTCTTCGCCGGGCCCACCGGCACCGGCAAGACCGAGGTCGCGAAGACCCTGGCGAGCTTCCTCTTCGGGGGTGCGGAGCGGATGCTGCGGCTCGACATGAGCGAGTTCCAAGAACCCACCGCGCTCGCAAGACTGGTCGGCGAGCCGGGCGATGATGGGACGGTCGAATCCCTGGTGCACCAGATCCGCAAGCAGCCGTTCTCGGTGATCCTGCTCGACGAGTTCGAGAAGGCACATCCCCGTGTCTGGGACCTCTTCCTGCAGGTCTTCGACGACGGCCGCCTGACCGACGCGAACGGCCAGGTCGCAGACTTCCGGCACGCGATCATCATCCTCACGTCGAACGCCGGCGCGACCACACACCAGAGCGGCAGCCTCGGCTTCACGTCATCCGGCGGCGCCTTCAGCGAAGCGCAGGTCACGCGCGCGCTCTCGGGCTTCTTCCGGCCCGAGTTCATCAACCGCATCGATCGCGTCGTGGTGTTCCGGCCGCTGTCGAAGGCGGTGATGCGCGACATCCTCAAGAAGGAGCTCGGCGATGTGCTGAAGCGCCGCGGCTTCCGCAACCGCGACTGGGCGGTGGAGTGGGAACCTTCGGCGATCGACTTCCTCCTGGACCGCGGCTTCACGACGGACATGGGGGCGCGGCCGCTGCGCCGGGCCGTCGAGGAACACCTGCTCGCGCCGCTGGCGATGACGATCGTGGAGAACCGGTTCCCCGAAGGCGACCAGTTCCTCTTCGTTCGCAGCGACGGCAATGGCATCCAGGTCGAGTTCATTGACCCCGACGCACCGGCGATCACGACGGACCAGCCCGCGGCGCAGGCCGTCGCGGTCGATTCAGAACCTGCGGCAGAACTGGCGCTCGGGCGGTTGGTCCTCGCGCCACGCGGCGATGGCGAGGCGCGGCGATTCCTGGTCGCTCGCGCAGCGGCCCTCGTCGAAAGGGTGGCCGATGCGGGCTGGCGTGGCCAGAAGGACGCGCTTCTCGAGTCGATCAACCGCGAGGGCTTCTGGTCGACCGAGGACCGGTTCTCGACGCTCGACCGCATGGAGCGCATGGACCGGATCGCCGCGGAAGCCGAGGCCCTGCGCTCGCTCGTGCGCCGGCTCGAGGCGGGGCGCGCTCCCGCGGCCTCCGTCGTGGGCGGCGTGGCGCAACGGCTCCATCTGCTCGCCGCGGCCCTGGCCGATCTCGATGCCGGGTGGCCGGGCGATGCCTATGTGGCGGTCGACGCGGTAGCCAACGAGGGCGACGCCACGCGGGGCGCCGCCTGGGCGCGACGCCTCGGGCGCATGTACCGCGAGTGGGCAAAGCGACGCGGCCTGCGCCTCGTGACGCTCGAGGACGGCACCGACGGCGGCACCCTGCTCGCGGTGTCCGGCCTCGGCGTGCGCACGCTGCTGTCGCGTGAAGCGGGACTGCACGTCTTCGAGGCACCCGACGGCCGGGACAGCTTCGATCGTGCCGCCGCGCGAGTGAGGGTGGTGCCGCAGCCGGTGGAGCCGCTGGCGCGGCCGCAGAAGGAGCGCGAGGTCGCGCTGCAATGCCTGTCAGCAGCACCGCCCGCATCGACCGTGGTTCGCCGCTATCGCGAGGAACCGTCGCCCTTGGTCCGCGATGCCGTGAGCGGTTGGCGGACGGGCCGCCTGCCCGACGTACTCGACGGCGGATTCGACCTCTTCGAGCCGGTTTAGCGCGACCGCAGGTGCCGGCGGTTGCGCCGGCATGCCCACCGCAGCGGTCGCCGGTCACGAATCGGCCGAGACGTCGTTTGCTGAGGCGAGGGCGGGTGCTGGCGGAAAGGGAGTCTGTCAAGACCCGCACCGGCTCTTGCTTCCCCGACCTTTGGCGCATTGTCCCCCACTCGGTCCACCAGGCGAATGGGTTGCCGGTCAAACGCCGCCGCCGCGCGGCGGCGAGGCTAGCTCGCAACCCGATCAACCTCGTCCGGCAAGCGTGCGGCCATCGGCGGGCTCGGCGCCTCCAGGGTCCTGACCGGTCCTGACCCCGTTGAAGCGGGCAGCCCCGCTCAGCCGACCGAGAGCCTGCCGGGAGCGTTCGCGTACCTCGAAAGCCCAGCGCACCCGACGGGGCCATCCAGGCGGCGCTCATGCAACGCTCTCAAGACCTGTCTCTCACAACGTTGGCCCGTCGGCCTCCGGCCAACGGAGCCGGTCAACACTCCCTGCAGAACCGAACTGCACGCACTGCAGTCGGTCCCTGCCATCGTTGCGGCTTCGACCCGAAGTCGGCAGATCTGCGGAAATGCCTCCATCCCGTTGCGAAGGGCTCAATCATGGCCACATAACGACCTCCATGCTGAAGGGAAGCGGCCATGCGCACCGAAATCGTCGAAGTGATCTACGGCAAGCACCGCGTCTACGAGGTGTCTCGCGTCAGTGGCCTGCTGGGCACCGAATACCGGGTTCGGGCCAGCGACGGCAAGCACCACGGCTCCTTCCGGCGCCTGGATGAAGCAGTCGCCCGGGCGCGCGAGTGCGCCCGGAAGGCCTGACCCCTCGGCAACCACCTGCCTCCAGTCCACTCAAGGAGACCAGCTTGAACCTCCGCCGCCTGCCTGCGTTGCTGCTCACCGCCTGCCTTGCCACTTCGCTCGTCGCTCCTCCTGCCGACGCCAGCGTGGCACTGCGAGCCGCTCGTGCCGCGGCCGCGAAGAGGGCGATGGAGAAGGAGGCTGTCATTGCCACTGCTGCGACGGCAAGGAACGCTGCACCGGTGGCCCAGATCAAGCCGCGCGACGTCATCATCCGACGCTCGCGTCATCCGGGAGCTGCCGATCACATCGAGCATGCCCAGCGTCATGGTCAGCCGACCATCCTGCACATCGACCGGCCGGGCGCTTCGGCGCGCCGGGCAGCTTCCACCGGCTCAGTGGACCGGCACCGCAAGCCTGCGCCGAGCTACGAGCGCGACGAGTACCCGCCTGCCTTCACCCGCGAAGGCGGCCACAACGCCAACGTCCGCTACGTCGATCGAAAGGACAACCGCGGCGCCGGTGCGACGATGGGCGCACAGACCCGCGATCTGCCCGATGGCGCTCGCATCCGCGTCATCGTGACCGACTGATCTCGCAAGGCGAGAACGTCCGCACCAACTGGGAGGCACCTGGACAGCCTCGTTCCGGGGCTGGCCGCCACCCGGGGCACGCAGCCGCAGTTCTGCGAACCGCCACCGGCGGCGCCCGCGGCCGCCCAATGCAGTCCGCCATTTCGACACCTGGTCTGCCGGCGACAACGAGGCCCCCTATGCGATCGCTCCCGGTCTTCCTGCCCGACGAGTTCATCCCGATGCTCATCGTCGCGGGTGGTCTCGCCATCATCGTTGGCGCGCGGCGCGTCGGCGCCGGCCTGGTCGTGACGGCGCTGCTGCTGGCCGTGCTGCCGGCACTGCTCGCACCCTTCTTCGACGCACTACCCTCCGCAGTCCTGACTCTGCTGCTGGTCGCCATGCTCATCGCGCTGGTCT
>JAEUPE010000182.1 GCA_016790435.1 Rubrivivax sp. | reverse complement strand
GCCAAGATCGACTGGACCTTCGCCAAGGCGCTGCGCGCCTTCCTGCGCGCCGATCCCGACGTCATCATGGTCGGCGAGATCCGCGACCACGAGACGGCGCAGGTGGCCATCGAGGCCTCGCTCACCGGCCACCTGGTGCTCAGCACGTTGCACACGAACAGCGCCGCCGAGACCGTGACGCGCCTGCTCGACATGGGCATGGACCCGTTCAACTTCGCCGATGCGCTGCTCGGCGTGCTGGCGCAGCGCCTGGTGCGGCGCCTGTGCACGAACTGCCGCACCAGCGAGCCGGCCACCGCCGAGTGGCGCGACGAGTTGCTGCACGACTACCGCAGCGTCCTGCAAGGCGTCGAGGGCGCCCCCGGCGACGAGGCCGTGCTCGGCGGCTGGATGAAGCGCCACGGTGGCGGCGAGGGCCGGCTGCTGCGATACCGATGCACGGGGTGCGAGCAGTGCAACGGCACCGGCCTGCGCGGGCGCATGGGCCTGCACGAGCTGATGACCGTCTCGCGTGGCGTGCGGCAGAAGATCCAGAGCGGCGCCCGCAGCGACGACATCCTGCGCCACGCGCTGGGCGACGGCATGAACACGCTGCGGCAGGACGGCATCGAGAAGGTGTGGGCGGGCTTGACCTCCATCGAGGAAGTGCGAGCCAACTCGTAGGCCCGTAGGCCCGTAGGCCCGTAGGCCCGTAGGCGCAAGGGCGCAAGGGCGCGTGGGCGCCCCGCACCTCACCCCTTGAACGGATTGGCCGTGGCGAACCACAGGCCGATGCCCGTGGCAATGATGAACGCACCGTCCAGCACGCCCACGAGCAGGAAGACCTTGGTCTGCAGCGGCTCCATCAACTCCGGCTGGCGCGCGCTCGCCTCGAGGTAGCGGCTGGCCATGAGACCGACGCCGATGCACGAGCCGATGGCCCCGAGGCCGATCATGTGGCCCACGGCGAGAGGGAGGAAGTCGATGCCGTTCATGGCGTTGCCTTTGCTGGGTGGATGTGCGCTGCGATCGGGTGATCGTCTAGGGGGATCGTGGCTCCTGCGCGCCGGCGCGGCGATGACCTGGGAGGTCATGGCGCACGGGTCGGCGGCGCTACCATCGCTGGGGCAACGCCCATCCCAGGGAGAACTCGATGCGCATCAACGTCTTGAACACCCTCGCGCGCGCCACCGCGCTGCTGGTGGTGCCCGCGCTGTTGTCCTGCGGCGGCGGTGGCGGCGACGGCGACGGCGGCAGCGTCGAGCCGCCGCAGACCGTGGCACTGACGGCGCCGGCCAACCTCGCCAGCGGCCTCACCGGCACGGTCACGCTCAGCGCCACCGCGAGCACCAACGCCGGCATCGTGGCGGTCGAGTTCCAGGTCGACGGCGTCGCGGTGGGTGCCGAGGACACCACGGCGCCGTATTCGGCGAGCGTCGATACCAGTCAATGGGCGAGCGGCCAGCACGTGCTGCGTGCGCGCGGGCGCGATGCGGCGGGCAACCGCTCGGCCTGGTCGACGGCGCTGGTGCGCTTCGGCGGGGGCCGCAACCTGCCGGCCGGCTTCAGCATGAACGAGGGCTGGGTCGCGGGGCTCGCGAACGCGACCGCCTTCGCCCAGGCGCCCGACGGCCGCCTCTTCGTCGCCGAGCAGGGTGGCAACCTGCGGGTGGTGAAAAACGGCGTGCTGCTTGGCTCGCCCTTCGTCAGCCTCAGCGTCGACACGGCCGGCGAGCGCGGGCTCATCGGCGTCACCACGCACCCCAACTTCGCCAGCAACCGCTGGGTCTACGTCTACTACACGCGCGTCAACGGCGCGGCGCGCAACAACCGCATCAGCCGCTTCGTCGCCACCGGTGACATCGTCGCCGGGCCCGAGACGGTGATCCTGGACCTGCCCAACCTCTCCACCGCCAGCAACCACAACGGCGGCGGCATGAAGTTCGGCGCCGACGGCAAGCTCTACGTGGCCGTCGGCGACAACAACGATGGCGCGCTGGCGCAGAACCTCGGCCACCCGTTTGGCAAGATGCTGCGGCTCAACGACGATGGCGCCGTCCCGGCCGACAACCCGTTTGCCAACACGCAGGCGGGGCAAGGCCGCCTGGTCTGGGCCTACGGGCTGCGCAATCCGTTCACGTTCGCCGTGCAGGCGGGCACCGGGCGCATGCACATCAACGACGTCGGCCAGGAGACCTGGGAGGAGATCAACCTCGGCGCGGCCGGCGCCAACTACGGCTGGCCAGCCTCCGAGGGGCCCGCCAATGTCACCACCGGGGTCACTGCACCGCTGTTCGCCTACGCACACGACCCGGCTTCGCCCGAAGGTTCGGGGCCGGGCGGGTTCTTCACCGGTCAGGCCATCGCCGGTGGCACCTTCTACCCGACGAGCGGCTCGGGCCTGTTCCCGGCGGCCTATCGGGGCCAGTACTTCTTTGCCGACTTCCTTGGCCGCTTCATCGGGGTGCTCGACAGCGCCAACGGCAACGCGGCCTACACCTTCGGCAGCCTGAGTGGCCTGCCGGTGGACATGCTCGCGGGGAGCGACGGCGCGCTCTACGTCCTGACGCGTGGCGCGATCACGCGCATCTCGGCACCCTGAGCTCGGACCTGGCCGCTCTCGGCGCGGCCAGGCCGAACCAAGGGCGCAGCGCGCCGACGCGGCGCACGAACTCGTAGCCTGCCCAGCTGACGCCCAGCGTCAGCGCGACGAGCGCGGCCGCCTCCAAGCTGGCCGGCAGTTGCCAACGTGCGAGCAGGACCACGCCGAGCACCGTCACGGTCTGGTGCAGCACGTAGACCGGGAACACCGCTTCCGACAGGCGCGCCCGCAAGGCACTGTCGCGCTGCAGGTGGCGCTGCGCGTAGCCCAACGCGGCCACGACGGCGCACCACTGCATCAGGCTCCAGGGCAGCGCGCGCCATAGCGGGCCCGGGGCCGTGGCGACAAGCAGGCCCCAGGCCAGCAGCGCCAGCAGCAGCGCCACGTGCCGCAGCGCCTGCAGCCGCGGCCAGAGGCCCACCGACGGTGCCCGCGCCAGCAGCACGCCGAGCGCGAAGGCGGGCGCGAACTGGCTGTGCACGAAGAGATCGTCGAAGAACGCGTGTGTCTCGCCGAAGACCGGCGCGAGGGTCAGGCGCGTCAACAGGAGCCACGCGACGGGCCAGGCCAGCAAGAAGGCGCCGCGCCAGGACGTCAGGCGCGCGGCCCAGCCGTCCAGCGCCTGCGGCCAGCGCCGGTGCACGGCGGCCAGCAGCGCCGTGTAGGCGAACAGGTAGGGCAGGAACCAGAGGTGATTCCAGGTGGGCAGGATCAGGCAGCCGCGCTGCGGCGCGCAGAAGCTGGCGCCGCCGCTGAAGTACACGCGCAGGAACTCGAAGTAGCTGCCGCCGTAGCCATGGAACTGGCGCACCTCGAAGTACGACTGCGGCGGCACGATGAGAACCATGCCGGCGAGCAACGGCAGAAGCAGGCGCCGAGCGCGCTCGCGCAACCAGCCCTCTGGAGCGGTCGAGCCCACGACGGCACGCCGCTGCAGCATCAGCGAGGTCGCCAGCCCCGAGACGACGAAGAGCAGCGTCATGCGCCAGGGCGCGGTGAGCCGCATCCACGGCTCCACGGCGGCGGCCACGTCCACGGCGGCGGCACTCTTCACGTGCCAGGTCCAACTCGTGTAGGCCATGCCGACATGGAACAGGATGAGCAGGGCGAGGGCGCCGATGCGCAGCCAGTCGATGAAGAACTCGCGCGGGGCGGAAGCGGATGGGAGGCGGGTGTCCATGCCTCCAGGCTAGAAGCGCCGGGCCTTCGATGCCACGGCCCTGGGGCGAAACGGACCGCCGCCGGGGCGACCACGTGGTGCCGCAGCCCCTTCGGCATCAGGACCTGCCGTCGGGAGGCTGCTCCGGCGCGGGTGGCGCCGCGCGTGCCGCGTCCGCCGAGAGGGAGCCGGGGGCCGCGAGGGAGGTGAGAGCCCGCTGGACAGCGGCGCGTTGCTGCCGGCTGCAGGGCACCCGGGTTCCGCCCCGCAGCAGCAGTTCGGCATCGCCGCGCTCGCCGGGCAGCACCGCCATCACGTGCGCCAGTGCCACGGCGACGCTGCGATGCGTGCGCACGAAACCCGCGCCGAGGTCGGCCAGCAGCGCCGCCAGCGTGCGGCGCATGAGCGGCGCGCGGCCATCGATGGCATGCACGACGACGTAGTTGTCCGCCGCCTCCAGCCACTGGATGTCGCCGCAGGCGATGACGTGCGTGCGGCCCCGGTCGGGCACGAGCAAATGCGCCGGCATGGGCCATGCGCGGTCTTCCGCGGCAACGGCGGTACGCGCGAGGCGCTCCCGCAACCGTTCGAGCGCGCGCGCCAGCCGTTCCGGCTCGACCGGCTTCAGCAGGTAGTCCACCGCCGCAGCGTCGAAGGCCGGCAAGGCATAGTGCCCGTGCGCGCTGACGAAGACGATGGCGGGTGCCGGTTCGGGCAACGAGGCCGCGAGGTCGAGGCCGCTCGCGCCCGGCATCTGGATGTCGAGCAGCAGCGCCTGCGGCGCCAGCGCGGCGGCGGCGGCCAGCGCCGCATCGGCGTCGCCCGCCTCGCCCACCACCTCGACGCCGGGAAAGGCGCCGAGCAGCCGCCGCAGGCGCGCGCGGGCGGGGGGTTCGTCGTCGACGATGAGCAGTCGCATGGCTTCAGGAGCGGTCACGTTCCCGGCAGCGTGTCGGCCATCGTTCGCCCAGGATCTGATGAGATCGCGCCCTTCGACCGCGCGGGCGGTTCCTCCGGCCACTCGACGACAGCGCGAACGCCGCCGCCGGGATTCGCTTCGAGCAACAACGAGGCCCGCTCGCCGTGCAGCAGCGCGAGGCGCCGCCGGACGTTGCCCAGGCCCACGCCCTCCTCCGGTACTGCGGGTAACGCGCCGAGATTGCAGGCCACGCTGGCGCGCAGCGAATCCGCCCCGGCACCGCCCACTTCGATCTCGATTCGGGCCAGGCCCGGGTATCGCTCCACGCCGTGGCGGAAGGCGTTTTCCAGCAGCGGCTGCAGGATGAGCGCCGGCACGCGATGCCCACGCAGTGACTCATCGACACGCCACTCCGTCACCACCCGGCCGGCGAATCGCTGGCCCATGATCTCCGCATAGGCCAGCAGCAAGGCCAGTTCCTCGTCCAGGGTGACGACGGGCCGCCGCGCCAGGTCGGTGGTGGCGCGCAGAAGCGCCGCCAGGCGCAGAAGCAGCCGCTCAGCCAGCGCCGGCTGGTCCGGGATCGCCGAGGCGACGGTGTTGATGGCGTTGAACAGGAAGTGCGGCTCGATCTGCTGCGCCAGTTGCGTGAGCTGCGCCTCGCGGGCCAGCGCCAGGTGGGCTTCGGCGCGCAAGCGCTCGGCATGCAGGGCCGCGAACGAGCGGAAGCCGAAGATCATGGCCACGAAGAGGCCGAAGAAGAGCGAGAACTTGACACCCTCGTAGAGCAGCACCTGCGGCCAGGGCGCGTGCTGGTAGGTGAGGTCGGCGAGCGCGTGCACGCCGTGGCGGATGGCGTAGACGGCGCCGACGAAAGCTGGCGCAGCCAGCGGCAGCAGCGCCAGCGGCCGCACCACCCAGCGCCAGGGCTGGCCCAGCAGCGGGTCGAGTCGCGGCACGTGTGGCCACAACAGCGCCACGAGCGCGCTTGCGACGAGGCAACTCGAACCCTCCCAGAGCAGTGGCCGCCAGAGGTCGGCCTGACCATGGCGCAGGTGATCCTGCACCTCGACCACGGCCAGCAGCAGCCAGAAAACCGCCCAGGCCAGGAGGAACGGACGCGCCGTGGCCCCCGCCGGCCCCGGTGCCGACGGCGTCTTCCCTTGGGCGGGTGCGTTCGCCATCTTCCGCGAACATACACCGCCACCATCGTGGGCACGCCGCGCCGTGGGGCGAGACGGTGCCCAGTCGGGGCCAACGCACCGACAGGACGGTGGCTGCCGCGCAGGCTGTGGCAGGATGCGGCGCATTGCAGACACGAGGCAGCCGATGGACCCCCGCCAAGACCCGCACGTGCAAGTCATCGCCCACCCGCTGGTGCAGCACAAGCTGACGCTGCTGCGCGAGAAGGACCGCAGCACGACGAGCTTCCGCCAGTTGCTGCACGAGATCAGCGTGCTCATGGCCTACGAGGTGACGCGCGAGATGCCCACGCATCTGGTGGAGATCGAGACGCCACTGGCGAAGATGCAATCCCCGGTGATCGACGGCAAGAAGACGGTGTTCGTGGTCGTCATGCGCGCCGGCAGCGGCTTCCTCGACGGCATGCTCGAGGTGGTACCGGGCGCGCGTGTCGGCCACATCGGCCTGTACCGCGACCCGAAGACCCTGGGCGCGGTCGAGTACTACTTCAAGATGCCGCACGGCATGGAGGAGCGCGACGCGATCGTGCTCGACCCGATGCTCGCCACCGGCAACTCGGCGGTGGCCGCGGTGGACCGGTTGAAGGAAGCCAAGCCGAAATCGATCCGCTTCGTCTGCCTGCTCGCCGCGCCGGAAGGCATCGCCAACCTGCGCCGGCACCACCCCGACGTGCCCATCATCACCGCCGCCATCGACGAGCGGCTGAACGACCACGGCTACATCGTACCCGGGCTCGGCGACGCGGGCGACCGGCTGTTCGGGACCAAGTAGGGCCACCGTAGCGGCTGCCCGGGCGGCCGCCGGTACGGCCACCGGTGCGGCGGCCGTCCGTGAAACAGGGCGCAACGGTTCCGCCGCACAGCGTTCAGGCCGCGCGCGGCCCTCTAGCATGCGCACCGGGCCACCGGGAGGAGTTGCATGCTTGCGCTGATCATCGCCAAGGGCGAACTCTGGCTGCACGGCGAAGGCAGCACGCCGCGGCAGATTGCCTCGACCTTCGCGCGCGAAGTGGTCGAACGCGACGAGCGCAGCCGGCGCAACACCTCGTGGAAACACGCCCCGCGCGAGCAGGCCACGGGCGTCATTCCCGCCAACGCCCTGTGGGGCTCGCAGCAGAGCGCACCACTGGCGCCGCCGAAGATGCTGCACGCCTGCTTCGGTGCCGACGCGCGCACGGTCTACTATGTGCTGCGCGTGGGCGAGGCCACCGGCCTCTTCCGACAGCACCTGGACGAGGCGCGCGAGGTGCGGCTCTTCCACAAGAGCGACATCGCCGTGCACGGCCTGGCCTACAACGCCGAGGACCGCCGCCTCGTGCTCTCCATCGGCCTGGCCGACGGCACCGCGCAGCTGGAGGTGTACGACGAGGAGGGCACGCTGAAGGGTGCCGTCACCGGCGGCGACAGCGTGGACGCGGCGCCGGCGATGGTGCCGGGCGCGGCCTCCGCGCTGCTCTTCCAGAGCAGCGGGGTGGCGCGCCACCCCGAGCGGGGCCACCTCACGGCGGTGGCGCACGCGACGCTGTGCCGCCTGGACTACCGCAGCGGACAGCTCGAGACGCTGGTGGACGACGCCGCCTTCGACTTCGTCTCGCCCCGGCTGGGCGTCGACGGCACGCTCTACGCCATCCGGCGCCCGGTGGAGAAGCCCGTGCACGAGCGCGCCGGCACCGCGCTCATGGACACACTGCTGATGCCTGTACGCCTTCTCAAGGCGGTGTTCGGCTACCTGAATTTCTTCTCCACCATCTACGGCAAGGAGCCGCTGCGCTCGGCCGGCGGACCACGCACGCCCGAGCTCGACCAGGACCTTGGCCGCCTGTGGCTGCATGGACGCATGATCGAGTTGCGCCGCGTGCGTGACGACCCGCAGTACGCCGGCAATCTCGTCCCCGCCTCTTGGGAACTGGTGCGCCGGCCGCCGGGGCGGCAGTGGCAGATCGTGGCTCGGCACGTGGCCGCGTTCGACCTCGCGCCCGACGGCGCACTCGTGCACACCAACGGCTACGACGTCGTGACTTGGCGCGACGGCGTGATCACGCCCTTGGGGCGGCACGAGCTGGTGGAAGCCGTGCGCGTGGCGGCCTGAATCCGAGGCTGGACCCGATCCCCGCGTCGGGTCAGTCCGACGCCGGGTCGATGCCTGCCGGCGAGCCGATTCAGCGTGCGTACGGGTCCTCGAAGCCGAGCGCGAGGAGCAGCTCGCTCTCGCGCGCCTCCATGCGCCGGGCATCGGCGACGCGCACGTGGTCATGGCCCTGCGCGTGCAGGGTGCCATGCACGAGCAGGTGCGCATAGTGCGCTTCGAGCGGGATGCGCGCCGCCTTCGCCTCGGCCTCGAGGACCGGCGCGCACAGCACGAGGTCGGCCACCACCACTGGCTCGCGCTCGTAGTCGAACGTGAGCACGTTGGTGGCGTAGTCCTTGTGGCGGTAGGTGCGGTTCAGCTCGCGCCCTTCGTCGGCACCGACGATGCGCACGGTGATCTGCGCATCGGCGACGAGCGCGGCGCGAATCCAGCGCGCCACGCGATGGCGCGGCAGGTGCGCGCGGTGCCGCGCATCGGAGAACTGCAGCGACAGCGACAGCGCTGCCCGGCCCAGGCCACGCGCCTTGCCCTCCTTGCCCACGCTGCCCGCCACGCGCCTCACTCCCGCGGCGGCTGCTTCGCCTCGTAGGCTTCGACGATGCGCGCCACGAGCGGATGCCGCACGACGTCGGCAGCGGTGAAATCGGTGAAGGCGATGCCTCGCACGTCGGCGAGGATCTGGCGCGCCTCGACGAGGCCGCTCGGCATGCCCTTGGGCAGGTCGATCTGGCTCACGTCGCCGGTGACCACGCACTTGCTGCGAAAGCCCATGCGCGTGAGGAACATCTTCATCTGTTCGCGCGTCGTGTTCTGCGCCTCGTCCAGGATGACGAAGGCGTGGTTCAGCGTGCGCCCGCGCATGAAGGCAAGTGGCGCGATCTCGATCTGACCCTTCTCGAAGGCCTTGCCGACGCGGTCGAAACCCATCAGGTCGTACAACGCGTCGTAGAGCGGGCGCAGGTAGGGATCGACCTTCTGCGCCAGGTCGCCGGGCAGGAAGCCGAGGCGCTCGCCCGCCTCCACCGCCGGGCGCGTGAGCACGATGCGTTGCACGCCTTGGCGCTCGAGGGCGTCGACCGCGCAGGCCACGGCCAGGAAGGTCTTGCCGGTGCCCGCCGGGCCGATGCCGAAGGTGATGTCGTGCGCGAGCATCTGGCGCAGGTACTGCACTTGATTGGGCGTGCGGCCGGCGAGCTCGGCATGGCGCGTGTGCAGCACCACAGGCGCTTCGACGGACGCGCTGGCGGATGTCGCGGCGCCTGCGGCGGCGGCAGCACCCACCGAGTCACCCGCAGCCGCCGCGTCGCCCGCCCTCACGGCCTCGACGAGCGCGAGGCGCAAGCGCTCATCGTCGATGGGGCGCACGGCGAGTTCATGCAGACGGTCGATCAGGTCGATCGTGCGCTGCACGGCCTCGCGTGCACCTTCGATGCGGAACTCGGCGTTGCGGCGGCCGATGCGCACGGAGAGCGCTTCCTCGATCTGGCGCAGGTGCGCATCGAGCGGCCCGCACAGGTGGGCGAGGCGGCGGTTGTCGGCGTGGGTGATGCGGTGGCGGCGGATCAAGGCAAGCCCAAAGGGGGCGCGGGCGCGCCGGGGCGGGGAATTGTCGCAGTGCGGGCGGGCCGGTGCGGTGCGCAGACGCGGCCGGCCACGGTCTGGCTGCAACAATGAACCAGTGACGAGTTCGCCGACGCCGCCCCGCTGCTTGCGCATGCCCCACTGCTTGCCCCACGGCATGCCCCATCGATTGCCTCATCTCTCCCCGGCGCGCAGCCGGCTCCGGGTTCTGACTCGAGCGCTGGCCCACCTGATGGCGGGCGTCGGGTGGCTCATGCTGCTGCTCGTGGCGGCGCCCGGACAGGCTGCCGACGTGGGCCCGGACGGCACGCACGTGCTGCGCAGCGCCCTGGTGGCCGTGGGCGACGGCCCGGAGTTCCCCGCCGTGCCGGCACCGGTGCAGGCGGTCACGCTGCCCGACGAATGGGCCGTGAGTCGACCGGGCTTTCAGGGCACGGTGTGGTACCGCGTCGAGATGGACTTCAACCCGCCGCAGGGTACCCCCAGGGAACTGCAGGCGCTCTACATCGCGCGCGCTTGCTCGAACTTCGAGGTGCACCTCAATGGTCAACTCGTCGCCAGCGGCGGGCGCATGCGCGAGCCCGTGTCGCACCAGTGCAACCGCCCGCATCTGGTCAACCTGCCGGCAGCGCTGCTGGTGGCCGGGCGCAACGAACTCGACATCAAGCTCGTCGGGCACCGTTTGGCCGAGGTGGGCTCGGCCCATCGCGCCGGCGGGCTGTCGACGCTGCTCACCGGGCCGCTCTCGGTGCTCGCACCGTACCACGCATGGCAGACGGCGCTCGCAGTCGGCTTCGCGCAAGGGGCCAGCGCGACGCTGCTGCTGATGGGCGGCTTCATGTTCGTGCTCGGCTACGTCAACCGGCGCGAGAGCCAGCTGGCCTACTTCGGCGCGCTGAGCGTGGGGCTGGCGGTGTTCGACGCTCGACTGTGGCTGCGCGACCTGCCGGTGGCGCACCGGCTGTCCGAGTTCATGCTGCTGGTGCTGCTGTCCTTCATCACCTGGGCGGCGGTGCAGTTCCTGCTGCGCTCGCGCGGCATGCGGCTGAAGCAGGCCGATGCCGGCCTGCCCATGCAGTGCGCGCTGGTCGGGTTGACGCTGCTGGCCGCCGGGCCGGAGCGGTTGCACACGCTCGCACTGTTCTGGTACGTGGTGTTCGCGGCCGAGATCGGCGCCGCGGCCGTGCTGCTGCTGCGCCACCCAGGCAGCGCCGACACGCGCTGGACGACGACGCTGCTACTGACCGGGGCCGTGCTCGCAGTGCTCGCCGACGCCACGGCGAGCTTCGCGAGCGACGAGCACGTGCTGGCGTTGCTGGCGTCGACCGGGCTGCCGCTGGTGGTGGTGTTTGTCGGCCTGCGGCTCGTCATGCAGCACGGCCGAGCCCGACGCGAGGCCGAAGCCTCGCGAGCCCAGCTCGAGCAGAGCAAGGTGCTGCTGGAGCAGCGGGTGCGCGAGGCGACGCTGGAGATCGAGCGCAACGTGCGGCAGCTCGCTGACCACAAGATCGAGCAGGTGGCCGAACGCGAACGCAAGCGCATCGCTGCCGACCTGCACGACGATCTCGGCGCCAAGCTGCTGACCATCGTGCACACGAGCGAGTCGGATCGCATCTCGACGCTCGCTCGCGAAGCCCTGGAGGAGATGCGCCTGTCGGTGCGCGGCCTCACCGGCCGCCCGGTGCGACTGGCCGACGCGATGGGCGACTGGCGCGCCGAGACCGTGTCGCGCCTGGCGCAGGCCGGCATCGAGGGCGAGTGGCAAAGCCCCGACGAGGCGCCGCAGATGCTGAGCTCGCGCGCCTACGTGCAGACGACGCGCATCCTGCGCGAAGCGACGAGCAACATCATCAAGCACAGCGGCGCCTCGCACTGCTCGGTGAGCTGCGCCACGGCGGATGGCGACTTCCTGCTCGTCATCCAGGACAACGGCGACGGCATCGCGCAGCAGGACGTCGACTCGCGCCTGGACAAGGGTCACGGACTGGCGAGCATGAAGAACCGCGCCAAGCAGTTGCAAGGCCAGTGTCTGGTCGAGTCCGGACCGGGATATGGGACCGTGATACGCCTCACGCTTCCACTGGATCGCGCGACGACCCCTTGAAGAGGGCTGGCGGGCGACCGATAACATCGTCGTCAACCCCTCGCCCAGGTGCCGCCCCCGCGGACGCGCGTCATGAAACACATCCTGCTGCTCGAAGACCTGCCCGAGATCCGCGCTTGGATGCGCAAGCTCGTGCTCCAGGTCTTCCCGGACGCCGTGATCAGCGAGAGTGCCCGCATCCAGGACGCGATGGCGCTCGTGGCCACGCAGCGCTTCGACCTCGCGCTCATCGACCTCGGCCTGCCTGACGGCAGCGGCGTCGATGTCGTGACCAAGCTGCGCGACCTGCAGCCCGAGGCGCAAAGCGTCATCGTCACCATCCACGATGACGATGAGCACCTCTTCCCGGCCCTGCAGGCCGGTGCCTTCGGCTACATCCTGAAGGAGCAACCGCGCGAGCACATCACCGAGCAACTGCAGCGCATCAGCCAGGGCGAGCCGCCGCTGTCGCCCTCGATCGCGCGCCGCGTGATGGCCTACTTCACCGAGAAAGCCAAGCCGCAGGCGGCGAACCCGATGCCGCACGTGAACCTCACCGACCGCGAGAGCGAAGTGCTGCTGCGCGTGGCCAAGGGGTACACGTTGCCGGAGATCGGCGTGCAGCTGGGCCTGAGCCGGCACACCATTGCCGACTACGTGAAGCAGATCTACCGCAAGCTCAACGTGAGCTCGCGCGCAGAAGCCGCGCTCGAAGCGCAGCGCCTCGGGCTCTTCCGCTAGCTGCTGGCTGCTACTGGCTGCTTGCGCCAACGCGGCGCTTGCTCTCGGGTCGCGCGTTCGGGGTCGTGGCGCGCCAAGGACGCCGGGCGGTCGGCGCCGCGAATGTCCTCGTTCGAGGGCCCGGCTTCGCAGGGCCCTCGAATGCCTCCTTGATTTCGCTGCGCCGACCGCCCAGCGTCCTCGGCGTGAACCGGCTTTGGTCCTCGACGAGAACAGCCACGGGTGCCGGATCGGGCCGATGGGGGGCCCTGCGAAGCGAAATCAAGGGGGCATTGGGGGGCCCAGCTACGCTGGGCCGCCGAAGGAGGACATTCGCGAAGCAGGGCACCCCGTCGGCCCGATCCCGCCACCGCGCGTCAGAGCCCGTCCCGATTCACCAAACCACGGCCGCCGGTGCCGGGCGAGGACTACTTCACCCACTGATTGAGCTGGATGATCGGCAGCATCACCGCCAGCATGATCATCACCACCACCAGCCCCATCACGACGATGAGCAGCGGCTCGATGATGGTGGCCGCGGACATCGCGCGGCGCTGCACCTCGGCCGAGAGCTGGTTCGACGCGCGGCCGAGCATGGTCGGCAACTGGCCGGTCTGCTCGCCCAGGCGGGCGAACATCGCCAGCAGCCCCGGGTAGCGCGACTTGGCCGCCAGCGCGGAGGCGAGCGAGGCGCCCTCGCGCACCTGCACCAGCGCATCGAGCGCATCGGCGCGCATGGCGCGGTTGTTCACCGTCTCGGCGGCGGCCTGCAGGGCCTTCAGGATCGGCACGCCGGCGCCGGCGAGCATCGCCAGCGTGCCGCCGAAACGCGCCGCGTTGTAGCCGCGCGCCAGGCGCCCGAAGAGGGGCAGCCTCAGGAAGGCGGCATCGGTGCTGCGGCGAAAGCCCTCGTTGCGCCGCGCGCCGACGTAGCCCGCGGCCGCGCCGGCCAGCAGGATGCCCACCGCCCAACCCCAGTTGCGCACGAAGCTCGACAACGCCAGCATGACCACGGTGAGCGTGGGCAGCGCCCGCTTGGAGCTGGTGAAGACATTGGCGATCTGCGGCACGACGTAGGTCATGAGCACGATCACGATCAACACCGCCACCAGCGAGACGATGGCCGGGTACATCATCGCCCCCATCACCTTGGCGCGCAGCGCCTGGCGCTGCTCGAGGTCGTCGGCCAGCTTCTCGAGCACGGTGCCGAGCGCGCCGCTCTGCTCGCCGGCGGCGACGACGGCGCGGTAGACATCGTCGAACTCGCGCGGCGCGGTAGCCAGTGCACGCGCGAACGTGCTGCCGGCATTGACCTCGCTCTTCAGGTGCGCGACCAGCTCGCGCTGGCGCGCGACATCCGATTCGTCGCCCATCGCCGACAGCGCCCGTTCCAGCGGCAGGCCGGCCGCCACGAGGCCGGCGATCTGGCGCGTCCATACCGCGAGCGACGTGGAGTCGAACACCCGCCGCGAGAACCGCGACATCGACACGCCGGTGCTGTCGTTGGCGGCCGCGCCCACCGGATTGACAGCCAGCGGCACCAGAGAGCGCGAACGCAACTGCGCGCGCGCCGCCTTGACGTTGTCGGCCTCGAGCAGGCCGGACTGCGCCTTGCCGGCTTCGTCGAGGGCTTCGAACTTGTAGGCGGGCATCCGTCGCTTTGGATGTGGTGGAGCTAGTCGCCCGTGACGCGCAGCACTTCCTCTCGCGAGGTGATGCCTTCGTCGATCAGGCGCTGTCCGTCCTCGCCCATCGAGCGCAGGCCGTTCGCCTCCGCCTGCGCGAAGATCTGGTTCTCGGGCGCGCGGCGGTGGATGAGCTGGCTCAGCTTGTCCTCGATCGTCATCAGCTCGTAGACGCCGGTGCGGCCCTTGTAGCCGGTGTGGCCGCACTCGGTGCAGCCCACGGGATGCCACAGGCCATCTTCGCCCTGGCGCTTGCAATGCGTGCAGAGCTTGCGCACCAGCCGCTGCGCCAGCGTGCCGAGCAGGCTCGAACTCAGCAGGAAGGGCTCGACGCCCATGTCCACCAGGCGCGTGACGCTGCTGACGGCGTCGTTGGTGTGCACGGTGGCCAGCACCAAGTGGCCGGTGAGGCTGGCCTGGATGGCAATCTGCGCCGTCTCGAAGTCGCGGATCTCGCCGATCATGATGACGTCGGGGTCCTGGCGCAGGATGGCGCGCAGCGCCTTCGCGAACGTGAGGTCGATCTTCGGGTTGACCTGCGTCTGGCCGATGCCGGGCAGCTCGTACTCGACCGGG
>JAEUPE010000161.1 GCA_016790435.1 Rubrivivax sp. | reverse complement strand
TGGTGGCGGCCCCAACCGCATCGGCCAGGGGATCGAGTTCGACTACTGCTGCGTGCATGCGGCACTCGCCATGCGCGAAGACGGGTTCGAGACCATCATGGTCAATTGCAACCCGGAGACCGTCTCGACCGACTACGACACCAGCGACCGTCTCTACTTCGAGCCGGTGACGCTCGAGGACGTGCTCGAGATCGTCGACAAGGAGAAGCCGGCCGGCGTCATCGTGCAGTACGGCGGCCAGACGCCGCTGAAGCTGGCGCTCGACCTCGAACGCGCGGGCGTGCCGATCATCGGCACCAGCCCCGACAGCATCGACATCGCCGAAGACCGCGAGCGCTTCCAGAAGCTGCTGCACGAGCTCGGCCTGAAGCAACCGCCCAACCGCACGGCGCGCACCGAAGAGGCGGCACTGGCGCTGGCGCAGGAGATCGGCTACCCGCTCGTCGTCCGGCCGAGCTACGTGCTCGGTGGCCGGGCGATGGAGATCGTGCACGGCGACAAGGACCTCGAGCGCTACATGCGCGAGGCGGTGCGCGTGAGCGAGAAGAGCCCAGTGCTGCTCGACCGCTTCCTCGACGACGCGATCGAGGTCGATGTCGACTGCCTTTCCGACGGCACCGAGGTCATCATCGGCGGCATCATGGAGCACGTCGAGGCCGCCGGCATCCACAGCGGCGACTCGGCCTGTTCGCTCCCGCCCTACACACTGCCGGCGCGGCTGCAGGACGAGATGCGCCGCCAGGCGGCACTGATGGCCAAGGCCCTGAAGGTCGTGGGGCTGATGAACGTGCAGTTCGCCATCCAGGGCGAGGGGGACGCCGCCGTTGTCTACGTGCTCGAGGTGAACCCGCGCGCCAGCCGCACGGTGCCTTACGTCAGCAAGGCCACCGGCCAGCCGCTGGCCAAGATCGCGGCCCGGTGCATGGCCGGCCAGCGGCTGGCTGACCAGAAGGACGCCAAGGGTCGTGCGCCTGCCGAGGTGGTACCGCCGTACTTCAGCGTCAAGGAGGCCGTCTTCCCGTTCAACAAGTTCCCGGGCGTCGACCCGATCCTCGGGCCCGAGATGCGCTCCACGGGCGAGGTGATGGGCGTGGGCCGCACGTTCGGCGAGGCGATGCTGAAGAGCCAGCTCGGTGCCGGTTCGCGCCTGCCGGAAAAGGGCACCGTGGTCATCACGGTGAAGGGCGACGACAAGTCGCGTGCCGTTGCGGTGGCGCGCGACCTGGTGAGCATGGGCTACCAGGTCGTCGCCACCAAGGGCACGGCCGCGGCCATCGCGGCGGCAGGGCTGCCGGTGAAGGTGGTGAACAAGGTCAAGGAGGGCCGGCCGCACATCGCCGACATGGTGAAGGCGGGCGAGATCCAGCTCGTGTTCACCACGGTGGACGAGACGCGGCAGGCCATCGCGGATTCGCGGCACATCCGCACTGTCTCCCTGGCCAACCGCATCACCTACTACACGACGATGGCCGGCAGCGAGGCCGCCACCGAGGCCATCAAGCACCAGCAGGGCAGCGGCAGCAAGCTGTCGGTGGTGTCGCTGCAGGAGCTGCACGCGGAACTGAACTAAAATCGCGCCTCGCGCTCCGCCGCAGCCTGCCCCGTCCGGTCACGTTCCGGGGCGTCTGCGGCGGATTCACTTTTTCGGCCGTTCCGCCCCGGTCTGTCTCCCGGACTCGTCTGCGGGAGCCCCTGGCCGAACACGCACCGCCTGCCTGCCATGTCCACCATCCCTCTCACGCGCCGCGGCGCTGAAATGCTCAGGGCCGAACTGCACCGTCTCAAGACGGTGGACAGGCATGCGGTCATCCAGGCTATCTCCGAGGCGCGCGCGCAAGGCGACCTGTCGGAGAACGCCGAGTACGACGCGGCCAAGGACAAGCAGGGCTTCATCGAGGGCCGAATCAAGGAACTCGAAGCCAAGCTCGCCGCCGCGAACGTGATCGATCCCGCCTCGGTCGACGCCGGCGGCAAGGTGGTGTTCGGCGCCACGGTCGACCTCGAGGACGAAGACACCGGAGCGAAGGCGACCTACCAGATCGTCGGCGACGACGAGGCCGACCTCAAGCTCGGCCTGATCTCGATCTCCAGCCCCATTGCGCGCGCACTCATCGGCAAGGAAGCCGGGGACGTGGCCGAAGTGCAGGCCCCGGGCGGCCTGAAGCACTGGGAGATCGTGGACGTGCGCTACGTCTGAAGCCGGGCAGGGCGTCTTCGTACGAGGCAAGGTGGATGGCCCTGACGCCGACCCGGAACACGGCCTCCCGATCGTCTTGGAAGTCGCCGGATCCATGGCGCGCGCTGCTGCCCGCGGTCTGGGCGGGCGGCCTGCTCACGGTAGCCGCCATCGCGACGCCAGCACCCTTCGCGACGCTTCCGGTGGCCGACGCCGGCCGCGTCGTGGCCCGCATCCTTGCGCAGGAGGCGCACACCAGCCTGGTGCTGGGAGTGGCGCTGTTGCTGCTCGAGCGCTGGGGCGCCAAGCGCCGGGCGGTCGAAGGCGGCGGGTCGCAGTTCAGCGCCGGCATGCTGATGGCGCTGTCGGCGATCTTCTGCACCGTGCTGGGCTATTTCGCCGTGCAGCCGCTGATGCCGGCGGCAAGGGTCGGGCAGGGCATGCTCAGCTTCGCTCAACTGCACGCCGCCAGCGCGCTGTGCTACGGGCTCAAGACCTTGCTCGTGCTGGCGCTCGCGTGGCGCAATGCCGGGCTGGCGGCGCGTGCCGCGTCGCCGGCAGCAGACGTCAGTTCAGCTTCTTCTTGACGCTGCTCGTGCGCTCCTTGGCGCGCTTGATCTTGCCGCCCGGCGTCACGCGCTCGTTGCCGAAGACCTTGACCTTGCGCACGGTGGCCCGATGGTTGCCGCTCTTGGAGAACGACACGAGTTTCACCATCCGCGGGCCGGCGCCGCGCTCCTCGCGCGCCACCTTCTCCTTGGGCGGAATGGGCCGCCACAGCACCAGCAAGCGGCCGATGTGCTGCACCGGCGCCGCACCGAGGCGGTCGGCAAGGGCCTCGAGCATGGTCTCGCGAGCCTCGCGCTCCGGGCTGGCCGCACGAACCTTGACCAAGCCGTGCGAGTTCAGGGCCGCGTCCACGGCTTGCACTACCGCATCGGTCAGGCCCTCGGCGCCGATCATCACCACCGGGTCGAGATGATGCGCGGCGGCACGGTGCTCACGGCGTTCGGCGGCGTTCAAGGCAAGGGCTGTCATTCATCCATTATCGACTCTAGGAACCGCTGCCCATGAAGGTCCGCACCAAGAGCAAGAAGGTCAACAAGGCGTGGTTGAACGACCACATGAACGACCCCTATGTCCGGCAGGCGCAGCGAGAGGGGTACCGCGCCCGCGCCGCCTACAAGCTGACCGAGATGGACGACACGCTGGGCCTCATCAAGCCCGGGCACGTGGTCGTCGACCTCGGTGCCGTGCCGGGCGCCTGGAGCCAGGTCGTGCGCCGCCGCCTGGCCCCGTCCGGGGCCGCCGCGGGCGCCTTGCCCGGAACGCTGATCGCGCTGGACCTGCTGGACTTCGAGCCGATCGAAGGCGTGACCTTCATCCAGGGCGACTTCCGCGAGGAGGAAGTCCTGCGCCGCCTGGAGGCCGCCTTGGGCGGCCGCCCGGTGGACCTGGTGCTGTCGGACATGGCGCCGAACCTGTCGGGCATCGAGTCGTCCGATGCGGCCCGCATCTCCCACCTGGTCGAGCTGGCAGTGGAGTTCGCCTGCGCGCACCTGAAGCCGCAAGGCGTGCTGGTCGCCAAGTCCTTCCATGGCAGCGGCTACAGCCAGCAGGTCAAGCTGTTCAAGGAGCGGTTTCGCGTCGTCAAGCCCTTCAAGCCGAAGGCCTCTCGCGACAAATCGGCGGAAACCTTCCTGGTCGGCATCGGTCCGAAGAAGGCGCCGGAGGCTGCTTCGCTCTGATCCCAGGCGGGGAGAGCGTCTTGCGCAGCAATTTGACACGTAAACACACCTGGGCCCGAAAGGTTGGACGGCACGGGCCGAAAACTTGCGTGACCTAGAATCATCCCCATGTAGGGCTGGGATCCTGCCCCGGGCGCCAAAGGCGTCCAGGCGAACAGGGTCGGAACCCCGCACCACTCCATCAAGGAGCCGCATTGAACAACCAATGGTTCTCCAAAGTCGCTGTCTGGCTGGTGATCGCACTCGTGCTGTTCACCGTGTTCAAGCAGTTCGACCGTGGGGCCGCCTCCGGCAACCACGTTGCCTACTCCGACTTCCTCGAGGAAGTGCGCAACAAGCGCATCAAGCAGGTGACTCTGCAGGAGAGCCCTGGCGGCGGCACGGAGATCATTGCCGTCACGAACGACGACAAGCGCATCCGCAGCACCGCCACCTACCTGGACCGCGGCCTGGTGGGTGACCTCATCAGCAACAACGTCAAGTTCGACGTTCGTGCCCGCGAGGAGCCCTCGATCCTGATGAGCATCCTCATCAGCTGGGGGCCGATGCTGCTGCTGATCGGCGTGTGGATCTACTTCATGCGCCAGATGCAGGGCGGCGGCAAGGGCGGCGCCTTCAGCTTCGGTAAGAGCAAGGCGCGCATGCTTGACGAGAGCAACAACACCACCACCTTCGCCGACGTCGCCGGTTGCGACGAGGCCAAGGAGGAGGTGAAAGAACTCGTGGACTTCCTGAAGGACCCACAGAAGTTCCAGAAGCTGGGCGGCCGCATCCCGCGCGGCGTGTTGCTGGTCGGCCCGCCGGGCACCGGCAAGACATTGCTGGCCAAGGCCATCGCCGGTGAGGCCAAGGTGCCTTTCTTCAGCATCTCGGGCTCCGACTTCGTCGAGATGTTCGTCGGCGTCGGCGCGGCGCGCGTGCGCGACATGTTCGAGCAGGCGAAGAAGAGCGCGCCCTGCATCATCTTCGTCGACGAGATCGACGCCGTCGGCCGCCACCGTGGCGCGGGCCTGGGCGGCGGCAACGACGAGCGCGAGCAGACGCTGAACCAGATGCTCGTTGAAATGGATGGCTTCGAGACCAATCTCGGCGTCATCGTGATGGCGGCCACCAACCGGCCGGACATCCTCGACCCCGCGCTGCTGCGCCCGGGCCGTTTCGACCGCCAGGTCTACGTGACCCTGCCCGACGTGCGCGGCCGCGAGCAGATCCTCAACGTGCACATGCGCAAGGTGCCCGTGGGTCAGGACGTCAAGCCCGACATCCTGGCGCGCGGCACGCCCGGCTTCAGCGGCGCCGACCTGGCCAACCTCGTCAACGAATCGGCGCTCTTCGCTGCCCGCCGCAACGCGCGTGTCGTGGAGATGATCGACTTCGAGAAGGCCAAGGACAAGATCCTCATGGGCCCCGAGCGCAAGAGCATGGTCATGCCCGAGGAAGAGCGGCGCAACACCGCCTACCACGAGGCCGGCCACGCGCTGGTGGCGCGCCTTCTGCCCAAGACCGACCCGGTGCACAAGGTCACCGTCATCCCCCGCGGCCGGGCCCTGGGCGTGACGATGCAGTTGCCCGAGGGCGACCGTTACAGCATGGACAAGGAGCGCATGCTCAGCACCATCAGCGTGCTCTTCGGCGGTCGCATCGCCGAGGAAGTGTTCATGAACCAGATGACCACCGGCGCCAGCAACGACTTCGAGCGTGCGACCACGCTGGCCCGCGACATGGTCATGCGGTACGGCATGACCGACGAGCTCGGCCCCATGGTCTACGCCGAGAACGAGGGCGAGGTCTTCCTCGGGCGCAGCATCACGAAGACCGTGAACATGTCCGAAGCGACGATGGTCAAGGTGGACAAGGAAGTGCGCCGCATCATCGACGAGCAGTACGGCGTGGCGCGCCGGCTGATCGAGAGCCACAAGGACAAGATGCACGCCATGGCCAGCGCGCTGCTCGAGTGGGAGACCATCGACGCCGAGCAGATCGACGACATCATGTCCGGCAAGCCACCCCGCGCGCCCAAGGACTGGAGTCCCTCGGTGAACAAGACGCCCGGTGGCCCGACGCCGCCAGTGGGGCCGGACGGGGCGCCGGCCACGGCCTGATCTCGTCGGCACCCCTCCGGGGCCGGCCGCCGCGCAAGCGGCGTCACGATGCGGGGCCCGGCCCCGCATCGTCGTTTTCGGGTCGCCTGCACCGCATGTGCGGGCCGACCCCCCAAACAAATGCGCAGGCGGCCCGACCAAAGCGGGGCGCAGGCGCCGGCCCGGCGCCGAGAATGCGCCGCGGAGGCGAACGACGATGAGCAGAAAGTACTTCGGCACCGATGGCATCCGTGGCACTGTGGGCAAGCCACCCATCACGCCCGACTTCATGCTCCGCCTGGGCCATGCCGTCGGCCGCGTGCTCAAGCGCGCCATCGCCCAGCCGCGCGTGCTGATCGGCAAGGACACGCGCATCTCCGGCTACATGCTCGAGTCCTCGCTTGAGGCGGGCTTCGCCTCGGCCGGGGTCGATGTGTTGCTCTCGGGCCCGCTGCCCACGCCGGGTGTGGCCTACCTGACCCGCGCCCAGCGCCTCGATCTCGGCGTCGTCATCAGTGCCTCGCACAACCCGTTCCAGGACAACGGGGTCAAGTTCTTCTCCGCAGGAGGCGAGAAGCTGCCTGACGAGTGGGAACTGGCGGTCGAAGCCGCGCTCGAGGAGCCGCCGCAATGGGTGGACTCCGCCACGCTGGGCAAGGCGCGCCGCCTCGAGGATGCGCGCGGCCGCTACATCGAGTTCTGCAAGAGCACGGTGCCGCACACGATGTCCTTGCGCGGCATGAAGCTCGTGATCGACGCCGCGCACGGCGCCGCCTATCACGTTGCGCCTGATGTCTTCCACGAGCTCGGCGCGGCCGTCGTGCCCATCGGCTGCAGCCCCGACGGCCTGAACATCAACGACGGCGTCGGGGCCACCGCGCCCCAGGCCCTCTGCCGTGCCGTGGCCGAGCACCGTGCCGACTACGGCATCGCCCTGGACGGCGATGCCGACCGGCTGCAGATCGTCGATGCCGCCGGCCGGCTCTACAACGGCGACGAGCTGCTCTACGTGATGGCCGCGGACCGCCTGGCGCGGCGCCACGCCGTGCCTGGCGTCGTCGGCACGTTGATGACCAACATGGCCGTCGAGCAGGCGCTCAAGCAGCTGGGCATTCCACTCGTGCGCGCCAAGGTCGGCGACCGCTACGTGCTCGAGGAACTCATCGCCCGCGGCTGGCAACTCGGCGGCGAAAGCTCCGGCCACCTGCTGGCGCTGGATCGCCACACCACGGGTGACGGCATCGTCAGCGCGCTGCAGATCATGCAGTCCATCAAGCGCCAGGGGCGCCCGCTGGCCGCGCTGCTGGAAGGTGTGCAGCTCTTCCCGCAGACCCTGCTGAACGTGCGCCTGCGCGAAGGCAGCGACTGGAAGCACAACGCCTCGCTGGACGGCGAGCGCGCCCGCGTCGAGCGCGAACTGGCGGGCGATGGGCGGGTGCTGATCCGCGCTTCGGGTACCGAACCCGTGTTGCGCGTCATGGTCGAGGCGCGCGACGCCGATTGCGGGCGTCGGTGTGCCGAGCGACTCGCCGCCGCCGCCGTCGCCGCCTGACTGGCACCTCGGGCGCCTCACACCGCTGCGCCATGCCCGTGCGCCGAGGACCGGCGCCCGGCGCGGTGTCACGGGCCTGACATCGCTGCGGCCTAGACTTTCGGCCTCTGCAACGATCAACCGGCACCGCGATGCTGCGCGTGCCGCCAACCCATCTTGGACCTGATCCTCTGGCGCCACGCCGAAGCCGTGGAAACGGGCGAGGAGGGCGAGGACCTCGCGCGCCCTCTGACCGCCAAGGGCGAGCGACAGGCCGAACGCATGGCCGGCTGGCTCGGACGCCAGCTCGCGGCGACCACCCGCGTCCTGGTCAGCCCCGCATTGCGTGCGCAACAAACCGTCAAGGCGCTGGACCGCAAGTTCAAGACTGTCGAAGAGCTGGCCCCGATGAACACGGTGCAGGCCCTGCTGCAGGTGGCGCGCTGGCCCGACGCCCGCGAGCCCGTCCTGATCGTCGGCCATCAACCGGCCCTTGGCCTGACCGCGGGATACCTGATGAGCGGCGAGGCGCAGCCGTGGTCGCTGCGCAAGGGTGGCCTGATCTGGCTGCGTGGCCGCGAGCGCGAAGGGGTGCTGCAGGTGGTGTTGCACGCGGCGCTCACGCCCGAGATGATCTAGGCCCGACGGCCCTCGCCGTCACCGCAGGGCGTGGTCGGCGGCCTGCCGGCGCAGAGCCGCGGTGGCGCTGGCATCCAGGGGCTCGGAAGGTGACTCGTCCTGGCGCCCATCCGCGGCCCGCCTCAAGACCTGCTCGAACGCGGCAATCACGGCATCCCAGCCATTGGCGCCGACGCGAACGCGTGCCCGCTGTCCCATCGCCTCGCGCGCGGCGCGGCTGCCGGCCAGCGCGACGGCACTGCGTTCGAACTGCGGCTCGTTGTCGCAGGCGACGAGCTCACCGCTGCGGCCCGGCTCGATCAGTTGGGCTGCGGCCGCGCAGTCGAAGGCCACCACCGGCAAGCCGCTGGCCATGGCCTCCGGGACCACGTTGCCGAAGGTCTCCGTCAGGCTCGGGAAGAGGAACAGGTCGGCGCTGGCGTAGTGCGCCGCCAGGTCCGCACCGCGCCTTTGGCCGGCGAAGTGCGCCCGTGGCAGTTGTGCCTGCAGGGCGTCGCGCATGGGTCCGTCACCCACGATCACCAGCCGCGCCTTCGGGCACTGCGCCTGGACTGCGAGAAAGGACCGCACCAGCAGACCGAGGTTCTTCTCTGCCGCGAGACGTCCCACGTACAGCACCACGGGCGCTGGCGGCTGCGCCTGCCACGCCATGCGCAGGTCTTCGCTGCGCAGCGCCGGATCGAAGTGGCCGACATCCACGCCGCGTGACACCACGTGCAGGTTGCGAAAGCCTTCTCCGCGCAGGCGGTGCTTCAGGGCAGCCGTGGGTACCGTCGTTGCCGCAGTCCGGTTGTGGAAGGTGCGCAGGTAACCGAGGATCGGCCGGCGGAGCCAGGTCAGGCCGTAGTGCCCGGTGTAGGCGTCGAAGTTGGTCCGGAAGTCCGAGGTCACGGGAATGGCCAGCCGCCTCGCGGCTTGCACCGCCGAGTACCCCAGCGGCCCCTCGGTGGCCACGTGCACGACATCGGGCCGGCGCTCTTGCCAGTGGCGGCGCAGCAGCGCACCCGAAGGCATGCCCAGACGCAGGTGCGGATACTGAGGAATCGGCATGCCCGCCACCAGCGTCTGCGCCAACGGCGCCGATGCACCCGGCGCTCGCGCGGCTTCGTCGCCCTGGCGCGGGCGCACCAGGCTCACCTCGTGTCCCAGGCCCACGAGTCCCTGGACGACGCGTGCGAGGGTGAGCGCCACGCCGTTGACCTCCGGTGGATAGGTCTCGGTGACCACGGCCACATGGAGCCTCCGGTCAGCCGGCCGAGAGCGGTCCGGCGTGCCAGTGGTGCGGCCCTGTGCGGGCGGTAGCCCACTCATCTCGTGCGGCATCTCGTGCGACGTCGTCATGGCTTGCCATGCTGCGCTCGCCCTGCGACGCTTTGGTGACAGCGCGGGGCGCGGTGTCACGCCTCGTTCATGCGAGCTCTGCATGATCGGTCCGCCCCATCACAACCCGAAAGGCCGTGACATGCAACGATTCCTTCGCGAAGTCGCCGAGCAACGCTGGGATGACCATCGCTTCTATCACCAGAGCCGCATCAACCAGACGCTGCACCTCATCAGCGCCATCAGCTTCCTCGTCGCCTATGCGCTGTTGTTCGTCGACCCGGCCATGGCGGCCATCGTCGGCTGGTGCGTCTCGATGGTGACGCGCCAGAGCGGCCACTTCTTCTTCGAGCCGCGCGGCTTCGACCGGGTGAACCAGGTGACCGACGAGTACAAGGAGGCGGTGAAGGTCGGCTACAACATGCAGCGCAAGGTCGTGCTGCTTGGCGTGTGGGCCGGTGTGCCGCTGCTGCTGTGGCTGCAGCCCTCGCTCTTCGGTCTCATTCAGCCGGCCACTGGCTTCGATGCCTTCGTCCACGACGTGGGTATCGGCTGGCTGGCGTTGGGCGTGGGCGGGCTGCTGTTCCGCGTGCTGCAGTTGTTGTGGCTGAAGGGCCCGCTCAGCGCCTTCGCGTGGATGTTCAAGATCCTGACGGATCCCTTCCACGACATCGGGCTGTACTGGCGCTCGCCCTTCGCGTTGATGCGAGGGGAGTTGCTCGACCCGATGGCCCATGTCGGGCACGACGGGCCTGCAGCATCGATGCCGCAGGCGCCGGGCGTCACGCGCTGAGCGCGTCGGGGCCGGGTGTCGGCCCCTGCTTCGGCTGCGGTTCGTTCTGCGTTCCCGGCCGCAGCGCCCGCGGCAGCCGCTCCAGCAGCATTTCCCTCAGCAGCGCGCGCCCGACGGTGCGCGCGCTGCCTGCCGGGTCGGACCACCACCAGCCGTCGGCACGCATCTGCAAGGCCGCAGCGAGGAACCGATCTCTGACCTCCTTGAAATCGGCATCGCTGAAGTGCAACCCGAAGATCAAACGTCCCGTGCCCACCCAGCTCAGCGCAATGCCGTGCGCCCGCAGGTAGAACTGCAGCATCCAGTGGTAACGCGAGGCCTGCGTGTACTCGACCGTCCAGATCGTGCCGAAGTGGGCCACGCGCACCGGCAGGTCCGCGTCGGCGAAGGCGGCATTCATGGATGCCGCACGCGCGCTCCAGGTGTCGTCGAGGCCCTCGTAGAGCGCCTGGACCTCCGGCGAGTCGAGCCGGCGCAGGAAGACGTTCATCGCTGCCATCACGTAGGGATGGGCATTGAAGGTGCCGCGCGCGAAACACAGATCCGCGGGCCGTTCCTCGCGGTAGCGCTTCATCAGTCGGCCCTGGCCGCAGATCACGCCCACCGGGAGTCCGCCGCCGAGCGTCTTGCCGTAGGTGACGAGGTCGGCGCGCACGCCGAAGTACTCCTGCGCGCCGCCCGGCGCCAGCCTGAAGCCGAGAAACACCTCGTCGAAGATCAGCACGATGCCGCGCTCACTGCAAACCTCGCGCAGGCGCTGCAGCCACCCCTTGTAGGCGGCACGGTCGAAGCCGGCACCCGACCGCATGGCGACGAGACTCGAGTCGCCCGGCGCATTGCGGTTGGGATGCAGGGCCTGCAGGGGGTTGACCAGCACGCAGGCAATGTCGTTGCGAGTGCGCAGGACGCGCAAGGTGCGCTCGTCCATGTCGCGCAGCGTGTAGGTCTCGCGCGGGGGCATCGGGTTGCCGGGGCCGGGCTGCACGTCCTCCCACCAGCCGTGGTAGGCACCGGTGAAGCGCACCAGATGGCGCTTGCCGGTGTGGTACCGCGCCAGGCGCACGGCCTGCATCACCGCCTCGGTGCCGGACATGTGGAACGACACCGCCTCCTGGCCCGAGATGCGCTGCAGGCGCCGCACGTTGTCGAGCACGCAGGGGTGGTAGGCGCCGAGCACCGGGCCGAGCGGCTGGGCGATGGCCTGGGCCTCGGCGATGCACGACTTGTAGAAGTCGACGCCGAAGAGGTTGACGCCGTACGAGCCCGTGAGGTCGATGAGCCGGTTGCCGTCGAGGTCCTCGACCATCGTCCCGTCGGCCGCGCGGAGGAAGGCGCCCACCGTCAGCTGCTGGCGCAGGTAGGGGCTGTACTGGAAGGGCACCCGGTAACTGCCGGTGAAGGCCAGGTCGGGAAGCGCGGCGCGTGCTTCGCGCGTCATCGCGATCGTGTTCGCATAGCGCTCGGCATAGAGCGTGGACAGGGCCTTGAGCCCGGCGCGCCGCGCCGCCTGTGCGGATTCCGGCGCGCCGTCGGAGGCGAAGAACCGGCCTTCGTCGTAGGCATAGCCCGGGACCTGGGCCGCGAACCACTTGGCGATGCGGGAGTGGCCGGCGAGCGAGCGGTGCTTCGCGCGCGAGAGCGCGAGCCGTCGCCGGGCCGCCACCAGTCCGAAACCCAGCAGCGTGGCGGCCGCCACGGCTGTCAATGTGTAGGTGATTTGCATGAACCGAGGTCTATCCGAGGGCGATGACAAGCCAATGAAACCAGGACGCTTCTCCAATCCCCTGCGGCGCCTGGCGCCCGCCAAACGCCTGCTCGGCCCGTTACGCCGGCTCTCCTGGCGGCCACCCAATCCGTTGAAGCGCATGGCGGCCATCGAATCGCTCAACTTCCTGGTCACCAACCGCATTCCGCGCGTGGCGCTGACGCGGGGCATGGGCTGGTACAGCGGCATCCGCAGCCCGACGCTGACGCGCGCTTCGCTGGCCGTGTGGCGCCTGTTCTCCGACATCGACCTGGCGGAGGCCGAACCGCGGCGCTACCGCAGCCTGCAGGAGGTGTTCACCCGCCGGCTCGTGCCGGGCGCGCGCACGGTCGATCCCGACCCGGGCGTGCTCGCCAGCCCGAGCGATGCCATCGTCGGCGCCTGCGGCCGGGTCGAGGGCGGCATGCTGCTGCAGGCCAAGGGCTCGAGCTACCGGCTGCACGATCTGCTGCGATCGAGAGAAGGCGAGCGCGAGTTCGAGGGCGGCGTGTACGCGACGCTGCGTCTCACCTCGGCCATGTACCACCGCTTTCACGCACCGCACGACCTCACGGTGGACCGGGTCACCTACGTCAGCGGCGACGCCTTCAACGTCAATCCGCCGGCGCTGGCGCGGGTGCCTGGGTTGTTCTGCCGCAACGAGCGTGCCGTGCTGCGTGCCAGGCTCGAGCAAGGTGGCCACCGCATCGCCCTCGTGCCGGTGGCCGCGATCCTCGTGGCCAGCATCCGCCTGCACTGCATCGACGTGCTGCTGCGCCTGCGTCACCGCGGACCGCACGAGTGGACATGCGACGCGCCGGTGCGCAAAGGCGAGGAGATGGGCTGGTTCGAACACGGCTCCACGATCATCGTCTTCGCCCCCGCGGGATTCGAACTCGCCCCCGGCATCGCGCCGGGTCGGCGGCTTCGCATGGGCGAGGCGTTGATGCGCCTGCCACCAGCGCAGGCGCCCGAGGCAGACACCTTGCCCGCCGCGACCGCTGCCGCTGCCGCCGGCGCTTGAGATCCTCGCGGCGCGCACCGTCACGAATCTGGCACGGGAGCATCACGGCACCGTCATCCGCGCGGACCAGCATCCCGTGCCGATGGTGCCCAAGATCGATCTTGTCTACTTCAACGCGGGCGGCGGCCACCGCGCCGCCGCGCTGGCGCTCAAGTCGGCCATCGCGGCGCAGGGCTGGCCCTGGCAGACGAGGCTGGTGAACCTGGCCGAGGTGCTGGACCCGGCGCAGCGCTTCCGACGCGTCACCGGCCTGGCGCCGGAGGACCTCTACAACTTCCGGCTCGCGCGTGGCTGGACCCTCGGCCTGGCGCAGGAACTGCGCATCCTGCAGGCCGGCATCCGCATGGCGCACGGGCCGCTGACCCGCCGCCTGGCCGCGCATTGGGCCGATGCCGAGCCGGATCTCGTCGTCTCTCTCGTTCCGAACTTCAACCGGGCGCTGCAGGCTTCGGTGGCCCTGGCCTGCCCGGGTGTTCCGTTCGTCACGGTGCTGACGGACCTCGCGGACCTGCCACCCCACTTCTGGATCGAGCCGGGCCTGCAGCAGCACGTGATCTGCGGCACCGAAGAGGCCGTGGCGCAGGCCGAGGCAGCGGGCTACGGGCCCGGCTGCGTGTGGCGCGTCTCGGGCATGCTGTTGCGCCAGGCCTTCCACGAGCACCCCGCACCGGACCGGCCCGCGCTGAGGGCGAAGCTCGGCCTGCAGCCCGACCAGCCCACCGCGCTGGTGATGTTCGGAGGCTACGGCTCGGCGCAGATGCTCGACATCGCACGCGTGCTTCCGGGCCTGCAGCTCGTGCTGATGTGTGGCCGCAATGCCCGGCTGGCCGAGCGCCTGCGCGCGCTTCCCGGCCCCGGCGGGAAGCGCCTGGTGGTCGAGTTCACCGAGGACGTGCCCACCTACATGGGTGCGGCCGACTTCTTCATCGGCAAGCCGGGGCCGGGTTGCCTGAGCGAGGCGCTGCAGCTCGGCTTGCCCATCATCACTTTCGGCAACGCGTGGACGATGCCGCAGGAGCGCTTCAACGTGCGCTGGGTCTGCGAGCAGGGCGTGGGCCTCGCCGTGCGTTCGACCGCCGGTCTGCCGGCCGCCACCGCCGAACTGCTGGCCGACCTGCCGCGCTACCGGCAGCGCGTGGCCCTGATGCGCAATCGCGCCAGCTTCGAGGTGCCCCGCATCCTCGAACAACTGCTGCAGCGCTCGCGACAGACCGTGCACGACCTGCAGGCGCTGCGCCTGCCGGCGCCACGCCATCGATCCCCACAGGAGACCCTGCAATGAAGATCACCGTCCTGGGCGCCGGCTACGTCGGCCTCGTCACCTCGGCCTGCCTGGCCGACATGGGCAACAGCGTCATGTGCCTGGACATCGACCCGGCGCGGCTGCGCGTGCTGCGCGACGGCGGCGTGCCCATCCACGAGCCCGGCCTCGAGGCCCTGGTGCGCCACAACGTGGCCGCGCACCGACTGTCGTTCACCGACGACGCGGCGCGCGCCGTCGGCCATGGCACGATCGTCTTCATTGCCGTCGGCACGCCGGCCGCCGAAGACGGCTCCGCGGACCTCGAGCATGTGCTGCGCGCCGCCGCCTCGATCGGCCAGCACATGGAGGACTACAAGGTCATCGTCGACAAGAGCACCGTGCCCGTCGGCACGGCAGACCGTGTGCGCGAGACGGTGCTGCAGCAGTTGCAGACGCGCAGCACGATCGTGCCCTTCGCGGTGGTGTCCAACCCCGAGTTCCTCAAGGAGGGCGCGGCGATCGAGGACTTCATGCGTCCTGACCGCATCATCGTCGGCAGCGACGACGAACGTGCCACGCTGTTGATGCGCGCGCTCTATGCGCCGTTCCTGCGCAACCGCGACCGCCTGATGACGATGGACCTGCGCAGTGCGGAGCTGACCAAGTACGCCGCCAACGCCATGCTGGCCACGCGCATCAGCTTCATGAACGAGCTGGCCCGGGTGGCCGAACGCGTGGGCGCCGACATCGAGCAGGTGCGCCTGGGCCTCGGCAGCGACCCGCGCATTGGCAGCCACTTCCTCTACGCCGGCTGCGGCTGGGGCGGCTCGTGCCTGCCCAAGGACGTCAAGGCGCTGCGCCGCACGGCCGCGGACGTCGGCGTGGACATGAGCATCCTCGGCGCCGTGCAGGCCGTGAACGACCGCCAACGCCTGCTGCTCGTGGAGCGCGCGCAGCAGCGATTCGGCGCCTCGCTGCGCGGTCGCCGCTTCGGCCTCTGGGGCCTGGCCTTCAAGCCCGGCACCGACGACCTGCGCGAGGCGCCGAGCCTGGAGATCATCGAAGCGTTGCTGCAGGCCGGCGCCACCGTGCAGGCCTACGACCCGGCCGTCACGGCCAGCCCGACGCGGCTGCTGACCCGGCGCGAGGGCTTCTCGTTCGCCGACGACCCGATCGCCGCCGCCGCCGATGCCGACGCGCTGATGATCGTCACCGAGTGGCGTGAGTTCCGCAGCCCCGACTTCGAGGCGCTGCGCGAACGGCTGCGCCAGCCGGTCATCTTCGACGGCCGCAACCTCTTCGATCCGCAGCAGATGGCCGATCTCGGCTTCGAGTACCACGGCATCGGGCGTGGGGTGGCCGGCTTGCCTGCGGAACGGGCAACGACCGGGGTGCCGATGGCGCTGACGGCCTGAAGAGCGCTCGACACGGTCGGCCCGCGCGATCCGCTCCTGCTCGCGTCGGGCCCACCCCGACGTCACAACGCGCGGTCGGGAACGGCAGGCGTCACGCCGTTGTCACATGCCTGAGGCCCACTGTCATGTTGACCACGGCCGCGGCTGACCGGCCGCGCGTCCGACAACAAGGACTCGATCATGCAGATGACTGTGACGGAGATGGCGGGCTCGGCGGTCGAGCTGGGCCTGTCAGGGCGCCTCGACACGGCGGGTGTCGATGCCATCGAAACGCGCTTCAACGCCGCTTCGATCGCCGCGGACCGGCACGCGCTGGTGAATCTGGCCGACGTGGAGTTCGTCTCTTCGATGGGCGTGCGCATGCTGCTCATGGCGGCTAAGGCGCAGAAGGCGCGCCACCGCCGCTTCCTGCTGATGGTGCCGCCCGGTTCTGTGCGCGAGATGCTGGAGACCGCCGCCATCGACACGCTGATCCCGATGTTCGAGACCCGCGATGAGGCCCTCGTACACTTGACTCGTTGAGCGCCGCCTGAGATGACACGCCGTGCCGAGCGAGATCCCGACGTTGCGAACCGAGGTTGAACCGGGCATCGATGCGCTCGAGCGGGTGCGCAGGCAGGCGGTCGAACACCTCGGCCGGTTCGGCGATTGCGGTAGCGGGCGAACGGTGTATGCCGTCGAGCTGGTGCTCGAGGAATGGCTCACCAACGTATTCCGGCATGGCGCGGGCACGCGCGTGGCCGTCGAGATGATGGCCGATGGTGACCGAGTCGATCTCCGCTTCGAGGACGATGGCCGGGCCTTCGACCCGACCCAGGCGCCTGCGCGCCAGCTGCCGAGCACCCTGGACGAGGCCGAACCGGGCGGCCTGGGTCTCTTCTTCATCCGCCACTACTCGAAGCAGTGGCACTACGAGCGCGCGGCGGGCAGGAATGTCATGCGCGTCGAGATCGACTGCGTGGCGGCCTGAGCGTGAGCGCCGCGGACTGCATCAGCACGTCTCGCTGCGCTTGAGCAGAACCATCGTGATGTCGTCGTCCTGCGCCATCCCGGCACGATGCGCTTCCACCTCGCTGAGGAGGTGCATGGCCAGGTCGGAAGGAGACTGGAGGGCGGCCGCCGCGACGCGCTGCTCCACACGCTGGCGCCCGAACATCGTGCCATCGGGCGCCTCACATTCGTAGACTCCATCCGAGAGCAGGACCAGCCAGTCGCCCGGCGCCATGTCGATCTCGATGGCCGGCCGCGCTGCCGCGATCGGCATCGTGCCCAGCGGCAGCCAAGTGGCGCGGTGTGCCTCGCAGCGGCGGTCGGCGGCGCGATAGTGCAGCAGCGGCCCCTGACCGCCGCTGAGCATGCGCAAGCGGTGAGTTGACGGGTCAAGCAACGCGATGCAGGCGGTCACGAAGCGCGAGTCCGGCAACACGGTCAGGAGCTGGTCGTTCACGTGCCGGAAAGCCGTCTCGAGATCGGCACCCATGCGGAAGGCCATGCGCAACATCGCGTGCATCTGAGTCACCGACAACGCTGGCGCGATGCCATGCCCGGTGGCGTCGGCCAGCAGGACGAGCAGGCCCTGGTCGATGAGCGCCAAGTCGAAGGTGTCGCCGCCGGTCAGCGATGCGGGCAGGAAGACCCCGTGCATCTCGTAGCCAGGCAGCGTCGGCATCGACGCTGGCAGCGTGCTGCGCTGCATGCGGCTGGCGAGTTCCATCTCGCCCCGAAGCCGCTCCGTGGCGATGTGTTCCTCCACGGCGCGCACGCGCGACAACGCCACCGCGCATTGCGCCGCCAGCGACTCGGCGAGCAACTCGTCGTCGACGTCGAAAGTGCCCCCGATGCGGTTGAGCACTTGCAAGACGCCCACCAGGGCGCCGTCGTGGTCGACGAGCGGCAGGGTCAGGCTGCAGCGCGTGTGGAACCCGGTGCGAGCATCGACCTCGCGGTTGAAGCGCGGGTCGGCATAGCAGTCAGGCACGTTGATGGGCGCGCGGTCGCGCGCGCAGGCGCCGACGAGGCCAACGCCCATGTCCACACGCACCTGCTCGACGTCGCGCGCCACGGCCACATAGAGCTGCCGCGCGTGCGGATCGTGCAGCCACACCGAGGCGCGCTCGGCGCGCAGCACCAGGCACGCGGCCCTGGTCACTTCCTCGAGCATCGCGCGCAGGTCGAACGGCGCCGCCAACGCCCGAGTCACGCCCAGGATGGCGTCCATGTCGGTGATCGAGAGCCGGGAGGCGTGGCGCGTGGCCGTCATGCGGCCGTGATCCTACCGGCGAAGTTCGCCGCACCGTCATCGCCGCGTCGGAGTTGCCGCTGGGCAGGCGCGGCGTGCTCGACCAGGCGGCGCCGCGACAAGTGCGCGATCAGGCCGGTCGTCAAGCCGATCGACGCCACGACGATCCAGAACCCCGCCGGGTGCTCGCGCCAGGGGACGCCGCCCACATTCATGCCGAGCAGGCCGGAGATCAGGTTGATTGGCAGCGCCAGCACGGTGACCATGGTCAGCGTGAAGAGGCTGCGGTTGTTCTGCTCGGCCACGCGCGCCGCCGATTCCTCCTGCAGCAGCTTGGTGCGCTCCTGCAAGGCGGCGATGTCCCGCATGACGACGGCGAACTCCTCGCTCGCCTGGCGCAGGCGCTGGCGATCGTCCTCTTGCACCCAGTCGGGCGCATTGGCCAGCATGCGGAACAGGGCGCTCGGCTCGGGGGCGAGCAGGCGTTGCAGGCGCACGCTCATGCGACGCAACTGCGTCAATTCGGCAGTGAGCTTGTGCGCACGACCTGCCAACAGACGGTCTTCGATCTCGTCGACCCGGGCACTGGCCTGGCGCGCGATTCTCACCAGTTCGTCGGCTTGCTCGCGCAGCAGGTGGTCCAGCAGCGTCGCGGCGCTGCTGATGGCGTGGCGGCCAGCGGCGACCGCGGCCCGCAGGCGATCCACCGAGCGCAGCGGGCTGCGCCGAGCCGTGACCACGAGGTGGGCGCGCACGCTGATCCACATCGTGGCCACCTGACTGGCCTCGAACGCGAAGTCGTAGGTGACGTCGTTGAGGACGGCAAACACCGAGTCGAGCACGCGCTCGATGCGCGTCGAACGCGATCCTTCATGCAACGCGTCGAAGAAGCTCTCGTCCATGGCCGCATGCTCGCGCAGCCAGCGTTCGGCTCCCGCGTGGCTGAGGTTGAAGTGGAGCCAGAGGAAGCCCGTGCGCTCGACGGCCTGCGGGTGTGCAAGCCACTGCTGCGCTGCCGGCGTGTCGATCGCCTCGATCGGGGCCGACGGAGCAAAGCGAAAGCCGCAGATGAGGCCGTTGGCGTCGCCGCCGTAGCTCGACAACTGCGACGTCTGCGGGGTGCGGATCGGGGCGGGGCGGGGGCGGGCATGGTCACTGGGTTCCTCGTTCGGGTGGCGTCCGGGCTGCCGGTGCGATGGGTAGCGTGCAGACGTGACCGGGTGATGTCGGCGGGCGTTGACGGCTGCTGGATTCTGCGGGTCGTGGTCGGCGTCGTCCGGCAAGCCGGCGGCCCGCTCGGTCGTCACGCCTGCGTCACCGGCCGGCCGAAGACTGCGGGCCCGCTGCCCGATTCGCCCATCGACGTGAAGTCCACCCCCTGGGCTCTGCCCCGCGCCCTCGCCGGTGCGCTGATCGCCTCGGCCGCACTTGTCGCACTTCTCGCACCCGCCGCGCATGCCCAGGACGCGACGCGCGGCGCGGCGCTCTACCGCGCGCTGCCCGGCTCACCCGGCGTCGGCTCTTGCATCTCGTGCCACGGCGAACCCGTCAACAACCGCAACAGCGTTCTGCGTGGCGCGGCGGGCGGCACCCTCATCTCGCGCACCATCGCGGCCGTGTCGGCCATGGGCTACCTCAGGCAGTTCCTGAGCGACGCGGACCTGGCCGATATTGCCGCCTATCTCGGCACGGTGGTGCCGACCGCGGCCCTCGAGACGCTGCCGGAGCCCTGGCCGACGGTGGACGACTTCGGCGTGCAGGCGGTGGGTACGCAGGCGGCCGAGCGTTGGATCCTGATTCGCAACTTGCAGCCGCGCGGCGACATCGCCATCGGCGGAGTCGTCTCCACCGATCCCATGGTGTTTCCGGTGCAGCACGAGTGTCCGCTGACCCTGCCGCCGCTGGGGCAGTGCCGCGTGCGCACATGGTTCCGCCCGGCCACAGCGGGGCCCGCCGAGGCGCGCTTCGACATCGTGGCCCCGGGGGGCCAGGTGTTGCGCAGTGGCCGGCTTCTGGGCACCGGTGCGGCATTGCAACCGCCCACGCTGGCCTGGTTGCCGGCCACGGAACTCATCGATTTCGCGCGTGTCGAGGTGGGGCGCAGTGCGGAAGTGCGGCTGCAGCTGCACAACCCCGGCAGCACGGCGGTGTCGCTGCAGCGCCTGCGCAGCACCGGACCGCAGGCGTTGCGTTTCGCGGTCGCAGCGGACTGCGTTGCCAGCGGCCGCATCGAGCCCGGCGCGCGCTGCGACGTGACCGTCACGCACACGCCGCGCTCGGCGGAGCGGGCCGAGAGCTGGGTCGAACTCGGCTCGGATGCAGCGAACGCACCGCTGTTGCGGATGCAGGCCATCGGCGTTGCGCCGGCCGCGCCCGCGGATCCGTCGCCGGCGCCACCAGCCGAGACGCCGGAGGAGGACCGCGGTGGAGGCGCCATCTCGGCGGCTTTCGCGCTGGGTCTCGTGCTGGCCGTGGTGGCGCTGCGGCGCGGGGGCCGAAAGAAGAGGCCTGGCCCGGGCTGACCTTGGGCTGGCGACTGCCTTGCGCTACAAGATGGCGGCGCGACCGACGGCCCGCCTCACATGGCGTGCCTCAGCGCGCCGCGTACAGCGGCGGCAGGATGTGCTCGAACATGCTGACTTCCTCCACGTTGTGGGTCAGCCAAGCAATGCCCATCTCGTTGGAAAAGACCCACGGGCGCACGAGGTGGTTGAAGAGGTTGCCGACGAGGCTGGGGGCGGCTCCCACGGCCATGCGCGAGCGGTAGCTCGCGCCGCCTGGCGCATGCCCGAAACGATGTTCGAGCCGGAAGATCTCCACGCCCGCCACCCGGCGCACCAGCGAAATTCCCTCCTCGTCGAGCTTCTCGACCTCCTCGGTGGAGTCCACGTAGTAGGCCGGGTTGGCCGCGAAGGCCTCGACGATGCGAAAGCGCGCGCCTTGCCCTGTGCCGCCGTCGGGCGCCCTGGCGGCAAGCTCCCAGTGGATGTGGTCGCGCGGGTGCCAGACGAGGTAGCGCGGGTAGGTTCTGCCGGCCAGGGTCATCGTGCTGCCGAGCGTCTCGAACCACCAGCGCAGCATGGCCGGCGAAACGCCGCGGATCGTGTCGTGCTCGATCGTCAGCTCGAGCTGGGCGCCCGGCAACATGGCCAGTGCGGTGCGCGCCGAGGTCACCGGTTTCATCGGGCCGGCGTGGGGTCGCTCCGGGAGGATCGGCAAGCGAATGGCGGTCAGCAACCTGAACTCTCTTGCTGCGAGATCGTACCGGCGTGAGGCCGATGGCGGTCCGCACCAAGCCGCTTCGGCGTGCCGGGGGCCGCGGCGAGGCCGCATCGTCACGGGGGCGTCACAGGTCTTGTCCACGATCGTTCGTTCACCTCACCACTCAGTTCGATCACCGCCATGGCCAAGGACTTCTCGACGATGGAGGACAGCAACCGCTCCTCCAACCCCAGCATCCATGACGTCTCCGACCCGGCCCGGCGCACCGTGCTGCGCGGCGGCCTGGGTGTGGCGGTCAGCGGGCTGCTTGCGCCGCTGGCCGGCTGTGCCGGCATGACCGGGGCCGTGGCGGGGCCGCTGCTGGGCTTCAAGAGCGTGCCGGTCGGCACGGCCGACACGGTGGTCGTGCCCGAGGGCTACAGTGCGCAGGTGTTTGCCGCCTGGGGCGAGTCGGTTGGCCTGCCGGGCGAGGACCACGCCTTCAGCTTCGACGCCAGCAACACCGCCGCCCAGCAGGAAGCGCAGATGGGCATGCACCACGACGGCATCCACTTCTTCCGCCATCCCATGAAGGCTGACAACCCGGCCGCGGGCCTGCTCGTGATGAACCACGAGTACGCCGACGACGGCTTGCTGCACCCGGACGGCATGGCCACGTGGAATGCGCAGAAGGTGCGCAAGGCCCAGGCCGCGCACGGTGTGGCGGTGATCGAGGTCGAGCAGCAGGCCGGTCGCTGGACCATCGTCAAACCCAGCCGGTGGGCGCGACGCATCACCGCCAACACGCCGATGGCCCTGGGCGGCCCGGCGGCGGGCCATGCATTGATGCAGACCGCGGCCGACCCGGCCGGCCGTCGCGTGCTGGGCACGCTGAACAACTGCGCCAGCGGCATCACGCCGTGGGGCACGTACCTCACCTGCGAAGAGAACTTCATCTTCTACTTCAAGGGCCCGGACCAGCCCGATGCGCACCAGGCCCGCTGGGGCCTGCGCAAGGGCGACCCGGTCGGTTACCGCTGGCACGAGCACGACGAGCGCTTCAATGCCACCCAGCACCCCAACGAGACCAACCGATTCGGCTGGGTCGTGGAGATCGACCCCTACGACCCAAGCAGCACGCCCGTCAAGCGCACCGCGCTCGGCCGCGCCGCGCACGAGGGCGCGACGGTCGCGGTCACGAAGGACCAGCGTGCCGTCGTCTACATGGGCGAGGATGCCCGCTTCGAGTACATCTACAAGTTCGTCAGCCGCGACGCCATCAAGCCCGGCGGCGCCAAGGCCAACGCCGGGCTGCTCGATCACGGCACGCTGTACGTCGCGCGCTTCGATGCCGACGGCAAGGGCCGCTGGATCGCGCTGGTCCAGGGTCAGGGCCCGTTGACGGCAGCCAACGGCTTTGCCGACCAGGGCGATGTGCTGATCAAGTCGCGCCAGGCCAGCGACCGGCTCGGGGCCACGAAGATGGACCGACCCGAATGGATCGACATCGACAAGCAGGGTTGGGTGTACTGCACGCTCACCAACAACAGCAACCGCGGCGGCAACAACCAGCCGGCCACCGACGCTGCGAACCCGCGCGCCAACAACACGATGGGCCACATCATCCGCTGGAAGGAGGCTGGAGACTTCGACAGCCTGAGCTTCGAGTGGAACCACTTCGTGCTCGCCGGCGACCCCACGCTGGAACGCGCCGAGGCCAAGGGCAACGTCAAGGGTGACGCCTTCGCCTGCCCCGACGGCCTGTGGACTGACGCGCGTGGCGTGCTGTGGATCCAGACCGACATGTCCACCAGCGCGATGGGCAAGGGCGATCTGAAGAACATGGGGAACAACATGATGCTGGCGGCCGACCCGCGCACCGGTGACATCCGCCGCTTCCTCGTCGGCCCCGTCGGTTGCGAGATCACCGGCGCCACGGCGACGCCCGATGGCCGCACGATGTTCATCAACATCCAGCATCCAGGCGAGAGCCCCAGCGAGCGCAGCGACCCGAACCAGCCACGGCGCTTCAGCAACTGGCCCGATCAGCGGCCCGACGGCCGCCCGCGCAGCGCGACGGTGGTGATCCGCAAGAACGACGGTGGTGTCATTGGCACCTGACCTGGGCGCCGAGGTGCGGGCAGTGTCCGGGCCCGGCCACTGCGCCGCCCGAGCGCTTCACTGGCGATGGAGTCCGGAGTGAGGCCGATGCGGTCGCGCCTTCTTGCCGGCACGGCGGCCGCCGTCGCGGTATCACTGTGGGCTGCAGCGGGCGCCGCATGGGGTGCGGACACGCCGCCGCCGTCCAGCGTTCACCAGACCGATCCGCTGGGCCCGGTGCGGGCGGCCATCGCACGGCAGCACTGGGACGAGGCCCTGAACGAACTGCGCAAGATGCCAATGCCCGGCAGCGCCGACTGGCACAACCTGATGGGCTACGCCTGGCGTAAGCGGGCCACGCCCGACCTGGTGGCGGCGCAGCGCCACTACGACACGGCGCTCAGGCTGGATCCCGACCACAAAGGGGCGCTCGAATATGCTGGTGAACTGGCTCTGATGAAGGGCGACCTTGCCACGGCCGAGGCGCACCTGGCCCGGCTGGTTCGGCTTTGCGCGGCCGGATGCGAAGAACGCGCCGATCTCGAACGCGCCTTGGCCCGCTTCAAGGACAGCGGCAGCCGTCCGCGACCTTGACCGGGCGCTGCAGCCAGGGGCTTGCGCCCTCGCCCCGGGTCAACGCCCCAGTTCGCGCCAGATGCCCATGTCCACCGCCGCGGCGGCCAGTAGCCCGGTCATGAAGGCGGCCTGGACCCCTGGCCCCGCCACGTCCTGGCCGGCCAGCAGCAGGCCGCGCACGGGCGTGCGAAGGTTGACGGCGTGGGAGCCCAGGCGCTCGCCGGTCATCTCGAGACCGTACATGGCGCCGGACGGCGTTCGAGTGAAGCGCTGCTGAGTGCGAGGCGTGGCCACTTCGTGGAAGCGGACCAGCGGCGCCAGCGCCGGGAAGTGGCGCCCGAACTGAGCCAACAACCGCTCGCCGACCCAGTCCTTGAATGCGCCGTAGTCGTCGGCCACCGCTGAATCGGCGCCCCCCTGGGCAGGTTGCAGCCAGGGCGCGAAGGCCTCGTGATCCACCAAGGCGAGCACCTCTGCCGTGGGCGGCCCCTGCCAGGAGGGGTCCTTCAGGGATGGGAAGCTGACGAACAGCCCCGGCGCATCCTCGTCGGCCGGACGGGTCCAGACCCGGTCGACATCCGCCTGCTCGTAGATCCAGTGGTTGGCCGAAGAAGCCCCGGCCGCCGCGATGTCCCCCTCCAGGCCGATGTACAGCGCAACGAAGGTCAGACCGGGTTGCAGGCGCTGGGTCTCCTCTTGCCAACGCGGCGCCACGCCCTCTGGCAAGCAGGCCAGCGTATTGACCACGCCGATGTCGGAGATCACCTGGCGCGCGCGCTCGACCGTGACCTCGGAATTCTGCACGACCTCGACCCCGCATGCATGCCCGTCCTCCACGAGGATGCGGCGCACGTCTGCGCCCAGACGGCAAGTGCCGCCGCCGGCCAGCACGGCGGGCAGCAGGGTTTGCGCGAAACGGGCGGGACCGCCGATCGGGTAATAGGCACCGGCGTCGTACGAGCCCGTGACCAGCGCGTGTTCGACCATGGGCGCGCTGACGGGTGGCGCACCATGGTCACCCCAGCGCGCCCCCAGCACCGCGCGCAGCTGCGGATCGGCGATGCGGGCCAACTCCTGGGCGACCGTGTGATGCGCCCAGGCCTCGGCCGCCTTGCCGCGCAGCAGCCGCACACCCGCCGCCAGAAGCGCAGGCATGCTGTGCATCGCCATCAGCGTGAACGCCGCCACCCGCGCCTCATGACACGCCTGGAACCACCGATCGATGGCCGACGCCTCGCGCGGAAAGCGCTGCAGCAAGGCTGCGCGGTAGGCGTGCTCAGGATGAGGGATGCCGAACTCGAAGCCCGGCAGGCGAACGATGTCGTAGGGGTTCGCGCAAGGCGCGAACTGCAGTGCGCCGTCGCTCAGCCAGGCCAGGAGCCGGCCGAACTGGCCCTCGGCTCCCGGGTGCGGACCGACGCCGCCGACATAGTGCACCCCGGTCGCGAACTCCCAGCCTTGGCGCCTGAAGGTCTGTGTCTGGCCGCCGGCCACGCTGTGCTGCTCGAGCAGCAGCACGCGCTTGCCGCGCTTGCCCAGCGCCGCGGCCGAGGCGAGGCCCCCGATGCCGGAACCGATGACGACGGCGTCCCACATGCGAACCACTCCCGCTGCTCAGCCCACGCCGATTCTGGGCAGCAAGGCACGCGTGCCCATGAGCTTGCTCAACCCACGTGACGACGCCTCAGTACACCTCGGGCACGTACATCTCGGCCGGCACCGGCTGGCGGATGTAGTCGGGGTTGCGCACGCGCGGCGGCAGCTGGATCGTCGGGCGCGGGATCTCTTCGTAGGGCATCTGCGCGAGCAGGTGCGCGATGCAGTTCAGCCGCGCCTTCTTCTTGTCCACGGCCTGCACCACCCACCAGGGTGCCTCCGCGATGTGCGTGCGCTCGAGCATCGCCTCCTTGGCCTTGGTGTACGCCTCCCAGCGGATGCGGCTTTCGAGGTCCATCGGGCTGAACTTCCACTGCTTGAGCGGGTCGTGGATGCGCGCCAGGAAGCGCATGTGCTGCTGCTCGTCGGTGATGGAGAACCAGTACTTCAGCAGCCGGATGCCGGAGCGGGCGAGCATGCGCTCGAACTCCGGCACCGAGCGGAAGAACTCCTCGACATCGTCTTCGCTGCAGAAGCCCATGACGCGCTCGACGCCGGCGCGGTTGTACCAACTTCGGTCGAACAGCACCATCTCGCCGGCCGCCGGCAGGTGCTGCACGTAGCGCTGGAAGTACCACTGGGTGCGCTCGCGGTTGTTGGGTGCCGGCAGCGCCACGACGCGGCACACGCGCGGGTTGAGCCGCTGCGTGATGCGCTTGATGACGCCGCCCTTGCCCGCGGAGTCGCGCCCCTCGAACAGGATGAGCACCTTCTGGCCGCTGGCGGCCACCCAGTCCTGCAGCTTCACGAGCTCGGCCTGCAGCCGGAACAATTCGCGGAAGTAGGCCTGGCGCGGCATCTCCTCGACACCATCGGCAGACGAAGCGATGGCACCGGCCTCCAGGGGAACACGGTCTTCGAATTCGAGCTCCAGCTCTTCGTCGAAGTCGTCGCGCAGTTCTTCGTGCAGGCGCGCGAGCAGCTCAGCGTCCACGGTCATTGGTCCGTCTTTGTCGGGCATGGCGGTCGACGTTGGAGACCGATCAGCGCTGCGAAGAGCCGCCACGGGACACCTTCACCTCGTACACCGCCGTCGTGCCGCTCACCTCGTGCGAGACGATCACCAGCGCCTTGCCGATGGGCGAACGACCGGCCGGCACGAAGGTCACGCCCTCGGGCCCGAGGTCGCCGGTAGCGCCGTTGCGCGTGTTGATGTAGGTCTCGAAGCGCGCGTTGAACGGGTCGGTGACGTCGTACACCATGATGCCGCCGACGCGCTCCAGGCCGATGAAGGCGTAGGTGCGGCCGCCGATCTCTCCCACCGCCACGGCCTCGGGCTCGGGGCCCTTGGCGGGGCTGCGCGAGTCGAGCGTGTCGTTGTCGTGGCCGCTGTTGAACTTGAACGGTGCGCCCACCGCTTCGGCGATGGCCGCTGTGAGGCGCTCGAAGTCCTCGCCGGAGTCGAAGACCCGCTTCATGTCCGCGGCCCGCCAGATGCTGAACGAGCGCGACCCATAGGTGAGAAGCTTGTTGCACTGCCCGGCGGCGTTCTTGCCGTTGTCGTTGCCGTTGGGCGCCAGCGTCACGCGCAGGCGGCCGAGGTTGGAGTCGCGCAGCAGCCGGTCGGTGGCGTCACCGGTGGCACCCGGGAAGACGGTCGGATCGAGCCCCTTGTCGCAGTGGGCACGGATGCGCACCTCTTCGTTGAAGCCGGGCCAGTCGGCGCGCGCGTCGCCTTCGTTGGCCGTGACCAGCCAGGTCTGGCCGCGCGCCTTGTAGGCGGCCATCGCATCGGGCAGGTACAGGCCCAGCACCGGCCAGTTGCCGATCTTGACGGCCGGAGTGCCGCTGTTGGTGTCGGTGCCGCCATCCTCGTCGCTCGGGTCCAGGCCCTGGCCCGGGAGGTTGTGGTCCTTCAAACCAAGCGGCTGGATGGCGAGCACCTTCGCGCGGGCGATGTCCACCGTGGCCACGGCATTGTTCTCCTGCAGCGTCACGTAGGCCAGGCGTCCGTCGGGGTCGAGGGCGATGTACTCGGGCTCGAGGTCCTGCGCCACCGTGGCGCCCGGCCCGTAGATGCGCACGCCGCGCGCCCGCAGCGCGTCGATCTGCCCGTTGAAGCCACGGAAGTCCGCCGTGCGCACCGTGGGGATGAGGGTGCTGCCGCGCACATGGAGGTCGATGACGCTGACGGAACCTTCTGGATCCACCGAGGTGGGCAACCCGTAGCTGTCGGGCTCGCCCTCGTTGGCCACGAGCACGCGGCGGCCATCGCGCGTGAAGACCAGCATGTCGGGCTGCGCGCCCACCGTCACCACGGCCAGACGCTCGAGCGTGTCGGCGCGGTAGAAGGCCACCACGCCGGGCGCGGTCTTCGGCGCCGCTTCCACGGCCACGGCCACCAGGCCGTCGTGCACCGCCACGCTGTTGACGGTGGCGCCCAGGTCGGCGATGGAGATGAACGCTGCCGGACTGGCGGGGACGCCGAGGTCGGTGACACCGCGCGGGTCGAACACGTTCACGCGCGCGTTGGCGCCGTCGGTGACGAAGAGGCGCCCCGTGCGCGCGTCGTAGGCGTTGATCTCGGCGGCGGCCAGGCCGCCGGCCACCGTGGAGCCGATCTTCTGCAGCGTGAGCGAGAACGTGCCCGCACCCGCGGTGTCCAGCGTGGTTGCGTTGGGCGGCGTGCCCGCCTCCAGGTCGAGCGAGTCGTCAGCGCCGCCACCGCAGGCGGTGACGAGCAAGGTGGTGGCGACCAGCGAGGCCAGGGTCAACGGAACCAGGGGGGTGAGGCGCATCGGCGGCTTCTCTTCGAATGGGTTGAACGAGCGAACGACGATGAGGCGCGGCCGTGACAACGGCGTGACAGCGGCCCCCGAGGGCGCGGGGCCCGCTGTGCCACGGACCACCGCGGCCGTCCGACGATCAGGCCGCGATCGGCAGGCGGGCCGCGAGCAACTCGCGGTAGGAATCGATCCGCCACTCGCACCCCTGCGGCGGCATGCCGTAGCCACGGCCGTACCAGAGGTGGGCCGTGCCGGCGGCGCGGGCGCAGGCGGCGTCGACGGCGCTGTCGCCGACGAAGAGCGCCTCGCCCAGCTTGGCGCCCAGGCGTGCCACGGCATGGCGCAGCGGCAGCGGATGGGGTTTGCGTTCTGCGCAGGTGTCGGCGCCGACGACGACGGCGAAGTGCCGCCGCAGGCCGAAGGCGGCGAGTAGTTCTTCGGCTTCGCGCTGCGACTTGTTCGTGCACACGGCCAGCGGCTCTCGGCGCGCCGACAGCAGCGCCAGCATCTCCGGCACACCGTCGAAGGGCGACGAACGCAGCACAAGCCCCGCCGCGTAGCAGCGCCGGTAACGCGCCAGCAGGGGCGCCTGCACCTGCTCCGGCAGGCGCAGGTAGGTGCAGGCGGCGACGACGGTGCCTTCGAGCCCGGCGTGCAACGAGGCGCGCACGAGGCTCTCCGGCAACGCGCGAAAGCCCATCTCGCGCAGCGCCTGGTTCAGCGCGCCGGCGAGGTCGGGCAGGGTGTGGATCAACGTGCCGTCGAGATCGAAGACACGCACGCGGCGAGACCAGAACAGCCTGTCGACACTCATGGGCGGATGTCCTTCTGGGAGTTGCTTCATCGGTCGTGCGGGGTCAGAGCGGCAAGTCAGAGCGGGAAGCGCGCCGAGCGGTCGGCGTAGTCGTGCAGGTGCACGAGCGTGCTCTGGGCGTCGGCCAGTACCACCGCGTACTGCGGCGGCTCCTGGTTGCCGGGCACGCGTTCGGAGTCGCCGAGCTGCAGCGCGACCTGGTGGTTGGTGCCGCGCACGGTGGACAGCGGGATGCCACACCAGCTGCCGGCCATGGGCCGGTGCAGATGGCCGAAGAACAGGTGCCTGATGCGTCCGCGATGCGGCCAGAGCACCTCGCGCAGGCGCTCGCCGTCGCGCAGCGCGATGCGATCCATCGCCTCGATGCCCACCGCGAAGGGTGGGTGGTGCAGGTACAGGTGCACGGGTTGCGCGTCGCCGCGCGCCAGCTCGTCTGCGAGCCAGCGCGCTCGGCGCTCGCAGAACACGCCCCAGGAGACGTCTGGCTCGTTGGTGTCGAGCGCCACATGCCGAAGTCCGCCGGCGTCGAAGGCGTACTGCACGAAGCCGTGGCCGTCCACCAGCGTGTCGGCGGCGAAGGTCTGCAGGAAGCGGCGGCGGTGATCGTGGTTGCCCAGGAGCAGGTGCACGCGCATCGGCAGCGGCGAGAGCACCTCGCGCAGCGCCGCGTAGGCCTCGGCCTCGCCCCAGTGCGCCAGGTCGCCGGTGACGATGACGAAGGCGGCGTCGCTGTGCTCCGCCTGGATGCTGGCAACCGCCTGCTGCAGCCGCCACATCGGGTCGGTGCCGTACAGCGCCCGCCCCGGGTGCACGAGGTGCGTGTCGGTGAGGTGGATGAACTTCAGCATGGCCGGGCTTGGAAATGCCGGCGCGGCTCAGGCCTTGCGCGCGGGGATCAAGCCCTGCACGTCGGACACCATCTTCGCCAGCACCGCGTCGGGCCCGTCGCGCTTGGCCACCACCGTCTGCAGGTGGTCGTTGATGACGTCGGTGATGCGCAGCGCGTTCTGGCCGGGGAAGGCGTACCAGCCGGTGATGACGTCCTGCTGCTGGATGGAGATGAGGTGGTTGGGGTTGGCGGCGTAGAAGTCGG
>JAEUPE010000122.1 GCA_016790435.1 Rubrivivax sp. | reverse complement strand
GGCGATGCCGGGGTCGATGTACTGGAACACCTGCACGTAGAAGGCACCGGCCGCGCCCATGAACGCGGCCGAGAGCGTGATGGCGCCGCGCTTGGCGCGCTGCGGGTCGACACCGACGGCGCTGGCCGCGTCTTCGTTGTCGCGCACGGCCATGAGGCCGGCGCCGAAGCGCGAGTGCCGGATCCACGCCGTCGCCACCGCCGCCGCGACAACGAAGGCGAGCATGAGCACGATGTAGCCCTTGCGCGAGCCGAACTGCAGGTTCGCGAACGACTCCGCGAGCGGCAGCATCATGCCGACGCCGCCGCCCGTGAAGCCGACCGACACCGCGCCGATGCGGAAGACCTCGGCGAAGGCGAGCGTGACGAGCGCGAAGTACGAGCCCTTGAGCCCGTAGCGGAAGGTGATGGCGCCCATCGCGAGCCCGATGGCTGCGGCCAGCACGACGGCAAGCAGCAATGCCAGCCACGCGTTGAGGCCGAAGGTCACCTGCGCGATCACCTGCGCGTAGGCGCCGACGCCGAAGAAGAGCGCGTGCCCGAACGAGAACTGGCCGCCGTAACCGCCGAGGATGTTCCAGGCCTGCGCGAGCAGCGCGCCGTAGAGCGCGAGCATGGTGAAGGTGAGCCAGACACCGCTGTCGAGCACTGCGGTGAGCAGCAGCACGGCTGCCGCGAATACCGCGATGCCGGTGAGGTCGCGGCGCAGCGTCATGGGCGGCGCTCCAAGGCGTGGGCGGGGTCTGGCCGGTCGGAGACGTTACGGCACTTGATGCGCCGCGCTTCGACGGCCCTGGCGGGATCGCGCCGCCGGGGTGCGCTGCCCAGCGGCATGTCCCCCGGACCTGGCCTGAACGGCCGGTCCTCCTCCGTGATGCCCGCTGGGCAGCGCACCCCGCCGGCACGATCTGCACGGCCTCGGCGCTCCACGAGAAAGCCGACGTAACCGGACAGCCAACGCCTCCGGCCGGCATGGCCCCACCGCCCAGCTTGGTGGACCACCACCGGCGGTGCCGCCGAGGGAGCCGGGTGGGCCCTTGCGCGGAAGTCAAGGAGGAGGACCGGCCGTTCAGGCCAGGTCCGGGGGACATGGAGCGCAAGGGCCCACACGGCTCCCTCGGCCGCCTCGTCCGTCGAAGTCCCGCTGGCCCTGGCCCCGGCCGTGGCCGTGAAGCGCCTCATGCCCGCGCCCCGAACAGCCCCTGCGGCCGAAACAGCAGAACCGCGATGAAGATCGCGAAGATGCCGATCTGCCCGAGCGACTCGCCGAGGAACAACCCCCCGAGCGACTCCACCACGCCGATCAGCAGCCCGCCCACCAGCGCGCCGGTGAAGCTGCCCATGCCCCCCAGCACGACGATCGTGAAGGCCACGAGCACGAAGCCCGAGCCCACCTGCGGGTTGACGTAGTACGCCGGCAGCAGGAAACACGCCGCCGCACCCAGGCACGCCAGGCCGATGCCGAAGCTCATCGCATAGACATGGTCGACGTCGATGCCGACCAGCCGCGCACCCTGCTTCTCCTTGGCCACGGCGCGGATGGCGCGGCCGAGGTCGGTGCGGTGCACCACCATGAGCAGCACCGCCGAGGCCACCAGTGCGCCCGCGAAGGCCACGAGCTTGGGCAGGGCGATGAAGGCCGGCCCGATGGGAATGGTGGTGAGCGTATAGGCCGTCTCGATGGTGCGCGTGTCGCTCTTGAAGAACATCAGTGCCAGGTTCTCCAGCACGATCGAAAGCCCGAGCGTGACGAGCAGGATGTTCTCGTCCTTGCCGTGGCTGGCGCGGTTGATGACCACGCTCTGCAGCGCATAGCCGAGCGCGAACATGCCCGGCACGAGGATGGGCAGCGCTAGGTAAGGGTCGAGCCCGAGGTGGGTCTTGAGCATCCACACCGCATACAGCGCCACCATCAACGCCGCGCCGTGCGCGAAGTTGATGATGTGCAGCACGCCGTAGATGAGCGTGAGGCCGAGCGCGATCAGCGCATAGACCGCGCCCGTCGTCAGCCCGTTGAGGAGCGAGGGGAAGAGGATCGCGAGATCGAGCATGCAGGTGCCCTGGCCAGTGGCCGCCGCGGAACCGGCTTTGCCGGGCCGCTGGCGGCGCCTCCTTTATCTGGACTGATGGGGGAGGCGGCCGCCAGGCCGCTTCGGGGGTGGGCCCGTTATGCCTTGAGCGGGAAGATCGGATCGGCTTCGCGGTATTCGCGCGGCACGATGACGCGGATGTCGCCCTTGATTACCTGCGTCATCAGCGGCTGCGCGCCCTCGTTCTGGCCGTTCACGAACTTGGTCGGGCCGTAGGGCATGAAGTGGTCGCTGAAAGTGCTGGCAGCCAGCGCCGCGGTGATGGCCGCGCGGTCGGCGCTCTTGGCCTTGTCGATCGCGTCGGCGAGCAGGCGCACTGCCGTGTAGGTATTGAAGATCTCGTACGTGTAGAACAGGCCCTTCGCCTCGACGCGCTTGCGCAGCGCGGCGCTGCGTGCGTCCTTCGGGTTGAACCAATGGTTGCAGTCGATGATGCCGTTGGCGGCGTCGGGGAACTCCTTCAGGAACTTGTAGCTCGAGGCGGCGCCGCCGAGCACCGAGTAGATGGCCTTGGGCACCACCTTCTGCTGCTGCATCGTGCGCACGAGCAGCGCATATTCGTTGAAGTAGTTGGCCGGGATCACGATGTCGGGGTTGACCGACTTCATGCGCAGCACGATGTTGTTGAAGTCGCGCGTCGGGTTGGCGTGCTTGATGATCTCGGCGACCTCGAAGCCGAAGGTGGGCAGCTTCTCCTTCAGCAGGTTGGCCGTGCCGGTGCCGAAGAGGCTCTCCTCGTGGATGATCATCACCGTCTTGGCCGGCTTGCCGGCCACGGTGTTGAGCACGCCGAGGTTGTTCACCGCCACCTGCGCGCAGGTGCGGTAGCCGGGGCCGAAGCGGAAGGTGTTCTTCAGGCCGCGCTCGACGATCTGGTCGGCCACGCCCACGTCCACCACATGCGGCAGGCCGTGCTTGGCGGCGGCCTGCGTCGTGGCCAGGCAGATGGCGCTGGCAAAAGCACCCACCACGGCCGAGCAGCCGGCCTCGTTCATCTTCTCGATCTCGGCGGCGCCGGCCTGCGGCGCGCTCTGCGCGTCACCGAGCATCACGTCGAGCTTGGCGCCGCCCAGGCCCTTGATGCCGGCCTTGTTGATGTCCTCGATGGCCATCAGCGCACCGGCGCGGCACTGCGCGCCGCTGAAGGCGAGAGCACCCGTCACCGGGTGCAGGATGCCGACCTTCACAGGCTTGGGCTGCGCGCCGCCGACGAGCGGGAACGCGAGCGCCGTGGCGGCGGCGGCCGAGTGCTGGAGGAAGTGGCGACGGGGCTGGCGAGGGGTGCTCATGGGCTCTCTCCTGGGGGTTGGTGGTTCGACGGTGCGGTCGGTTGTGTCACGCGGCTGCCGCTGGGTCGGCGGCTTGGCGCGCGGCTGGGAGATCGGCTGACTCGACACGTGCCGGGTCTCGCCCCGGCGGGCGAGTCACTTTCATTTGCTGGCCCAAATGAAAGTAACCAAAGCAAAGGGCCTGATGTCCTGCAAGAGCTGGTTGCCTGCGGGGGAGGGTCTCAATTTGGCCGGCGCGCTTCGGCCACAAACACCCACGAAACGCTGGCGCGCCGCGGCTGGCGCTCGTGAGTGCGGCGCCGACCCTGGCGCTCGTGAGTTCGGGAAGGACCGGCGAGCGCCCGGCGTCGGTCCCGAACTCACGAGCGCGACTCGTAGCGCGCCAATGCTTCGTTGGTGTTTGCACCCGGAGCGCGCCGGCCGAACTGAGGCCCGCCTCCGGCGCGAGCCATCGCATCAGGACATCCACGTGCCTTCTTTGCCTACTTTCTTTGCACGAGCAAAGAAAGTAGGTCGCCCGCCGGGGCGAGACCCGGCCGCGTCCGAGTCCGCCGACTCCGCAGCAGCGCCCCCGCGCTGGCAGATGCGTTCTGGCGCGATGGCAGGCGAGGCGACTCATGCAGACGGCCTCAATGAAACTGCGCCCCCAGCGCCTTGCTGACCCACACCTTGGCGTCGATGCTCCCCACGCGCGAGAGCTGCATCTCGTATTGATAGCGGTCGGGCCGGTACAGCCCATGCAGCCACTGCACCGGCCGCCCACGCGCGTCGTGGATGAGCCGCGTCACGGCCAGCAGCGCCGAGCCGACCGTGACGGCGAGGTGCTGCGCCGCATGCGCGTCGGCCAGGCGCGCGGAGATGGTCTGCGTGGCGTGGCCGATGCGCACGCCCGCTTCCTCGAGCAGGATGAGGATGGGCTTCTTCGCCAGCTCGCGCCGGCCGAAGCCCTGCGCCAGCGCCGCCGGCACGTAGGTGGTGATGAGCGAGAGCGGCCCCTCGCGCGTGGAACGCACGCGCTGCGCCTTCTGCACGGGAGCGCCGGGTTCGATCTGCAGCGCCTCGGCCACGGCGGCGGAGGCGGGCACCTGCTCGCACTCCAGCACCTTCACCTTCGTGGCCAGGCCCATGGTGACGATGTTCTCGAGCAGGCCGGTGAGCTGGGCGCGCGATGCCATCCGGGGGTCCCTCCGGGGGGCGCCGGCGCCGTTCTTGCCGTCCGCACCCTTGGCCCCACCCTTGGCCGAGGCGACGGCGCGCGGCACGGTGCCGCGGCCCGGTGCGCGGTCGATCAAGCCCTCGGCGGCGAGTTGCGCCAGTGCCTTGCGCACGGTGATGCGCGCCACGCCGAACTGCCCGGCCAGTGCCAGCTCGCCCGGCAGGCCGGCGGCGAAGCGGCCTTCGGCCAGTTGCTCGCGCAGCACCAGGTAGATCTGGTGGTACTTGGGCAGCGGCAGCGCGGCGGCGGCGGAGTTCAAGCCGTCACGCTAGGGTTGTCCTAATGTCCTGTCAATAGGACAAGTGCGTGGGCCGCGAGGGCCGACGCGCTGGCCGGCGACCGGCGCCGGCCAGCCGCGGTCGCTTCAGCGCAGCCTCAGAGCGGCAGATGCCGGGCCGTGCCTGGGGCCGCGCCCACCAGCAGCACGCGCAGCGCACGCTTCCAGCCGGCTGCGCGCCGCTCCAGCTCGGCCAGCGTGCGCAGGCCGGCCTCGTCGGGCGTGCCGGCGATGACGACCAGGGTGGTGCGGCGCGGCTCGAAGCCGGCCAACACGCCCGCGTCCCTGGCCTCGCCGGCGTCCCAGGCGTCGCCCGGCTGCAGTGCGCGCCACCAGGCCAGGTCCGCCCACTGCGCCCGGGCGCGGATGGCGAGCTTGCCGGGAAGAGAGGCGTCGGCCATGGCCCAGCTTCCGTCGAGCTGCAGGGCCGCGCGGCGCGCCACCTCGGCATCGTCGACCTGGTAACACCCGAATGGCATCTCGATGCGCACCGGGCCCGCGGGATCGGCCCAGTGCCGGTTGGCCGGGCCCGTGCCGAGCCGGCAGGCGGCGACGAGCTTGTCGGTGCGTGGGCAGCGGCGCGCCGCGACGCCGGTGGTGGGTATGGCGCGCAGGCGTGTGGTGTCGAAGCGGCGCAGGGGCATGGGTCGAGTCTAGGTCGACCCGTCCTGCACCCGTTCCGCCTACGCGCCGCACGAGCGGTTGGTCTCGCTGCCGCTCAGTCTTGTACAGGGTCCTTCGCCAGGACTTGCGCGAAAGCGGTCTGCTCGTTGGCCGCCGAGGTGATCGCACCGATGAGCTTGGTGATACGCCGCATGCTGGTGCGGTGCGATCAGTGCCGCGCGAACTGCGCCTTCGCGCGGTCGAGCCGGAAGCTCCAGGGCAACCCCGCGTTCTTCCAGCCGTTGACGCTTCGGCGGCCCTGGGCCGACAGATCGCCTTCGAAGCCCTCCACCACCGAGTGCACCTGGGTGTGGCCGAGCTCGGTCAGCAGGTCCGCCGCCTTGGCACTGCGGTCGCCCGAGCGGCAGATGAGCACGATGACGGCGTCGCGCCCGAGGCCCTTCTGCGCGAGCGCGCGCGCCATGTCTTCGGCGAATCGGCCGTTGGGCGTGGCGCGAAACGTGGCGCGCGCCTCGTCCCAGTCGCTCATGAACTCATCGTGCTCGAGATAGGGGATCAACGCATCGACAGCGTCGGGCATGCCGACATAGCCAGCCTCGGCGCGTGTGCGTACGTCGACGAAGAGGACGCGGGCGCCGAGAGCGGACTTCAGCGACCAGGCCTGATCGGCGCTCAGGTAGCGGCCGGAGCGGGTGCGCTTGGCCGGCGGCACCATGCTCTGCGGCAGAGGGTTCGCATCCGGCACGGCCGTGGCCAGCCAGTGCGCAGACTCCTTGGCGTCGGCCTTCAGCGCGCCTGGATAGAGCCGCTCGCCAAAGCGCAAGGCGAGGCCCAACGCAACGCGAGCCCGTGCATCACCCTCCTCGGCGGCGCGCCGCAGGTGGACAAATGCCCGCCGGTCATCGAACTCGCTGAACGCGGCCTGCGCATCGTCCCAGGCATCGGCGCGCGCAGCCGTACCGGCGCCTGCCAGCGAGGCCAGCACGACGGCACACGCAAGAACCGAATTCGCTTTCATGGACTTCCTCCGTTGATTGGATGAGTGCGATGCGCGGCCAGCGTCGGGGCAGGCCCTCCCCCAACCAATGGCTGGGTGCAACAGGCGCGCCGTTCAAGTGGTCCGACACTGGTAAAGACGGGATGTGACGGCGAAAGCGGACACAGCGGGGACAGCGCCGACACCGTTCGTGCCAGACTCGCCGCGCGCAGCGCGCGGGGGTTCGCACTGCCGCGAGGAGGTGGCGCAATGGACGAACTGGAACCCGGCCCGCCGCCGGAGGGCTCGTTGGACGAAATGTTCGCCACCGCCTACAACGAGTTGAGGCGGCTGGCGCGTTCGCGGCTGCGCGACGGCGGCCGCAACACGGTGCTCGACACCACAGCGCTGGTGCACGAGACCTACCTGCGCGTGAGTCGATCCGTTTCGACGGCGTTGCCGGATCGACCCCGTTTTCTCGTCTATGCAGGCAAGGCCATGCGATCGATCATCGTCGACCTGGTGCGGCAGCGGCAGACGGAACGCCACGGCGGTGGTGCGCTGCACCTCACGCTCACCGGCGACGTGCTGGAGCAGGCGGCACTGCCGGCGGCTGAAGAGCACATCCTGCGCGTGCACGAGGCGCTGCAGGAACTGGCGGGTGTCGACGCGCGCATGGCCCAGGTGGTGGAGATGCGCTACTTCGCCGGGCTCAGCGATGCCGAGATTGCCAGCGCCCTGGATGTCGGCGAACGCACCGTGCGGCGGGACTGGGAGCACGCCAGGCTGCTGCTGGCCAAGGCCCTGAAGTAGCGCCGCAGTGCTTCCAAGGGAGAGCGGCGATGGAAGAGCGGGACTTCGAGCTCGATCCCGGTCAGTGGGCGACGTTGCGGCGGCTGCTCGATGAGGGCCTGGCGCTCGAGCCGGCGCAACGCGTGACCTGGCTCGAAGGCCTGGCCGCGCCGCTGGCCGACTTCAAGCCACGCCTGCGCGAATTGCTGATCGAGGCCCCCGGCACCGCACACCGGCTGCTGGACACGCTGCCAAAGGTCGAGACGGCCGACTTCGCGCCGTTGCGGCACGGAGCGGCTCCAGAGCGCGTCGGCCCCTACAAGCTGCTGCGCGAACTGGGCAGTGGTGGCATGGCGAGTGTGTGGCTGGCCGAGCGCACCGACATGCTGCAAGGCCGCCAGGTGGCGCTGAAGCTGCCGCATGGCGAGTGGGGCGCTTACGGCTCCCGTGGCGCCGCGCGCCGCGTGGGTCTCGTCGAGCGCATGGCGCGCGAGCGCGAGATCCTGGCCACGTTGAACCACCCCCACATCGCCAGCCTGTTCGACGCTGGCGTGGCTGAAGACGGGCAGCCGTATCTGGCGCTCGAATACGTCGAGGGCGAGCGCATCGACGCCTACTGCACGCGACACGGCCTGGACGTGCCCGCGCGGCTGCGCTTGTTCCTGCAGGCGGCGCGTGCCGTGGCACATGCGCACGCGAACCTCGTCGTGCATCGCGACCTGAAGCCGAGCAACATCCTCGTCAACGCGCAGGGCGAAGTGCGGCTGCTCGACTTCGGCATCGCCAAGCTGCTGGATCAGGGCGTGGCGATGGAGACCGAGCTGACGCAGCAGTCGGGCCGCGCGCTGACGCCTGATTACGCGAGCCCCGAGCAGATCCGCGGCGAGGCCATCGGTACCGCCTCGGATGTGTATTCGCTGGGGGTGGTGCTGTTCGAACTGCTCACCGGCAAGCGGCCGTACAAGCTCGAGCATGCTTCGCGCACGGCGCTCGAGGACGCGATCCTGCGCGCCGAGCCAAGACGGCCGAGCGCAGTGGTGGAGCAGCGTCGGTTGCAGCGGGCGCTGGTCGGCGACCTTGACACGATCGTGCTCAAGGCGCTGAAGAAGGTGCCTGGCGAACGCTACCCGACGGTGGTCACGCTCGCCGAGGAGATCGAGCGCCATCTCGACCAGCGCCCCGTGCTGGCGCAGCCCGACAGCGGCTTCTACCGGGTGCGAAAGCTGATCGCTCGAAACCGGCCCGCGTTCGCTGCGCTTGGGGGCGTGATGCTGGCGCTGTTGGGCGGGACAGGTGTGGCCCTTTGGCAGGCCGACACCGCGCGCGCCGAGCAGCGCCGCGCGCAGGAAGTGCTGTCCCTCGTGACGGCGATATTTCGCGACGCCGATCCCAATGTCGGTCCGCAAGGCCGCCCATCCGCCACCGACCTGCTGGCTCGGGCGCGGCAGCGCCTCGACAGCCAATTGCCGGCCGGCTCGGCCACGCGTGTCGAGGTGCTTTGCGTGTTGGCCGAGAGCTTCATTGCGCTGCACGATACCGATGCTGCCGCCGATGCGGCTCGGGCCGCGCTGGCCGAGGCGACCGCGCTGCACGGTGCGACGCATGCACAGGCCTTGCGCGCGCGCGCCGTGCTGGCCGCCGTGCAGCGCGATCGCAGCGATCTGGTTGCTGCACGGGCCGAAGTCGATCACATCCTGGCTGCGCTGGAATCCGATCCCCGGCGCGATCCGCCGCGGCGGGTGGCCGCGCACGTCACTCGCGCCGATATCGCCAACGATGGAGGGGACTTCGCAGCCGCCGAGACCGATGCGCTGCAGGCATTGCGACTGATGGACGAGTCGGCGGGCGACTGGAACGCGCTGCGTGCCCTGGCATGGAAGGCGCTCTCGTTCAGCCTCGACGGGCGTGTGCAGTATCACGGCGCCATCGCGGCGGCCGAACAAGCGTACCGGTTCGCGCAGGCAGCCCATCCGACCGAGGCACGACATCCGATGGTGGTGAATCACCGGTTGCTTCTGGCCCGCACGCTGGCCTGGAGCGATCGCTTTCGCGAGAGCTTGCCGCTGATGCAACAGGCGATCGACGATGCGACCGTGCTCTATGGTGCGCGCAGCGCGGTCGTCGGCCAGTACCTGCAGAACCTGTCGGTCGTGCAGTTGCGGGCCGGCGCGCTGGTTGCCGCGCGGGCCAACGTTGAGCGTGCGCTTCCGATCGTCGAGCAGCAGTATGGTCCCGAGGGTGGGCACACGGTGGCCGCCCTGGATGCCTCGGCAGCCATCTTCGTTTCGGCTCGGCAGACGGGCGAGGCCATCTCGATCTACAGCCGCCTGATACCGATGCAGGTGAAGGCGAGGGGTGAACACTCGGAGTGGGCCATGGCGATGCGCCAGCGTGAATTGCTCGCGCTCGCCTACGAGGGGCAGCTCGACGCTGCGCGCGATCGAATGGTGGCGCTGGCCGAGGCCTACAGCCGCCTGGGCAAGGGCTCGATGGCGCGGTACTGGAGCAACGTCGGCATCATCGAGCGTCTGGCCGGCCGTCCGCAGGAAGCGTTGCAGTGGCAGCAGCGCGCGCTCTCCGCGGTGCGCGAGGCGCCTCCAGCGGAGCGCGAGCGGATGCAGATCCGCGTCGAGATCGGCGCGGCGCTGGTCGATCTCGGCCGACACGAAGAAGCACTCGCCGTGCTCGGGCAGGCGCTGATTGCAGCCGACCGCTACCTGATCGAACCCACCCCGATGCGCAGCGATGCACTGCTTGCCCTGGGTCGCGCGCGCCTCGCGCTGGGGCACCCTAGGGAAGCGCTGTTGCCACTTCAACAAGCCGACGAATACTGGCGACGCGAGGCCGCAGGTTCGCGCTGGGCGGGCGAAAGCGCCTTGTGGCTCGCACGCGGCCAGGCCAGGGCAGGCCAGCCATCGCAGGCGAGGGCCTCATTCGTGCGCGCTGCGTCGGCTCTGAACGGTTCGCGCTTCCCGGGCGATGCGCGCTTGGCGGCTCAGGCGCTGGCGCAACGCCAGTGAGATTGCGTTGGGCCGTCAGGTGTCGAGCTCCGGCGGGCTGCCGCCGGCGTTGGTCGAGGGCTTGACCTTCACGTAGTGGTCGCCCGCCACCGTCGCCGCGCGCTCGTCGGCGTGGATGCGCACGCGCAGGCGCTCGGCCTGCACGATGTCGCCGACGGCGAAGGTCGTCTCGAGGGTCTGCCTCGCGAAGTCGGTGCGGGAGAGCCGCAGGGTGCATCCCCTTGTCTGCAAAGGCGAGGCGGGCCGGGCATTCCGGCCGCGCCGCACCGGCCGCACCCATTGCTCCCTCTCTTGGGTGGACTGACGGCCTCCAGATCGTTCGCGCCAAGCGGCGATGACCGGATCTCGTCGTGCACCTCGTCTTCACCAGCAAGGGCAATCCCAAGGCGGGTTCGCCCGATCGCTGTGTGTCACGACGAGGGAGCGTTTCGAAATGGACCTCTTGATCCTGCTGGCGGCCACGCTGGCTTGTGGCGCTGCCGATGCGCTGGGCTTTGTCTACGCGGCGCGCGTGTGGCAAGGCGGCGCCTTCCACGGGCGCGAGGCGCTCCTGTCGGCGGCGTGCTTTCAGTTCGGCGTGGCGATGTACTGGGTGGCGCTGCGCACGCTCAGCGCCTGGGGCGTGGTCTCGACCGAGGCGCAGACGCTGGTGTGGTTTGCCGCCACGATCATCGGCGTGGCCATCCTGAGCGGCCAGTTCCTGCGCTGGCAGGCGCTGGATCAGTCGGTGGCGCTGGCGGTGCTCCTGGGCATCGGTTGGCTGCTCGCGCGCACCGGAGGCGCGGCATGACGCAGTCCAAGCTCGCGGAGGTGTCCGGCTTCGACCAGTGGGATGCGGCCCGCTACCTGGCTCACTACTACGCCGAGGTGGAGGCGGACGAGGCGGCGACGCTGGCCTTCATCACGCGCGCCTGCGGCCGCATTGGTGCGCCGGGGCGCGCCCTGGTCTTTGGCGTCGGACCGACCGTGCATCACCTGTTGCCGCTGGCGCCGCATGTGCGCGAGCTGCACGTCGCCGACTACCTGGACTCGAATCTCGAGCATGTGCGCCGCTGGCTGCGGCGCGATTCGGGGGCGCACGACTGGCGCGCCTTTGGCCGCCACGTGCTGCGCGGCGAGGGTGCGTGCGATGTCGGCGAGGCGGCGGTCGCGCAGCGCGAGCGGCTGGTGCGCGCGCGCGTGACGCGCTGCCTGCTGGCCGACGCCGCGCATGAGCGGCCCCTCTTCATGTCGGCCGCTTCGACGCGCGAGGCGCCGCGCTACGACGTCGTGCTGTCCTGCTTCTGCGCCGAAAGCGCCACCGGCGACAAGGCGGTCTGGCGCCGCTACGTGCGCAACATCGTGCGCCTGCTCGCGCCGGGCGGCCTGTTCATCACGGCCGCCTTGCGTCGTTGCACGGCCTACCGCGTTGGAAGTGCGCACTTCGCCTCGGCCGATATCGACGAGCACGAACTGACCGATGCGCTGCTGGCCGCGGGCGTCGAAGGTGCCAGCCTGGAGATCGAAGTGCACCGGGTCGGGCTGCGCGAGCGGCTGGGCTACGACAGCATTGTTCTGGCGGCGGCTGCCACTCGAGGCGCGCCGGCCGAGACCTCTCGGGTGCCATGGTTTGCTGAACCAGCGCCGGGTGCCGCACCGCGCTCGCGTGCCGCGCCAACTCCGGTGGCCTGACCAGGGCTCGACCGCCCGCCTCCGCGCGCGGCCGGAAACACCGGTTCGAGCGGGGCCGCCCGCGCTTGGCGGCTCCCTATACTGCCGGCGGCAACCGACGGCGCAGCATGTCCGTGCCTGCGCCCTGCCCCCGGAGACACCCGACATGGCCCTGAACACCCCCAAGCGGGCAGCGATCACCGTGCTGCTGGTCGCGGCGTTCGGCGGCGCGCTGTACTTCGCCTTGCGCGGGCAGAACGTGGCGCGCATCGAGCAGCAGCAGGCGGCCGAGGCGGCGGCGGTGGTGGAGCTGAAGGGCCTGATCGCGCTGGACGTCGAGGGCTACTTCAAGGACCCGCGCGTCACCAAGGCGCTGCTGGCGAAGAAGGTGCCGGTGAGCGTGCTGCGCGTGGGCAGCCGCGACATGGCGGGCAAGGTGGTCGCGGGCAGCACGCCGGACTTCTTCTTCTCCTCCGGCGTGGTGGCGGCCAACCAGATCGTCGATGCCGCGCGCAAGGCCAACCTGAGCGCCACGCAGAGCGCGCCTTTCCATACGCCGCTCGTCATCGCTTCCTGGGAGCCGATCGCCAAGATCCTGGTCGCCAACGGCATCGCCAAGCCACTGTCGCCCAAGGTCTACGGGCTCGACATGACGAAGCTCACGCAGACGATGCTCGCCAAGACGAAGTGGAAGGAGCTCAAGGGCAGCGCCGGCTATGACGTCGGGCGCAGCGTGCTCGTCTCCACCACCGACCTGCGCCGCAGCAACTCCGGCGCGCTGTACCTGGCGCTGACGAGCCACGCGCTCACCGGCGACATCGTCACCGACCGCGCCACCGCGCAGGCCACGGCTCTGAAGCTGGCCGAGCTCTTCAAGCGCCAGGGCTACCAGGAAAACTACGTCGACGGCAACTTCGACGACTACGTGGCCATCGGCATCGGCAAGACACCGATGGCCTTCATCTACGAGAACCAGCTCGTGCGCTACGCGCTCACCAAGAAGGGCGTGGCACAGGACATGGTGCTGCTGTACCCGCAGCCGACCATCGTCAACAAGGTGGTGTTCGTGGCCATGAACGAGCGCGCCAAGGCGCTCGCCGACGTGCTGGCCAACGATGCCGAGCTGCAGGGCATTGCCGTGGAGTACGGCTTCCGCATCGCCGACAGCGAGCGCTTCGTCGAGGCTGTGAAGCCCACCGGCCTGGCCGTGGAGGCGCGGGTGACGCAGGTGGTGGACCCGCCTTCGTTCGAGATCATGGCCGAGATGATCGACGTGGTGGCGCGGGAGATGACGCAATGACGAGCAAGCCCGGTTCACGGCCCTGGTTCGCCACGCTGCTGGCGCTGGCCTTCGCGACCACGCTCGCAGCCTGCGGCAAGAAGGAGCCACCGCCACCGCCGCCCAAGCCCACGGCCGAGGTGCCGGAGTTCGCCGTCATCGCCACCAGCGACCTGCGCGACGTGCAGCCGCTGGAGGAGATGGTCTTCAAGGCCACCGGCGTGAAGCTCAGGTTCCGTTTCGGCGGCACGATGGAGAGCACCGAGGCCGTGCTCACCGGCGAGGCCAAGGCCGCGGCGGCATGGTTCGCCAACGCCAAGTACCTGCTCTCGAGCCCGCAAGGCCAGGCCCGCGTCAAGCTGCAGGAAAAGATCATGCTCTCGCCCATCGTCATCGGCGTGAGCGAGAGTGATGCGCGCAAGCATGGCTGGAGCAAGCCGGACGCGAAGCTCACGTGGAAGGACATCGCCGATGCCTCCCGGGCTGGCAAGCTGACCTACGCCATCAGCAACCCGGCCACCAGCAACCAGGGCTTCATGGCCCTGATGGGCGTGGTGGCGGCGGCCGGCGGCAAGAGCGAGGCGCTCTCGGCGGCCGACGTGAACCGCGGCGCCATCGCCGACTTCCTCAAGGGCTACAAGATCCCGGGCGACAACTCCACCTACCTGGCCGAGCAGTTCGCGCTGCACCAGGGCACCAAGGTCAACGCCTTCATCAACTACGAGAGCTGGATCCTG
>JAEUPE010000121.1 GCA_016790435.1 Rubrivivax sp. | reverse complement strand
TGAACGGCGAGGTGACGACGGTGGGCCAGATGAGCACGGAAGACGTGCAGGCGGTGCAGGCGAAGCTGCCGGCGCGTTGAGAGTTGCGCCTGCTTGGTGCCTGCTGAGTCCGTGATCGAGAGGCAGCGGTCACGGATGCCTTCAGAGGCCGTGGCGCGCCAAGGCCGCCGGGTGGTCGGCTTCGCGAATGTCCTCTTCTGGCGGCCCAGCTTCGCTGGTCCGCCAGATGCCCCCTTGATTTCGCTGCGCCGACCACCCGGCAGCCTCGGCGGGGACGCGCTCGCTGTCGTCACCGAACGGGCATTCGGCTGTTGCTGGCTTCGTACACCACCCACGGTGCCGGATCGGGCCGCCGGGGTACCCTGCAGAGCGAAATCAAGGGGGCATTCGGGGGACACGCGAAGCGGGTCCGCCGAAAGAGGACATTCGCGGCGCAGGGCACCCCGGTGGCCCGATCCCGCCACGGCGCGTTGCGTGGCGTCGCTCAACCGCGAACACTACAACGCCGGCTCAATGAATGCTCGCCTCATCGCTCGTGCGCCGCGCGAATCGCGGTCGAGCACCTGACATGAACAAGACGCCTCCGCGCATCACCCTCGCCCCCGGCCTTGACATCCCGCGCATCGTCACCGGCCTGTGGCAAGTGGCCGACCAGGAGCGCGGCGGCACGCTGCTCGACCCCGAGCGGGCGAGCGCCGACATGGCCGCCTACGCGGCCGCCGGCTTCGATGCCTTCGACATGGCCGACCACTACGGCTCGGCCGAGGTCATCACCGGGCATCTGCTGAACTCCCCTGCGGCAAAGCAGACGAAGACGCCGGTCCGCGCCTTCACCAAATGGTGCCCGCCGCCCGGCCCGATGACCGCCGAGATCGTGCGGGCCGGTGTCATGCGCTCGATCGAGCGCCTGCGCGTGCCGCGAATAGACCTCTTGCAGTTCCACTGGTGGACCTTCGAGCACCCGGGCTGGCTCGATGCGATGGAAGAGATTGCGAAGCTGCGCGACGGGGGCCTCATTGCGCACATCGGCCTCACCAACTTCGACACCGCGCACCTGCGCATCCTGCTCGCCGAGGGCGTGCCGGTGGCGAGCAACCAGGTGTGCTGCTCGCTGCTGGACCGCCGCGCCACCGAGCAGATGAGCGAGTTGTGCCTGGTGCGCGGCGTGAAGCTGCTGTGCTACGGCACGCTCGGTGGCGGCTTCCTCAGCGAGCGCTGGCTCGGCGCACCCGAGCCGGCCGAGGCGGGCGACATCCGCGACTGGAGCAAGATGAAGTACCGCCGCTTCATCGACGCGGTGGGCGGCTGGCCCGCGCTGCAGGGCGTGCTGCGCGCCGCCAAGCGCATCGGCGCGAAGCACGGCGCCTCCATCGCCAACGTGGCGACGCGCTGGGTGCTGGAGCAGCCCGCGGTGGCAGCGGTGATCATCGGTGCGCGGCTCACCGAGCGCGAGCACCGCGCCGACAACCTGAAGCTCTTCGACTTCGTGCTCGACGACGAAGACCGGGCATGGCTGGCAGAGGCCTTCGCGGGCACGCGGCGCATCCCCGGCGACTGCGGCGACGAGTACCGCCGCCCGCCCTTCCTCACCGCCAGCGGCGACCTGAGCCACCACCTCGACGCGCTGCCCAAGCTCTACGAGAAGCAGCGCGTGCCCTCGCATGCCGATCGCTGGCGCGTCAGCAGCGGCAGCCACTGGGAGCCGCTGGCGGGCTACTCGCGCGCCGTACGCAGCGGCAACCGCATCCTCGTCTCCGGCACCACGGCCACGCATGGTGCGGGGCGGCTCGTGGGCCGCGGCGATGCGGGTGCGCAGGCGACGTGGATTCTCGACAAGATCGCCGCCAGCATCGCCTCGCTCGGCGGGCGGCTTGAGGACGTGGTGCGCACGCGCGTCTACCTCGCCAACGTGGCCGACTGGGAGGCCGTGTCGCGCGAGCATGGCCGGGTGTTCGGCGACATCCGGCCTGCCAACACCTTGCTGCAGGTGGGCGCGCTGGTGGGGGACGGGTACCTGGTGGAGATCGAGGCCGAGGCCGAAATCTCCTGAGCTTGGCGGTCCTGCCCGCTGCGGCGTGGCGGGCCCAATCGTCGCCGCTCACCCCGTCAGGGCATCACCTTCATCTCGCGCACGAAGTGTGTCGTGTACGTCTTCGACAGCGGAACCTTCTTCGGATCGAGCAGCTTCTGCGCCACCAGCATGTCGTAGGTGGCCTTCATGCGTTCGTCGGTGATGACGCCGATGCCCAGCCTTGCCGCTTCGCCGCCCATCACCATGCCGGTGCTCTTCAGCAAGCCGATCGCGTGCGCGATGCGGTCGTCGCTCATCGAGGGGTTGTCCTTCTTGATGAGCGCGTTGGCCGCGGCGATGGCCACGGGCGCGCCCTGCAGGTAGCCCTTCCAGCCCTTCATGCTGGCGCGCACGAAGGCGGCCACCGCGCGCTCGCGCTCGCGCACGGTCTTCGCCATGCAGACGATGGTCGTCGAGTAGGGCGGCCAGCCGTGGTCGGCGAGCAGGAAGACCGCGGGCTTGAAGCCGCCCTCCTTCTCGATCGAGTACGGCTCGCTCGTCAGGTAGCCCTGCTGCACCGCGTTCCGGTCGGCGAGGAAGGCCTGGTTGTTGAACGTGTACGGCCGCGTGATGGCGTCGTCGAGCTTGTAGGTGCTCTTCAGCCACGGCCAGAAGGTGCTGTAGGCCGGTGTCGCCAGCAGAAGTGTCTTGCCCTTCAGGTCCTCGAGCCGCTTCACCACGCCCGGGTGGCCGACCATCACGATGGCGTCCTTCTGGAAGGCCGCGGCCACGGTCACCGCCTCGATGCCCTGCTCCCAGGCGGAAAGCGTCTGCACGTCGAAGCCCATGATGCAGTCGGCCTGGCCGGCGGCCAGCAGCTGCAGGCTGTTGACCTGCGGGCCGCCCATGCGGATCGTGACGTCGAGCCCCGCCTCGCGGTACAGCCCGCTCGCCAGCGCCTGGTAGAAGCCGCCGTGCTCGGCCTGCGCGAACCAGTTGGTGACGAAGGTGAACTTCTCCGGCGTCGCGGTTCGGGTGGGTTCGGCGGGTGCCGTCTGTGCCTGGGCTGGTGGGGCCAGGTGCGCCATCGAGAAGAGCACAGCGGCGGCAACGCCTCGCCAGCGCCAACGCGTGGCGGCGATCGAACGGGTCATGACGGGATCCTCGGCAAACCGGGCGAAAGACAGTCGCCCGCAGTCGCGCCCGGGGCGGGCACGGCGCGCAGCATAACGAGTCGGCCCGAACCCGAGCCCGAGCACGGGCGGTCTCGGCGCCGCGCCAGTCCGGCCTCGGCACCATCTCGGGCCGCAGGCCGCAGGCCGTGGGCCCGCGGGCCGGTCAGGGCGGTGGCATGCCCTTCAGCGCTGCCGCCACGATGGGGAAGGCGGCACCCTGCTCGGCCAGCATGTGCGCGGTGGCGAGCGCCACGAAGTCGCGCCAGCGCTCGTACTCGAACACCGCCGACTCGGCCGACCAGCGGCCGCTGGCTGCCAGCTCGGCGAGGGCCGGGCGGCACTGACTCCAAGCCCGCGCGAGCAGGCCATGCTCGGCCTCTAGCCGCCCGGCGAGCACGGCGCCGGCCGGTCCACCGAGGTGGCGCAGGAGGGGCAGCACCTCGCGCTCCTCGAGTGCCCGGTGCGCGGGTCCTTCGGTATCGAGGCAGTTCAGCACGCCCGCCGCGTCGGTGCGCGCCTGTTCGTCGGGCCCTTGGCGCTGCAAGTGGCGCGGCAGGCCGCGCAGCACCTGCAGCACATGCTCGAAGCGCTCATGGCAGGCGCAGAACTCGGCCAGCACCGGCAGCGCGCAAGGATCCTCGTGGCCTGCCGCATCCGCGAGCGTCCCGCCGGCCGTGCCGGGTGGGTGCGGTGCACGGTCCGTGGGCGCCACGGCGGGAGCGCCGGGGGTCCCTGGGGTCGAGGGCACGCTGTCGGGCATGGCGGCTTCTCCCGTGCGCGGCGCGCCCCGCGCTACCAGTGGCCTCGCACGGCCAGCCGCCACGTGCGCGGTGCCTCGGCCCAGGTGAACAGCGGCGAGCGCTTTGCCAGGTTCAGGTCGCTCAGGTTGCTCACGCCGAGTTCGAGGTCGAGGCCGGGCTCGAGACGGCGCCCCAGCGAGGCGGCCATGCTGGTCAACGACGGCACCTGCTGCGGCGGCTGGCCGGCCACCGCGGCGGCGAGCAGCTGCGAGCTCGCGTGGTCCAGGCGCCAGCGGGCGTGCCAGGGGCCCTCGGTCCACTGCAGCCCCAGGCCAGCCGCGATGCGCGGTCGCCGCTCGAGGCGGTTGCCGGCGCCGTCGGTCGCGTGCAGCCACTGCCAGTTGCCGGTGACGGTGAAGCCGCCATCGCGCAGCGTGAAGGCCAGCTCCAGGCCCTGCAGGCGGGCCTCTTCGAGATTGGCGAAGATGTACTGGGCGCGCCCGGCCACCGTGCCCAGGAAGCGAGGCACGATGAGGTTGCGCACGCGGTTGTGGAACAGCATCGCGGTGGCGCCGAGGTCGGGCCGGTCGAACCCCACTCCTGCCTCGAACGCCGTATTGGTCTCGGGGCGCAGCGCCGGCTCGGAGAAGAAGGTGTTGGGTCCTTCGTCCTCGGCGTAACCCGGCGTGATCTGCTTCAGCGTCGGCGGCTTGAAGCCGCGGCTCGCGCCGCCCTTCACCGTCCATTGCGGGGCCGCGCGCCACACCGCATAGAGGCGCGGGCTCCACACGTCGCCGAAGCGCTCGTGCTCGTCGTAGCGCAGGCCGCCGCTCAGCGTGAGCTCGCGCGTGGCCGTGAACTCGTCGTGGGCGTAGAGGGAACGGTGCTCGACCGAGCCGCGCCCGCCGGGCAGCGCGGTGTTCGACAGGCGCTCGCGCCGGCCCTCGAAGCCAGCCACCAGCAGGTGGTCGGCGGCGGGCCGGCCGGAGACCTGGCCGTCGAGCACGTCGTCGGCCAGCGCGTTCGAGCGCAGCGCGGCCACGCCGTTGCTGCGCGCGTTGACCATCGCGAGATGGCTGCCGTAGGCGGCGAGCTGGCTGCGCCATTCGCCGCTGCCCTCCCAGTCGGCGAACCAGCTGAGCGCGCCGTGGCTGCGGCGGATGTCGGTGTCGCTGTAGTAGACACGCCGGCGGCCGCTGCGCTCGACCGCGTGGCCGAAGCGCTCCTCCAGCCCGCTGCGCAGGTCCACCTCGAGGCGATGGTTGCGGGCCGCATCCCAGGCCAGGCGCAGGCCGGCGTCGTGCTTGTGGCGGCCTTCCAGTTCGGCGACGCGCGGGTCGGTGCTCGATGCCACCGCGGCGCGCCGCGAGTCGGCCGCCAGCACGGCCATGCGCAGGCCCTCGGCCAGCGGGCCGGACACCCGCGCCGCGGCGCGATGGCCGCTGCCGCCGCGGCCGCCCTCGGCCCACGCGCCCTCGGCGGTGGCGCTGCCTTCGAAGCGGGCCGCGGGCGCGCGCGTCACGATCTGCAGCACGCCGCCCAGCGCCTCCGCGCCATACAGCGCCGACAGCGGCCCGCGCACGACCTCGATGCGCTCGATCTCCTCCGCCGCCACCCAGCCGAGCTGGAAGTCGGTGTGGCCGATGACGCCGTCGCTGGCCCCGATGCGCCGGCCGTCGACCAGGTAGAGCGTGTGCCGGCTTTCCATGCCGCGCAATGCGAGCGTCTTGCGCCCGCCGATCGTGCGGCCGAAGAGCGTGATGCCCGACTGCCCGCGCAATGCTTCGAGCAGGTCGTTCGCGCCAAGTTGCTCGATCGCCTCGCGCGGGACCACGCTCACCGCGGCCGGCGCGTCGACCAACGCCATGGCATGGCGGGTTGCGGAGATGACCACCGCCTGGTTTGCCTGGGGCGTTTGCGGCGCGTCGGCCGCTGTCGCGACCGCGGGCCGTGGCGCTTGCGCGGCGGCTGGTCCGGCGAGGCCGCACGCGCCGACCACCGCGACGAACATCGTGCCGATCGCGGGGCCTATTGAACGGTTCATGGCATCGGCACGTTAGGCGCTGTTCGCGGCCAAGGCCTTGACGCAGTTCGCATTTGCGCGACGGGCCGCGCCGGCGCGGCGCCTTCAGACGGTCCAGGGGTCGATCTCGAGCGGCTCGCCGCCGTCGCGGCGCTCGATGTGCAGCATGCGCCGTGCGCCATCGATGCGGACGGACAGATTGGCGGTGTCTGGATCCCCATCGACGGTGATCGTCTTGATGACGCGACGCACGTCGAGCTGGACGAACAACAGGTGCACGGCCCCGGCCCGCGGCGGGGTCCGCGCGCGGCATGCGACAAGCCCCCGCTCGGCATCGAACCCCAGCTCGTGCACCGGTTGCGGCAGCCTTGTGCGGCGCGCGGCAAGCCAACCCGGCTCTCCCAGGCCCTCGCCCATGCGGTAGTCGTGCACGAGGCCGTCGAACACCGGCGTCGCCTCGGTGTCGGTGGACACCTCCCACAGCTCAGGCAGCGTGTCGAACGCAACGACGAAGCCGCGACGACGTGCCAGCGCGTGCACTTCGGCGGCGCCGGCGTGCAGGCCGCCCCCCAGCGTGGTGGCCGGCAGCCGCCTGCGCAGGACGCCTTCGCGGTCGCGCACGTGCAGTTCGCCGGTGGCGGCGTCGAAGCCGAGCTGCCATCCCTCGAGTGTCGCGGCAGCCATGGGCGCGGCCGTCGCAGCGGCGAGGTACCGCGGACCCGTGAAACCCAGGGCCGCAGCCCACGCCAGCACATCGCGGCGGCGCATGGGGCCCTCCACCGCGCGCCGTGCTCAACTCTTCAGCATGAGCTCGACCGCAGCCTTCAGGTCGGCGTCGTTGATCTTCTCCGGCGGGTTCGGCGCCATCGGCACCGGGCCGAAGACGCCGGAACCGCCCTTGCGCACCTTCTCCATCAGCTTGGCCACCACGTCCTGGCCCTTGTACTTGGCGGCGATCTCCTTGTACGAGGGCCCGACCACCTTCTTGTCCTTCGTGTGGCAGGCGGTGCAGCCGGCCTTGGTCATGGCTTCCTCGGGGCCGGCATGGGCCAGGGGCAACGCCAGGGCCAGGGCCACGGCGACGACGGGCACGGTTCTCATGGGTGTTTCTCCTCTACGGGCTGCGCCGCACTCAATACACGTCGTGCTGCGTGTTGTGGACGTTGAAGTGGCCGGTGGGCGTGATCAGCCGCGGGTCCTTGATCACCGCCTTGAGCTTGAGCGTCTTGTCGTCGACGACGACGAGCGCGCTCTGCTTGTTCTTGGCCGACCAGACGGCGAACCAGACCTCGTCGCCGGCCTTGTTGTATTCGGGCTGCACGACGCGCTTGGCACCGTCGTCGGTGAGCCCTGCCCATTCGGCGATGGGCAGCACGGTGAAGCCTTTGGCCAGGTTGCGGATGTCGAACACCGCGACCGACTGCGAGATCTTGGGGTCCGGGTTGAGCGGCGCGTCCACCCACAGGTTGGCCGACTTCGGGTGTGTCTTGATGAAAAGGTTGCCGCCGCCCTGGCCCTTGAGCTGCGCCACCTGCTTGAAGGCCGTGGCCTTGCGCTTGTCGTCGGTGGCGATGAGCGAGATCGTCTCGTCGCCGAGGTGGCCGGTGGCCCACACGGGCCCGAACTGCGGGTGCACGAAGTTGGCGCCGCGGCCCGGGTGCGGGATCTTGCCGACTTCGGTGAGCGCGGCCAGCTTGCCCGTCTTGGCGTCGATGGTCGCGATCTTGTTGCTGTTGTTGGCCGCCACCAGGAAGTAGCGCTTGGTGCTGTCCCAGCCGCCGTCGTGCAGGAAGGGCGCCGAGCCGATCTCGGTCATCTTCAGTGCGTCGATGTCGGAGTAGTCGACCATCAGCGTCTTGCCGGTCTCCTTGACGTTGACGACGAACTCGGGCTTGAAGTGGCTGGCCACGATGCTGGCCACGCGTGGCTCGGGGTGGTACTCCTGCGTGCCGACGACCATGCCGCGCGTGCCGACGATCTTCAGCGGCTCGAGCGTGTCGCCCTTCATGATCGTGAACTGCGGCGGCCAGTAGCTGCCGGCGATGGCGAGCTTGTCCTCGTAGCCCTTGTACTTGCTCGTGTCGACGCTGCGCGCTTCGAGGCCGACGCGGATCTCCGCGACGTTGTCTGGCGTGGCCATCCAAAGGTCGATCATGTTGATCTTCGCGTCGCGCCCGATCACGAAGAGATAGCGCCCCGAGGCGGACAGGCGCGAGATGTGCACCGCGTAGCCGGTCTTGACGATGTTGATGATCTGCTTGGTATCGCCGTCGATCAGCGCCACCTCGCCGGTGTCGCGCAGGGTGGTGGAGAAGATGTTGGCGATGTTGTAGCTGTTCATCTTCTTCTTCGGCCGCAACTCGGGCGGCACGACGACCTTCCAGGTCTTCTTCATGTCCGCGAGGCCGAACTCCGGTGGTGTGGGCGCGTCGTGCTGGATGTAGCGCGCCATCAGGTCGACTTCCTTCTCCGTCATCTCGCCGCTGGTCTGCCAGTTGGGCATGCCGGCGGGCGAGCCGTAGGCGATGAAGATCTTCAGGTAGTCGGTGCCCTTGCCGATGGTGAGGTCGGGCGTCAAGGGCTTGCCGGTGGCGCCTTTTCGCAGCACGCCGTGGCAGCCGGCGCAGCGCTCGAAGTAGATGCGACGCGCGGCGTCGAACTCGGCCTGCGTCATCGGCGGCGCCTTCGGGTTCGCCGACTGGTACATCGGCTCGCCGGCCAGCGGCGATGTGCCGGCCTGGTAGCTCAACTCGGCCGGGGTGACCGGCTTCTTGTCCTGCGACAGGGTCAACGGGCTCACCAGGATCAGCGTGGCGGCCAGGGCACGCAGGCGGGCATTGCGCATGTTCATGTGGATCTCCTCGTGCGGGACTCGAACGTCGGCGACAAGAACCGGTGTGGGTCTGCAGCGCCGTGACTGCGGGCGATGTTCTGCGCCGCGCCGGTCCGGCGTCCTTGAACTGGTTCAAGCCACAGGCGTCGCGGCGGCGATGCGCTGCTCCGCACCGCGATTGCCCGGCTCGTCGACGCGCTTCAGGTCCGCGCGCCGGGCGCGACCGCGCCGGCAAGTGCCAGCAACTGCGCGATGCCCAGCGCCGCCGCGGCGTTGTGCAGCACGACCGCGGCCAATGCCGCGTCCTGCGCCGCGGCCACGAAGCCCAGCAGCGCCTGCGCCACGCACATCCCCGCCAGCGCGAAACCGCTGCCGCGCCGCCCTGCGCGCAGCACCTGCAGGGCGAGGGACAGCGTCCAGGGCAGCACGACGGCGGCCAGGACGAGATGCAACTGCGGCGCGAGCCGCAGCAGGCCGGCGCCCGACAGGGCGCCCAGCGCGGCCTGCGCGAGCCACAGGCCGCACAAGACCCGTGCCTGGCGCGCAACTGACCGCTCGAGCGCGGGCACGCCACGCAGCCGCAGGGCCAGGCAGCCTGCGACGGCCAGCATCGCGAAGCCACCCACCAGGTTGCCCAGCAGCACCCCCGCCGTGCGCGACCCGGGGGTGACGATGCCCAGCGCCGCAAGACCCAGCGCCAGCCCGAGCAGAGCGAGTGCCGGCAGCGCCACCTCTCGCCGCCGGGGTCGTTCGCGCAGCGCGAGGACCACCAGCCCGGCCACGAGCACGAGTGTGACCGTGGCTGCCGCACGATGCACACCGCGCACCAAGCCCTGCACGCCTGGCCCCCCGCCGGGTTCCGTGGCTGGGCGTGAACTGGCCGCCGCCGCGCCGAACGCGCCTGTGCGGCAGGCCGGCCACTCCGCGCAGCGCAGTTGCGGTTGTGCAAGGCGCAGCCAAGCACTGGCGCAGATGACACAGAGCATCAGCGCCACGACGGCCAGCGCGAGCCCGGGCAACCACCCGCGCCCGCGCCGCCGCTGCACATCAGCCACGTTCAACCATCCGCGGCCCCGCCCGTCACCCCGATGGCGCGCAAGCCTACGGCCCTGCGGCTGCGATTCCCTTGACCTGGTCCATTTTTTCGGGCCCACCTGGCGCCACAGAATAAATCGCATCAGACGAAGGAGAGCGACCATGAACGCGGCACACGACGAGATGAACGACCCCAATGCCCCGGTGCCGTGGATGCAGCAGTTGCTGGACAACCCGTTCCTGCTGCTGTTCCTCGGGGTCCTCGTCCCCATGGTCGTGTACACGCTGTGGGGCGTGATCGACATCCTGACGCTGCCCACGGCCAAGTAGGCGCGGCACGGCACCCACACAAGGAGCACGCACCATGAGCGCCATCCTGCCGCCGGCCGAAAGGCTTTGGTACAAGCATCCGATCGACCGCGTCGAAGGCACCTGGATCGCCATTGCGCTGACCTGGTGCCTGATCATGTTCGCCATGATGGTCGGCTGGCACATCTGGGGCGGCCAGAACCTCAGCACGGAGACCTACCGCACCACGCAGGAGCGGTTCGTGGCCAAGACGCAGGCCATGATCGACAAGTACACGGTGCGCACGGAGACCGACGAGAAGGTCCCGGTGGTGGCGCCGCCGGCCGGCAGCGACATCTACATGCTGGCGCGGCTGTGGGCCTTCCACCCGATCCTTGAGCTCGAGCGCGGCAAGACCTATCGCCTACACCTGACGGCGATGGACTACAACCACGGCTTCTCGCTGCAGCCGGCCAACATCAACATCCAGATGGTGCCCGGCTTCGAGCACGTGGTCACCGTCACGCCCAACCAGAGCGGCACGTTCTCGGTGGTGTGCAACGAGTATTGCGGCATCGGCCATCACAAGATGGTCGGCCGCATCTACGTGAAGTAGGAGGAGGCGGACATGGCCACGACAACCTACCGTACCTGCCCGCGCAGCGGGCTGCAGTTCGAAGACCAGGCCGAGAAGCTGATGAAGGTGAACGCCTTCGTCGCCGTCGTCTGGCTGCTCATCGGCGGCGTGCTCGCCATCGGCGTGGCACTCACGCGCTGGCCGGCCTTCCGTTGGCTCGAGGCGGACACCTTCTACATGGTGCTCACGGCGCACGGCATCGACATGCTGATCTTCTGGATCATCTTCTTCGAGATCGCCGTGCTGTACTTCGCGAGCTCGACCTTGCTCAGGTGCCGGATCGCGACACCGCGCATCGCCTGGCTGGCCTTCGCGTTGATGCTCATCGGCTCGGTGCTGAACAACGTGACCGTCTTCCGCGGCGGCTCGAGCGTGATGATGACGAGCTACGTGCCGATGATGGCCGAGCCCAACTTCTACCTCGGGCTCATCCTGTTCGCGGTCGGCGCGCTCATCGCCTGCTTCGTCTTCTTCGGCACGCTCGTCGT
>JAEUPE010000100.1 GCA_016790435.1 Rubrivivax sp. | reverse complement strand
CCTTCCACCGAGAGGATGGCGTCGAGGTTGTCCAGCGCCTGTGCCGTCTCGATCATCGCGAAGGCGACGATCGTGTCGTTGGCCTTCTCCGCGTAGTCGGGCCCGCCGTACATGGCGGCGCGGATGGGCCCGAAGCTGCGCGTGCCGCGAGGCGCATAGAGGGTGTAGGCCACCAGCTTCTGCGCGTCCTCGCGAGTGTTCACCATCGGGCAGATGACGCCATAGGCGCCGGCGTCAAGGCTCTTCATGATGATGCCCGGCTCGAGCCACGGCACGCGCACCACGGGCACCGTGGCCGTCGTGCTGATGGCCTGCAGCATGCCCACCATCGCGGCGTAGTCGATGACGCCGTGCTGCAGGTCGATGGTAAGGGTGTCCCAACCCTGGTGCGCCATCACTTCGGCGCTGAAGCTGCTCGGCAGGGCCAGCCAGCCGTTGACGGCGGGCTTGTCGGCCTTCCACAGGGTGCGCAGGCGGTTCTCTCGCATGGGGTCCTCGCTCGGTTCAGGTGTTCGTTCGGGTGTTCGATCGGGGTGATTCGTTCGCGGTACGGTCAGGCGGGTCGTTCGGGTCGATTCTGTGCTGCCCCCGCCCGCGTCAGGCGGGGGCCTCGGACACCAGCGTGCCGCTGTCGAAGAAGCCCGCGAGATTGTCGAAGACGCGCTGCCCCATGGCGCCGCGCGTCTCCCGCGTGGCGCTGGCGATGTGCGGCAGCAGCACGACGTTGTCGAGCAAGAACAGCACCTCGGGCACCTGCGGTTCGTTCTCGAACACATCGAGCCCGGCCCCGGCGATGCCCCCCTCCTGCAGGGCAGCGACCAGCGCCGTCTCGTCGATGACGCTGCCGCGCGCGGCGTTGACGATGAAGCCCTCGGGGCCGAGGGCGCGCAGCACCTCGGCGTTCACGAGGTGCCGCGTCGCCGGCCCGCCGGCGGTGATGACCACCAGCACATCGGCCCAGCGGGCGAGTTCCAGCAACGAAGGCTCGTGCTGCGCCTCGAACCCGGCCACCGCGCGCCGCGCGTGGTAGCGCACCGGCATCTCGAAGCCGCTGGCGCGGCGGGCGATGGTCTGGCCGATGCGGCCAAAACCCACCAGGCCGATACGGGCGCCGCTCACCTTGCTTGCCAGCGGCAGGGTCTTGCCCGAGCGCCAGTCGCCGCGGCGCACGAAGCGGTCGGCGGCAGCCAGGCCGCGCATCGTGTCGATGACGAGCCCGAAGGCCGCGTCGGCGACGCAGTCGTTCAGCACGTCGGGCGTGTAGCCGACGGCGACGCCGCGCCGCGCCGCCACCGACAGGTCCAGGCGCTCGAGCCCGACGCCGAAGCTCGAGATCACGCGCAGCCGGGGCAGCGCCTCGATCAACGCCGCCTCGGCGCCATGCCCGGCGCTGGTGACGAGGCCGACGAAGCGCGCGCCCTGCTCACGCAGCAGCGCTTCGCGCTCGGGGCCGCGTGGTGGCGCCAGCGTGACGTCGAAGCGCTCCGCGAGTTGCGCTTCCAGCCCGCCAGGCAGGCGCACGACCTGCAGCAGGGCGGGCTTGGCAGCGGCTTCGCCGCTCACGGCCGGGTCCGATCTCACTCGGGTTGCACGCCTGCGGCCTGCGCCACCTTGGCCCAGCGGACCATCTCCGACTGGATGAACTCGGAAAACTGCTGCGCGCTGCCGCTCGAGGGCTCGATGCCGGCGGCGACCAGCTTCTCGCGCACCTCGGGTGACGCGAGGGCCTTGTTCACCTCGGCGTTGAGCTTGCCGATCACGTCCTTGGGTGTGCCCGCCGGGGCGAGCAGGCCGCCCCAGGTGCTGGTCTCGTAGCTGCGCAAGCCGGCCTCGGCCATCGTCGGCAGGTCGGGCAGCGCGGCCGAGCGTTTGCTGGTCGTCACCGCGAGGCCCCGCACCTTGCCCGCCTTCACCTGCGCGGCGATGGCGGCGACGGTGTCGAACATCACCACCGTGCGGCCGGCGATGAGGTCCGGGTGCGCGGCGGTGCTGCCCTTGTAGGGCACGTGCGCGAGGTCGACGCCGGCCATCGTCTTGAACAGCTCCGCCGACATGTGCGGCGCGCCGCCGTTGCCGCTGGAGGCATAGCTGAACTTGGCCGGGTTGGCCTTCAGGTACGCCACCAGCTCGGGCACGCTCTTGGCCGGCAGGTCGTTGTTGATGGCCAGCACCAGCGGCACCACGTGCGTCTGAGCCACCGGCTCGAAGGCCTTCACGGTGTCGAAGGGCAGCTTCTTGTACAGGCTCGGGTTGATGGCGTGGCTGCTCGCCACCAGCGCCAGCGTGTGGCCGTCGGGCGCAGCCTTGGCGACGCGGTCGCTACCCAGCATGCCGGCAGCACCGCCCACGTTCTCGATGTTCACCGGCTGGCCCCAGGCCGCCGTGAGACGCGCCCCGATGAGGCGCGCCGCCAGGTCGATGGCACCGCCCGGCGTGGCCGGCACGACGATCGTGATCGGCTTGCTCGGGTAGGCCTGTGCCCACGCGGCCGGCGCGGCGCCGGCGGCCAGGGCCAGCGCGATGGCGCCGAGCGCGAATGTGCGGGCGATGTGGCGGCGATGCATGTGAGGTCTCCTCGTTGGGTCGAATCAATCGACGGTGATCTTGCGCTCGGCGATGATGCGTGCGTAGCGCGCGCGGTCCTCGGCGATCAGTTTCGTGAACTCGGCCGGCGTGGTGCCGCGCGGCACGCCGCCCAGCGCCACGAAGCGGGCGCGCACGGCTTCATCGGCAAGCACGGCGCGCACGTCGGCCGAGATCTTCTCGACGAGGTCGGCGGGCGTGCCCGCCGGCGCCATCAGCCCGAGCCAGCTGATCGAGTTGAAGCCGGGCAGCGCGCCTTCGGCCAGCGCCGGCACGTCGGCGAGCGCCGGCACGCGCTTGTCGCTGGTGACGGCCAGCGCGCGCAGCTTGCCCGCCTTGACGTGGCCGCTGGCCTCGAGCACGGTCATGAACGACAGCTGCACATGCCCGGCAATGAGGTCCGAGATCGCCGGCCCGCCGCCGCGGTAGGGCACGTGCAGGATGAAGGTCTTCGTCTGGTCCTTGAACATCTCGGCGGCAAGATGCGGCGCACCGCCGGCGCCCGAGCTGCTGTAGCTCAGCCGCCCCGGCTGCGACTTCGCGAGCGTGATGAACTCCTGCGCCGTGCGCGCCGGCACCTGCGGGTTGACCATCATCGCCAGCGGCAGCTCGGCCACCAGCGCGATGGGCGCGAACGCCCGGTCCGGGTCGTACGGCATCTTCTTGTACAGCGACGGATTGATCGCCTGCGTGCCGATGTTGCCCAGCAGCAGGGTGTAGCCGTCGGCCTTGGCCTTGGCGACGAGGTCGGCTCCGATCTGCCCGGCAGCGCCCCCCTTGTTCTCGACGACGACCGTCTGGCCCCAGCGCTTGCCGAGCTGCTCGGCAAGGATGCGGCCGCCGGTGTCGGTGCCGCCTCCGGGCGGGAAGGGCACGACGATGGTCACCGGACGGTTGGGGTAGCCCTGGCCCTGAGCGGCCAGCGCGGCGAAGCCGAGCAGGCAGGCGCCGAGCGCTCGAGCAAGGCGTGGGCCGGGGTTCAGGGCCAGGGTCGGGTTCATCGTCGCTTCCGCAGGGTTTCAGTGCAAAGGGCCAGCCTCGGGCTCTCAGGCGCGCAAGGCGCGCGTGCGCTCAAGTGGCGCCGTGCGCCTCGACATACAGCGCGTAGAGCGAGTGGCAGCTCGCCATGTACAGGCGGTTGTTCTTCGGCCCGCCGAAGCACAGGTTCGCGCAGCGCTCAGGCAAGCGGATGTGCGCGATGGCCTTGCCTTGCGGGTTGAAGACCATCACGCCATCGAGGTCCTCCGACTTGCCGCGCAGCGTGAAGACCTTCTTGCCGCCGACATCGCTCGGCTCGGCGTTGAGCGCGCCGTTGCTGCCCCAGCCGCACCACAGGTTGCCGTCGCGGTCGACCTTGAAGCCGTCGAGCGCGCCCTGGTCGGCGGCGTCGATGAGCTTGGTCTTGTTCGAGAGCGTGGTGCCATCGGCGCTCACGTCGTAGGCCCAGATGCTGCGGTTGGGCGTGCCGCGCCACTCGACGACGTAGAGCTTCTTCTCGTCGGGCGAGAAGGCCAGGCCGTTGGGGTTGAGGATGTCGGTGATGACGGCACTGAGCTTGCCGTCGCTGCCCAGGCGGAAGACATGGGTCGCCGCCTGCTCGCGTGGCGCGCGCGAGCCCTCCCATTCGCCGTTGATGCCGAACAGCGGGTCGGTGAACCACAGGCTGTCGTCGCTCTTGACGACGATGTCGTTCGGCGCGTTGAGCCGCTTGCCCTCGAAGCTGTCGGCCAGCACCGTGATCTTGCCGTCGCGCTCGGTGCGCGTGACGCGCCGCGTCACCGAGTGCTCGCAGGTGACGAGCCGCCCCTGGCGGTCGCGGGTGTTGCCGTTGGCCCAGTTGGCCGGCTGACGGAAGGCGGTGAAGCTGCCGTCCTTCTCGTCGAACTTCATGATGCGGTTGTTCGGGATGTCGCTCACCAGCACATGGCCCGGCGCACCGCCGGCGCCGGGGAAGTACACCGGCCCCTCGGCCCAGCGCATGCCGGTGGCCACCTGCTCGAGCGTGCTGCTGTAGATTCGGTACTTCGCGAACGACGGGTCGAGGATCTGCACCGAGGGGTCGGGATAGCGCTGGTTGGGCTTGAAGTCGAACGACTGCGCGCGCGCGGCGGCGCCGAAGGTGCCCAGCGCGCCCAGGCCGGCAGCGGCCTTGAGCAGGGTGCGGCGGGGTGTCGAGGTTTCGTTCATGGTGTCTCCTGTCGTGGTTCTTGGTGGGTGACGGATGGCCTCAGCGCACTAGGCAGGGCCGCTTCGGATCGAACTTCCAGCCCGGCACGAGGAACTGCATCGCGATCGCATCGTCACGCGCGCCCAGGCCGTGCTGCTGGTACAGCGCGTGCGCCTTCTCCACCTCGGCCAGGTCGAGCTCGATGCCGAGGCCGGGCCTCTTCGGCACCTGCACGCGCCCGCCCACGATCTGCAGCGGCTGCTTCGTCAGGCGCTGGCCGTCCTGCCAGATCCAGTGCGTGTCGATGGCCGTCACTTGCCCCGGCGCGGCGGCACCGACGTGCGTGAACATCGCCAGCGAGACGTCGAAGTGGTTGTTGCTGTGCGAGCCCCAGGTGAGGCCCCAGTCGCGGCAGGTCTGCGCCACGCGCACGCTGCCGGCCATTGTCCAGAAGTGCGGGTCGGCGAGCGGGATGTCCACGCTCTGCAGTGCGAGCGCATGCACCATCTGCCGCCAGTCGGTGGCGACCATGTTGGTGGCCGTGGGCAGGCCGGTGGCGCGGCGGAACTCGGCCATCACCTCGCGGCCGCTGAAGCCGCCTTCGGCGCCGCACGGGTCTTCGGCATAGGCGAGCACGCCGCGCAGGTCGCGCAGCAGACGCACGGCATCCTTCAGCAGCCAGCCGCCGTTCGGGTCGAGCGTCACGCGCGCCTTCGGAAAGCGCTCGTGCAGCGCGCGGATCGCCGCCACTTCGGCCGCGCCCTCGAGCACGCCGCCTTTCAGCTTGAAGTCCTCGAACCCGTAGCGCGCCTGCGCCGACTCGGCCTGGCGCACGATGGCTTCCGGGGTGAGCGCCTCGGCGTGCCGCACGCGCGCCCAGCCGTCGGCCGACTCGGGCTCGTCCCTCGGGTCAACGTACGACAGGTTCGTCTTCGTGCGGTCGCCCACGTAGAAGAGGTAGCCGAGCATCTGCACGCTCTCGCGCTGCGGCCCTTCGCCGAGCAGCGCAGCGACCGGCAGGCCGAGGTGCTGGCCGAGCAGGTCGAGCAGCGCGCTCTCCACGGCCGTCACGGCGTGGATGGTCGTGCGCAGGTCGAAGGTCTGCTGGCCGCGGCCGCCGGCGTCGCGGTCGGCGAAGGCCGCGCGCATGCGCTGCAGCACCGCCTGCACGTCGGCCACCGGCCGCCCGACGACGAGTTCGCGCGCGTCCTCGAGCGTCTGGCGGATCTTCTCGCCCCCGGGCACCTCGCCGACACCGGTGCGACCGGCGCTGTCGGTCAGCACGAGAAGGTTGCGGGTGAAGAACGGGGCATGTGCACCCGAGAGGTTGAGCAGCATGCCGTCGCGGCCGGCGACGGGGACGGCCTGCAGCTGGCGCACGACGGGGGTGGCGGGCATGGGAGGGGCTCCAGGGAACGCCGGGCTTCGAGCAAACCGGCGCACTTACTTGTCAGTCATCGTACAACTGTGCGGTCGGCCGGGCCACGGCTAGGCTCTCCGCCGCGGCACCGGCGCCTTCCCGCGTCCCGGTGCGCGGGACACGCGCTCGGGCGCAGGCGCCAGCGCCCGTTCCGGTACGCGGGCCTTGGCGCGCGCTGGCCGCGCGCCCTGCTTCGGGGGTTCTTCCAGGGCCTGCGCCAGCGCCGGCGGCACCAGCGGGACCAGCGGCAGGGCCTCGCGCCGCCGTCGCTCGCGGCTGTTGGCCAGGTGCGTGCGCATGGCCGCGCGCGCGGCGTCGGGGTCGCGTGCGGCGATGGCATCGACGATGCTCTCGTGCTCGCCGTGCACGCGCTTCAGGTAGACCAGGCGCTCGGGGCTGAGGGCCAACGCGGGGTCGAGGCGGGCGCGCGGGATGATGCGCGCGCCGAGCGTGCCGAGCAGCTCGGCGAAGTGGCTGTTCTGCGTCGCCTTGGCGATCTCGTGGTGCAGGGCGAAGTCCGCCGTGACCGCGTCGCTGCCGGCCTCGATGGCAGCGCCGAACTCGGCCAGGGCTTGCCGCATGGCGCGCAGGTTGTCCTCGGTGCGGCGCTGCGCGGCCAGGCCCGCGGCCTCGGTCTCGACGCCGATGCGAAGCTCGAGCACGGCGACCACGTCCTGCAGCGTGGCGAGTTGCTCGGGGCCGATGCGGAAGGCACGCTGCGCCGCCGGGTCGCCCGGGCCGGCGACGAAGGTGCCGACGCCATGCCGCGTGTCGACCAGACCCGCCGCCTGCAGGCGCGAGATGGCCTCGCGCACGACCGTGCGGCTGACGCCGAACTCGGCCATCACCGCCGCCTCGGTCGGCAGCTTGTGGCCCGGGGCGAGGCGCCCGCGGCGAATGCGGTCGGAGAGCGCTGCCACCAGCTCGGAGGCCAGCGTGCGCGGGCGCGACAGGATGGCGGTTCGTGACAAGGCGGCCGGGCGGGGGCTCATGGGCTGGGGTTGGCGCGGCTTGACATCGGTCGGCGCCTGCGTAGGATGGTTGTACGACAACTGATGACATCGCGCAAGCGTCGTCCACCCGGCCCCATGACCCTCCCCGCCTTGCGCTTCCGCCGCCTGCTGCTCACCGGTGCCGCCGGTGGCCTCGGCCGCGTGCTGCGCCCGCGCCTCAAGGGCTGGTGCGAGACGCTGCGCGTGAGCGACATCGCCGAGCTCGGGGCCGCCGCGGCCGGAGAGGAAGTGCAAGCTGCCGACCTCGCCGACAAGGCAGCGGTGCTGGCACTGCTGGCCGACGTCGACGCCGTCGTTCACCTGGGTGGCGTCTCCACCGAGCATGCCTTCGAGACCATCCTGCCGGCCAACATCGTCGGCACCTATCACGTCTACGAAGGCGCACGTCGCGCCGGCACGAAGCGCATCGTCTTCGCCAGCAGCAACCACGTGACCGGCTTCTACCAGCAGAGCGAGACGATCACGCCGCAGGCGCTGCCGCGGCCCGACACCTACTACGGCCTCAGCAAGGCCTTCGGCGAGAACCTCGCCCAGTTCTACTTCGACCGCTACGGCATCGAGACCGTGAGCCTGCGCATCGGCTCGTGCTTTCCGGCGCCGCGCGGGCGGCGGGGCTTGTCCAGCTACCTCAGCTACGACGACCTCGAACGCCTGGTGCGCGCCGCGCTCACCGCGCCCGTGGTCGGCCACACCGTTGTCTACGGCGCCAGCGCCAACCGCTCGCTGTGGTACGACAACCGCAGCGCCAGCCACCTGGGCTACGCGCCGCAGGACAGCAGCGAACCGTGGCGCGCCGAACTCGAGCGCGAGGTCGTCGACCCGAAGGATCCGGTCGCCCGGCACCAGGGCGGCGCGTTCGTCACGATGGGGCCGTTCGAGGACGAGGTGTCCCCGGCGCCCCGCCCCTCCTGAAAAACCCGGTCCGCCCGCCGAGGCGCACCACCGTTCACTCCGAACCCACGCCGCGTGGGTCATCCTGACCGATTCCCGCCCCCTGAACCCGCAAGCTAGGAGACAAGCATGACATTTCGTCGCAGCCTGTTGATCGCCGCGGTGGCTGCTGCCGCCGGCCTGGCCCCGACCGGGGCCTTCGCCCAGACCGTCTGGAAGGCCTCCGACGTGCACCCGCTCGGCTACCCCACGGTGGAAGCCATCGAGCGCATGGGCAAGAAGCTCGAGGCCGCCACCAAGGGGCGCATCAAGATCCAGATGTACCCGTCGATGCAGCTCGGCGGCGAAAAGGAGATGATCGAGCAGGCCCAGGTGGGCGCGCTGCAGATCGCGCGCATCTCGGTCGGCGCCATGGGCCCGGTGGTCGATGACCTCAACGTCTTCAACCTGCCCTTCGTCTTCCGCGACGAGGCGCACATGCGCAAGGTCATCGACGGCCCGATCGGCCAGGAACTGCTCGAGCGGGTCACGGCCAGCCCGCAGTCGCGCCTGGTCGTGCTCGGCTGGATGGACGCCGGCACGCGCAACGTCTACGCCAACAAGCCCGCCACCAAGCCCGCCGACCTCAAGGGCATGAAGATTCGCATGATGGGCAACCCGCTCTTCGTGGAGACCATGAACGCGATGGGCGGCAACGGCGTCGCGATGGG
>JAEUPE010000090.1 GCA_016790435.1 Rubrivivax sp. | reverse complement strand
GCTCAAGCTGCTGGCTGATGGGCTCACACCGCTCGAAGCTGCCGAGAAGCTGGGCGTTGAACGGACCACCGTGCGAACGCACATGCGCTCGCTAAGAGGGAAGACGGGAAGAAGGTCGCAGTCCGCGCTCGTTCGGTTACTGGCCGGGACGTGAGCGCGATGGCTCCATGGCCCGGGGCCTTGGCACACTTCTCTTGAGCGCGCGAAAGGTTGCGCTTCCACGCCGGGACGGCCGACACCGTCGGTCGTTCAGCGGGCTTCTTCCCACCGACCACGTGCGCCGAGCCACTCGGCGCTCTGCGATGCCCGTGCACGCTGCCGCCCACATCGGCTCGAAGAAGCCCCCAGGCCAAGCCTGGGGGTTTGAGCAACGGTGCTCAGGGAGGAGGAGCACCGCATGTCACCCTACTGCAGCAACTGCTTGGCCAGCGCCACCTCCATCGAGTCACCGGACTGGTTCAGGATCTCCAGCCCCGAGTCGGGCATGTCGCCTGACGTGCTTTGCGAGACGGCGATCTTCCTGGCCATCAGGCGCAGGCACTCCATCTGCGCGCAGCCCTCGTAGCCGAGGAAGTGCACGTCCACGGGGAGCTTCTGCCCGATGCGCCAGCTGCGGCGGCTGGCTTGCTGCAAGGTGTAGACGTTGTAGCCGCTTTGCATGAAGACGATGGTCGGAAACTCCAGCATGTCCAGGCCCGTCTTGACGAGCTCGGGGTTGGTGACGATCACGTCGACGCCGCGGTCGACCTGCTCGAGCAGCCAGTCTTCGCGCTTGGCCGCCTCCACGCTGGCGCGCAACACGGCGGTCTTGAAGCCTTGGGCCTCCAGCAACGCCTTCGTCCGCGCGGTGGTGTCGCGCGTGCCTGTGTACACGGTGTAGGCGAGAGTGCGGCGCCCCTGGCTCTTGGCGGCGCGCGCCAGCTCGATCAGCTTCAGCTCCTTGGGCATCAGCGTCGCTTCGTCGAAGGCGGCCGGCGCCGAGCCGAGCACGATCTTGCGATGCGGGTGCATCACCGTCTCGGCGCGGAAGCAGCAATCCGGCCAGGCCAATAGCGCGTTGAGTACCACGCCCAGCAGACTCTGGTCGCCGGCGCGCAGCGCCTGGCGCAGCGCTTCCTTGAGTGCACGCGCGAGGCGCGCGTAGTGCTGCTCCTGCTCCGGCGCCATGGGCACGCCGGTGAAGAACTCGTTGTACGGGGGCAGCACGTGGCCGCCGATGTCTTTTAGGCGCAGGAACGCCGTCATCGGCAGCACGTAGCGCATGATGCCCACGGGCCCGAAGCCCGGGGCCTTGGCCTCGCGGTGCGTGACGTTGCGGCCCTTGGCCGTGCGGTGCGCGCGGGCCTCTTCGGCGGTGCCGCTTTGCTTGTAGATGTCCTTCACCACGCCGTGGGCGCGCATGAAGGCCCAGCTCGCGCTGGCCAGCGTCGCGCGCTGGTAGCCGAAGCCGTCGTCGATCATGGCGCGCGGGTTGAGCCTGAAGAGCAGGTAGAAGAGGTCGTCGGCATAGCCGCCCATCAGCGTGCCGGTGAGCAGCAGCGCCTTGCGGCACTGGCTGGCCAGCACGCCGAAGGCCTGGCCTTGCGCCGAGCCGTCGTTCTTGAACTCGTGCCCCTCGTCGCCGATGAGCACGCCGAAGTAGCCGCTGGGGAAGTAGCGCTTGATGAACTCGGTGGGCTGGTAGCCGCCCTGGCCGAACGAGAACTCCATGTGGGCCATGGCGCGCTCCATGCGCCGGGCCTGCCGGTCGCTGAAGTACAGCTCGCCGCGCTCGTCCATGAGGTTGATGAACTCGTGCACGTTGTCCTCGAGCATGCCGCCGAGCAGGTCCTCGCCGAAGGTGTCCAGCAGCCTTGCGGCGGTCTTCTGGCCGATCGTGGGGATCTGCGTGATGGCGTCCACGAGGATCTCGCGGCGCGACTTCGGCGCACTGCCGGGGCGCACGAGCGACCACAGCGCTGCGCCGCACTCGGGGCACTGCATCTGGTGATTGCCGAGCCTGGCGGTGGCCGTCTCGGCGTCGAGTGGCCGCGGCTCGCCGTCCAGGTCTGGGGCGGTGATCGGCGCGTAGCAGTCCGGACAGGCAGCGTGGCGCGCGCCTCGGTCTTCGTTCGCCGGGTCCAGCAGGCGCCGGGTGGCGAAGGAGGGACTCCAGTTGAAGCCCATGCGCATGCGCACGCGGCCCATCACGAAGAACTCCGGCACGCGCGGCCTGCCGGTCGCGGTGCGCAGCTGCAGGAGCTTGCGCAGGGTGTCGGGCCCGTTCAGGACCCACACCCGCGCATCGGGCACCGTCTGCTTGATTTCGCGGCGCCATTTGTAGACGAGGTGCGGCGGGCACACGACGAGCGCACGCGGAAAGCCCTCGTGGTGCAGCAGCCAGGCCGCCGCGATGGCCATGAGGGTCTTGCCGGTGCCCATCTCGCCGTTGAGGACGATGGAGCGGTGGCCCGCATCCACCAGGCCGCACAGCGCCGCTTGCACCATCTCGCGCTGGGCCGGGAACGGCTGGCGCAGCAGTTGGGACAGGAGCGCTTCGCGCCGGGCGTCCGGGTTGCCGGCGTAGACCGGCGGGTTCTGCACCCGCACGGCTTGCAGCAGGCTCTCGCGGCACTGGGCGATGAACTCGGAGATTGGCATCTTGAGGCTGCCGTCGTCGGCGAGGTCTAGCTCGGAGTCGAGGTCGCCCTCGGTGGCCTCTGTAGCCTCGGTGGCGGTGGCCGGGTCGGTGGTGATGTCGGCCTCGGCGGTGTGGGCTGAGGCATGTTCAAGGGTGTCGGTGGTCATGACTTGATCCATGGTTTGGGTCAGTGGGTGAAGGGAGGGGTCTCGCGCAGCGCGCCGCAGCGCACTGCTTCGGAGACGTAGCGTGCGAAGGCTTCCGAGATCTCCACGCGCAAGGCGTGGACGGGGCCGATGCATGGGCTGGTGGTGAGCGCCAGGCCGTTGGCAGCGCTGGCGTTGGGGCCGATGAGCCCTTCGCGCCAGGCATCCAACAGAGGCACGGGCGAGAGCTGCTTGACCAGAAGCCAGCAGCGGTCGGCAATCTGCCGCCGCGCGGCGGCCGCGTCGTTGCCGGCGCTCTGCGGGCCGAAGCCAGTCAGCGCGCCCGGCGCCAAGTTGCTCGGCACGCGCTCGAACACCCAGCCGCTCCGGGTGGCGTGGTCCGCCTCCAGCAGCGCGGGGTCGAAGATCCAGGCGTGCACGAGGTTGCCAAGCAACCCGCGTGGCAGGCGCCCGGTGTGCTTCTCCAGCCGACGTGGGTCGCCGACGAAGAGCTGCAGCGCTGCGCCGGTGTTGTTGCCAGGTGAACCAGCAGATTCGCCCAGCAGCCAGGCCTCGGCGCCTGCGGGCCGCCGTAGGCTCATCTGTTCGATGCCGCCTTCACGGCGCGCCTCGTGCAGCCGCGCCATGAACTGCTGGATGGAGGTGTCGCGGCCGAAGGCCGAGACGAAGAGAAGCTGGTTGCGGTGATCGGCCGCGGCAGCGTCGACGAAGACGTCGGACTGTTCTTCGAGTACGTACATGGCAGGGGATTCCTGTTCGGGTTGAGAAAGCCGGTGCACTGCTAGAGGAGACCTCTCTCGGAAAAAGACGTGCAGCGCCCGGAGGCGACCACGATGTGATCGAGCACGCGCACGTCCACCAAGCCCAGCGCGCTCTTGAGCGCCTGCGTCAGAAACTCGTCGGCGCGCGAGGGCTCGGGGCTGCCGCTGGGGTGGTTGTGGCTCAGCACGACCGCAGCGGCGTTGTGGGCCAACGCGCGCTTGACGACCTCGCGCGGGTACACCGAGGTCTGGCTCAGCGTGCCGCGAAACAGCTCCTCGATGCCCAGCACCGCGTGCTGGGCGTTGAGGTAGATGACCGCGAAGGCCTCGGCTTCGTGCATGCGAAAGTGCAGCGCGAGCAGGTCCTTGATGGCGCTGGGGCTCTGCATGACCGGCCGGCTGACCGCGCCCGCGATGGCGGCGCGGCGCAGCAGCTCGTTGGCGCACTCCAGCAGTTCGCGCAGCCGCGCCTTGCGCACCTCGGGCGAGGCGCGATAGAGCGCATCGGGCTCGTGGCAACCGGGCTGAGGGCGCTTGGCCAGGCCGCGGGCGCCGCGCAGCACGATGTTCTCGAGCACGTCGTCGGGCAAGGCGTGGGCCTGGACGCCGGCGACGAAGTTGGGGTTGGGCGGGTGGCCGGTGGCGGCCACGGTTTGGTTCAGTTCATTCGACATGGATCGCTCCTTCGAAATGGAAGAAGGGGCGAACCAGCCTGCCGCACGCGGGGCTGGTTCGCCCCGCGGGGTTGAGAGAAGTGGTGGGCCGGACCTGACCGAAATGACCGGCCGGACCGCATAGAAGCGGCCGCGCTAAACGATCGTCACCAAGCGTCCCAGGTTCTCGCCTGGCGTCAGCTCGATGGCCTTGATGACCGTGACGAAGCGGTCGGTGAGGACGCGGGTCTCGGTGACGCTGCCGTCGGGGCCGGTCTCGCGCAGGATCTGCGTGTCCTTGGCCTTGTGGGTGCGGCCCTTGATGAGCAGCCGCCGGCCGTCGCCTGTGTGGACCACGCCGCCGATCTGCCCCGCGGCCAACGCGAGCGCGAGGTGCCAGTCCGACATCGCGCGAAGCGGTGGCTTGGCTTGCATGCTGTGCCGCTGCATCAGCTGCGTGAACCTCGGCCACAGCGAGTAGCGCGTCAGCGCGCTCGGGCCATCTTCGGCAAGCTCGCTGGCGAGTTGTCGCGCATCCAGCCGCAGTACGGAGAACGCGAGCTCCTCGCCTTCGCGGGCGGCGGGGACGAGGTAGGGCTCCTCGGGCCAGTGCTCGGGCAGCTCTGGGTGCCCCACGCCCTCGGCGAAGGCCATCAGGCGCTTGGCGAGCGTTGCGTCGGGCGAGCCGGGCCGGCGCTTCACGCCGAACAGCACGCACTGCTTGAACTGCTGCTCGGGCGACCTGAACACCTGCACGCGCTCGAAGTGGCGGGCGATCATCGTGCTGAGGTCGGCGTCCAGCACGTAGAAGGGGACGATGAGCACGAGCACGCCGCCGGGCTGCAGGAGGTTGAAGCTGCGGCGGCAGAAGATCTTTTCGTGCCGCTGGCGCCCGCCTTCCTTAGCGCTGCCGGTGCGGGCTGCATCGGCGACGAGATCGCCGTAGGGCGGATTGAGGAACAGCAGGCCGAACGAGCGCTCGCTGATGCGCACGTCGTGAACGTCGGCGTGCGCCACAGTGCCCAGCAGTGTCTTGGCATGCCAGGCGCGCTCTTCGTCGAGCTCCACGCCGTAGCTGTTCACCTCGGCGCCGCAGGCCTGCAGGTGGTTCGCCACCGTCCAGAGTGCGGCACCTTCGCCGCAGCAGGGGTCGATGGCGCGCAGCGCCCCGCCGGTGACAGCAGGCTCCAGCGCCGATGCGATGCGCTCGAGCGTGGGTTCGTCGGTCGGGAAGTACCCGTTCTTGATGAAGTTGCGCGCAACGCGCGGATGGATGAGGGCCATGAGGTTTCTCTCGGCTTGTTCCCGGGAGGGATGGTTCGGTGAAGGGCGCTGAGGCCCGCAGTCATCCGCCGGGTGGCGGGTGAGCTGCAGGGCACTCAGCAAGTGGGCAGTAGGCCGTCAGGTTGTGGGGCCGTCGGCACGCTGGATCAGCGCAACCAGACCGCCAAGACGGCGATGGCACACACGACCAGCGCGGACGCGGGGTCGGCGAGCGCGGCGCTGCGCGCGTCGCGGCAGAACCGCAGCGCACGCGTCGCGCGTCCGCGCAGCGAGCGCGACGACTGCTCGGCGGCAGCCATCGCCTTCTGCATCTCTGCATAGGCGACTTGCTGGCGCTTGAGCGTCACGCGCGCACGCAGGTACAGACCGAGCGCGTCGACCTCCTTGTTCTGGAGGTCCTTCGGAAACGCATCGAAGTGGTCGACGATGGACTTGGCCACCGCGAACTCATCGATGTGCTCCGCGAGGTAACCCCAAACGTCCTGGGGCGGAGCGGCCTGGGAGGGGGCGGCCGGCGCGCGCAGCGTCGCGGGGGCGGCGCTTGCGGTGCTCGCGGCGGCAGGCTGGGTCGAGGGCACGCCGGGAAGGGTGGGCCACACGAGTCGGGCGGGATGATCTTGCATGGTGCTGCTCTCCTGTGAGGGAGGGGAGCGCCATGGCCCCTGCCGGGGATGGAGCATCCCCAGGGGTTGCGGAAGAAGACGCGCTTGGTACGCCGGAAATCAGTGGGCCAGGGTCGGCGCGAGCTTCGGGTTCGGCTCGACGAGCGCGACCTGCAGGCGGACCTGCATGATGCGTTCGACGTCCCAGTCGGTGAACTTCGTGAGGTGGCGGCCGATCATGTGGAACCAGTTCGCCAGAGCCAAAGGAACACCCGCGGCGGCCATGCGCTCGGGCGTGATCTCGTCGTTGCGCGACGAAGCGGACTTGACATCAGACATGGTGCATCTCTCCATCGGTTGAGTAAGAAGGGGACGCACCAGAGCCCCGATGGGGATGGAGACATCCCCGCGGGGTTGAGGATCGAACTCCAGGAGCGCCGAACAAGCGTTCAGCGACTCGCACCGCTGTTTCAGGAGCCTTGCGGTGTCGGGCGTGCCGTGACGTGGCACAGACGGACCGAAGCTGTCGGTCGGGCAGGTTCTTCAAGCACTAGCTGCGACAAGGGCGAGCGGCGCGCGCATGCAGACGGGGAGTGCTTGAAGAACCCGTCCTGCGCCCAGGTGTCTTGGGCGCGTGTCGGGTTGAGGGACTTGCTCGTCGGTGCCTGAGGCCGCGGCGCGCGTCGTGTTTGCGGATCAGTCGATCAGCCAAAGCGGACGATCAACCAGCGAATCAAATGGATCCGCTCGTCGTCTACGGCGCCCAGCCGATGCTGCTTGCGCCCGAAAAGGTGGTACCAGCGGGCGAGCTCGAAAGGCACGCCGGCCGAGACCAAGGTCTCGAGGGAGTAGGTGGGGGTAGCGCTCATGTCGGGCCTCGGGGTGTTGCGGGCGACATTGCCCCCCGAAAGCGCGAGCGATCCCATGCGCCGCGCGGCTGCGCAGCCGTGTGGCCGCGCCGTGCGGGCGAGGATCTGTGCGTTCGGGGGGCAATGTCGGCACTGCTCGAACTCGAGGGGGCCTAACGAGGCGACGATGCAGCTCGCCGGGATCAGCGATCCACGGCGGGCGGATGGGCAGCGTGCATCGAACTCCGCGGGCGCAGGGGCTCGGGCCTCGAGAGACCCGCCTGCGTGCCGCAACCGCTTCGCAGGAGCCTGGCGGTGTGGGGCGTGCCGTCACGTGGCACGGTCGGACCGAAGCTGTCGGTCTGGCAGATGGTGAGGATTCTGTTCTTCAAGCTCTCGCATCGCAATAGGCGCAGCAAGGGGGCAGCAAGGGCTTGAAGAACCCGGCGCAAGGCCGGGAATGGTGGCGCGGCGATCCACCCTCAGCGCGGCGCGTAGCCGGCCGCAGCCAGCGCGGCGCGCACGCGATCAGTTGCTTGGATCATGAGCCGCACCTCGGCCTCGTCCACAGCCAGCGCGCGGCAATCGGCCCAGCCGATGCGCTTGACCAGCTGAGCCAGGGCCCAGGCTTCGGCATCGCTGAGCTCGAGCCGAGCCGTTATGAGAGACGTTGGCAGAGCATCGGTCACAGGTCATCTCCAGGGATCGTCGTTGTGGCCGCGGCGCTGGCTCGAGGCTGGCGTCCGCTATCGCCGGCGTCGAAACTCGCCGCCACCCCGCGCATGGCTATGCCCATTGCCTTTGTGTCCACTGTCCGCCTGCAAGCGCAGCTTCGGCCGCCTCGCGCGTAGTCCAGTACTCAGCCGACTCGCGCGAGTAGGGCTCGTCGTCCACGTAGGTGCCGAGGTAGAAGCCCCGGGCGCTGTAGCAGACCTCGAGCGGGACCGGGCGCCCAAGCGCGGCGGCTGCGATCTGCGCGACGGGCCTGGTCGCGCCGGCTGTCGAATCCGCGCGCAGGTCCAGTTCGACCTGGCGCGGGTCGTTGGCAGCGGCAGCGCCGCACACGCCCGCAGCGGCGAAATGCGCTTCGATGAATGCCTTGTCGCCGAGTTGATCGAGACGCTGCACAGCAAGGGCGCCGAGGTCCGCCACGCGGGCCATCTGGCGCAGCTGCTCGCGCGCTTGGCGCTTTCCCTCGTGTGTGCCGCTTTCCAGCAGCGCGAGGAACAGCGGCAAGGCTTCGACCCACCCGCGCGGGCTGATGTCGATGTACTGCACGGCGCCGTCGTGCGTGCCGGGCGCACGGTCGCCCTGCGCGGCGGTCGCGAGGCTCGTAGCATGAGACGGTCGGGGTTGGTTCGGGTTCGGTTGGTCCGCCTGCATGGCGCAACTCCTTGGGTTCTGTGTTGAACAAGATCGCCGAGGTCGATGCGCGAGCCCCCGAGGGGAAGCGACATCCCCATCGGGCAACCGGCGGTAGTGAACAAGACCAAGCTCCCGGCGCCGCGCAAGCCAAGTCGGCTCTTGCGTCGCCCCCGGACTCCTTCAGGAGCCTGCCCGGGTGATTGCGGAACATGAGCGGGCAGCTGGTTCACTGCCGGCCCCGGTCGGGCGCACCATCTCGCGGTGCCTTCGGATCGATTGCGTCGATCAGGCGTCGGAAGGCGTTCCTGCCTCGTTGCGGCCGCGCCCCGCATCGGTTTGCGGGGAGGTGGCCTTGCGTTGTCGGGTTCTTCAAGGTCTCCATGCCGGCGAGCGCAATTGCTCACCAAAGACCTTGAAGAACCCAGCTCGCTTGGCGAGCCAGGTTCAGGAACGATTGCGTCTGCCAACCACCGGGCCGAGGTGCTTCGGGCCCATGCCATAGACCACGTTGCACATCCCTCGTCGCCCAGCCGTGCCCCCGCTTCAAAGCAGACGTTCACGGGACACTTCATCGAGACACTATTGACCGCTGAGCCGCGAAACGGCACCACGCGTATCGGGTCGTGGCCACCCTGGAGGGATTGCTCCCGCCAGGACTGCGCGGGCTCTTCCCGAAGGCCATCAGCTGTTCGATGGCTGTCAGGAAGAGCCCGCGCCGTGGCGGGCCAAGCGGAGAGACGACAGCGGCCGCGACACCCGCGCCCGGCGATGGGCGCGGGCGTCGGCCCGCGTTACGCGACCTTGCGGTGCGCGTACCAGCCCTCATGGGGGCCGCTGTCGTACCAGACGCCGTGCTCGTGCAGGTAGGCGGTCATCGTCGCGATGAGCGAGGCGAGCTCGGCGTTGCTTGGGGGATCGTCGCAAGCGAGCTTGTACGGTTCCACCTCGTGCCGGTCCACGGTGCTGCTGTCGTCCCAAAGGACGTCGCAGTCGAAGTACCAGTAGTCGCGTGAGCGGCCTTCCAGAGGCCTGCACGCGCAGTGCGCGATGCCGTGGACCTTGACGATCTTGCCGCCGTGGCGATGCCGCAGCGTCGTTGGCGTCATCGGGAACGCCGCGGGCGCTGTGGCTTGCGCGCCCGCGAACACGGAAGGTTCAGAACGCGATGTCGTCGCCATAGAGCCACCCCTGCGTCTTCGGGTCGAATCGATAGCCGATCGCCTTGAGGCGGTCGCGCTGAGCACGGAACTGTTGGCGATCGACCGTGGGGTCCAGCTGCAGCGGTTCGCGCTGGGCGAACTGAGCGTGCAACTCGGCGCCGAAGAGCGCGAGGTCGGGATCATCGGCAGCGGCTGCCTTGGTGGGCGGCGATTGGGCGTCGGCGGAAGCCTGCCCGGCATCGGACGAGGCAGCCTCGGCCGGTTGCGTGGTTTGCGGCAGCGGTGCCGCAGCTTCGCTCTCGATCGGATCGGGCTCGGGAGGCGTTTGCTGTTGCGGCTCGCCGCGCTCACCTTCGTCGATGAGGATCTCGGCGAGCTTGGCGCGGTTCTTCACGAACACGCGGCCGCGGTAGGTGAAGCTGTCCGGCTGGATCCAGTCGATGACGAAGCGGCCGGTGTACTTGCCCGGATCGAACTCTTCGATCAAGGCGTCCTTGACCTCGAACTCGCCGATCTCGGTGTTCAGGTCGCCGATATTGAAGTCGCCGCGTTTGCCGCTCTTGCGGGCGATGGTGATGGTGCCATTGACGATGATGGACATGGAAGCGCTCCTTTCGTGTGGTTGGCGCTGGGTGGCAGAAGACCCCGAGCGTCAGAAGCGCGCACATGACCCCGCTGTTGCGGGAATGCGTGCTCCCGCTGGGGCAGTGGAAAGAGGGCTCTGATCCGATGAAGCGCGTCGCGGTTGGCAAGTGCGCAGATCAGAGGATCAGAGGACCAGAGACAGAGGCGAGGCGCTCAGCGCGGCCCGAAGGCCTGGCTGGGGACGCCTCGCGTGTCAGGGTCGACGCGTGCAGCGCGGTCGGCGCGGCACCTTCTGGGGCGGCTACTGTGGGCAGCCGACACTTGTGGGGTATGGATGCGCAGGGAGTTCCGCCCTTGCAGCAAAGCCGGCGGCGCGCAAAGGGGCCGCCCGCGCTGGCGCATCGATTGCATTCCCGGGTGCAGGCGACACCAGGGTCACCTGCGCTGCGCCGCCATTGCAGGAACCAGAGCGGCGTTCAGAGGCGCCAGGTTTTGAGGCGAAACCGGGCAAACCAGGCGCGGCTTGAGTTGCCGTGAAGCCGCGAACACGGGACCAAACTGGTGTTGCCGGGGATTGTGTGCTCCTCGAGAGTCTGGGCCAAGAGCTG
>JAEUPE010000039.1 GCA_016790435.1 Rubrivivax sp. | reverse complement strand
CAACGACCTGAACGGCAACGAGCACCGCGTGCCGGCGCAGTCGATCTACGACGCGCAGGTGGCCTTCACGGGCATCAAGAACCTGAAGGTCGCCCTCGGCGCGCGCAATCTCTTCGACAAGGATCCGCCGCTGTTCATCCCGACCAGCAACCAGTTCCAGGCCGGCTACGACATCACCCAGTACGACCCGCGCGGCCGCGTGGTCTACCTGAGCGCGTCGTTCAGGTTCTAGGCGGGTCCGCCACCGCGCCCTGCCGAGGCGGGGTGGGATCGCGGGTGGCGGGGCGGCGGGGCCGGGGCCGGCCCGCCCCGCCGGGTGGTCCCGAGACGACGGGCCGCCTGGCCGCGGCGCCTACGCCGCCTGCGCGCAAGGCACGGCCAGCGCGTAGCCGCTGCCGCGCACGGCCTCGACCTGCAGTTCGTGCACGCCTTCGTCGCGCAGCCGCTGCCGCAGGCGGTGCACGTGCACGCGCAGGCTGCGCGTCTGCAGGCGCTCGTGTTGCGGCAGCGCGGCGAGCAGTTCCTCGGCCGGCACGATGTCGCCGGCCGCGCTCATCAGGCTGCGCAGGAGTGCTGCCTGGGCATGCGTGAGGCGCACGCTGCGCGCGCCGCAGGACAGGCGCTGTTGTGCGACGAGCAGCGTCCAGCCACCGGCCTGCAGCGGCCGCGCCGCGGCGTCGCCTTGGGCGGCAGCGCCGGCCAGGTCGGGGGCGTTGCCCCCAACGGCGCGGCGACGCAGCAGCGCACCAAGGTGGGCGCGCAGCCGACGCGGGGCCAGCGGGCGGGCCAGGTACAGGTCGGCGCCGAGCTCCAGCGCGACGATCTCGTCGACCTCGTCGGCTTCGTCGGCGAGCACGACGAGCGGGCAGCGGTGCGACGACGCGAGCGCCTCGATGGCCCGCGCAGCGCGACCGTCGACGAGCGCGGCGTCGATGAGCACGGCGTCGAAGCGGGCCAGCGCCGCCGCGCGCACGGCCTGTTCGGCCCCGGGCAGGCTGAGGCAGCGCAGGCCCTCACGTGCGAGCAGGGCGACGAGCGCGGCATCCGGGCGGATGGCCTCGCCGACGAAGAGCAGGAGTTGTGGGGGCGCCTCTTTCGCGCCTACCGCCGGGCAAACCGACGTTGCTGAGCGTGCCGAAGTTGCGGCCGATGCGTCCGGCGGCTGCATGGTCGGCGACAGGGTCTGCCAGGCGGACTGGCCTGGGATGGGCATCGATGCCGTCGACGGCGTTTGCGCCGCCGTCGTCGCCTCGGAGGCCGACGACGACGATGCGGCAGGGTGCGACACGCGGGCGCTGCTGAAGTCCATGGCGTGGCCGATCTTCCGAGGCGTGCCGGCCATCGGCAAGGACCATTGATCGGCGCCTGCGCGTGCCAACTTGGCTTGGCCCGCCCACGACGCGCAGAATGGCTCGCATGCCTGCCGACGATGCCGTGCCCGCCGCCCATCGCCAGGGTCCTGGCCCCGATGTTCCCGTGCGAGCGGTCGCTGCCGCAGCGCCGCCTGCGGCCGTTCGCGCGAGCGTGCCGCCGGGCTTTCTCGCCGCCCGCCCGCCCGCGGCGGCTGGCACGATGCACGATTCGTCGGCGCGCACCTGGGCCTATCGCCATGTCTCGGCCGCCATCGTCGAGGGGCTCTTGTGGCCTGGGTTGCGGCTGCCTTCGGCACGCGACTTGTCGCGCGCCTGGGGCGTGGCGAGGGGCGCGGTCGACGAAGCACTGATGCGCTTGTCGCGCGAAGGCCTGCTCGAGCGCCGTGTCGGGCGTGGCAGCTTCATCGCGCGGCGCCTGCCGCCGGGCATGGTGCGCGAGGTCAGCGGGCGGGCGGCCCTCACGCGCCAGGCCGGCGAGGCGCTCGATGCGCTGGCGCCGCTGCTGCGCATCGGCCAGCCGCCAGGGCAGGGGCCGCCGGAACTGCCGGTCAGCGCCGCCAAGCGGCCGATGCTCGACCCGCGCGTGCCCGACACCGACCTCTTTCCGCTTGCCGCGTGGCGGCGCTGCATGGGTGCCGCGCATGCCGAGGCCGACCGCGCCAGCCTGTTCTACGGCCTGCCGGCCGGTTGGCCGGCGCTGCGCGAAGCGACGGCGCGCCACCTGGCGCTGACGCGCGCGCTCGAGTGCAGCGCCGAACAGGTGATCATCCTCAACGGCCCGCTGCAGGCGCTGGACCTCGTGGTGCGCGTGCTGCTCGAGCCCGGCGACCCCGTGGTCGTCGAGCGGCCGGGCTACATGAGCATCGCGCGCACGGTGGGCCTGCCGCCGCTGGACCTGCGCGGCGCGCCGGTCGACGACGAAGGCCTCGACGTGCCCGCGGCGCGCCGCGAGTGCCCGGCGCCGGCGCTCATCTACGTGCACCCGCTGCACCAGTACCCCACCGGCGCGCGCCTCTCGACGGCGCGGCGCGCGGAGCTGCTGGCTTGGGCGCGCGAATGCCGCGCCTGGGTGATCGAAGGCGATCACGGCGGCGAGATCGTGCACGACGGCGCCGTGCCGCCGGCGCTGATGGCGGCCGGCGCCACCGGCGCCGCAGCGTCGAACGAAGACGACGGCCAGGTGCTCTTCCTCGGCACCTTCAACGGCGTGATGTTCCCTTCGCTGCGCCTGTCGTACCTCGTCGTGCCGAAGCGGCTGGTGCCCGCCTTCACCGCCGTGCGCGGCCTCTTCGGCGACCACCCGCCGGTGGCGCCGCAGCAGGCGCTGGCCCGCTTCATCCAGGAGGGGCACCTGAGTGCGCACCTGCGCCGCATGCGCGGCGTCTACCGGCAGCGGCGCGATGCCGTGCTCGCGGCCGTGGCGCGGCACCTGCCGCACGAGGTGCGCGTGGGGCCGTTGCTCGGCGGCATGCACGGCTGCCTGCACCTGCCTGCCGGCTGCGCCGACGAGCCCCTGGTGCAGCGCCTGGGCGAAGCGGGTTTCGCCATCGAGATGCTCTCCGCCTACTCGTGGCCGCGCCAGGGCACCAGCGGGCTTGTCTTCGGCTATGGCGCCGACGACGTGCCCCGCATCGAAGCGGCGATGCAGCGCCTGGGCGTGCTCCTGCGCGATGCGCTGGACGGGCGGCCGCTGGCGCGGCCCGCGCCGCGACCCATCGCCTCGCGTCGTGGCTGATCACCACGCATCGGGGCTTCGTCGCGTGGCAGACACGGCCGCACGTGTCGCGGTCACACTGTGGCCCATGCCGTCGCACCGGTCGCCCAGGTTGCCGCCCGCGTTGTCGCCCAGGTCGCCCCCTGCGCTGCCGAGGGGGGCGGAGTGAGCAAGCCGGCCAGTGGTGCCTTCATCCAGCCCGTGCTGGACGAGGCGGCCGTGCGCCAAGCGCCGCAGCGCGTGCGCGTCTACCGTGCCATCCGCACCGCCATCGCCGGCGGCGCGCTCGCTCCGGGCGACCGCTTGCCCTCGGCGCGCCAGCTGGCTGCCGACTGGGGGCTGGCGCGCGGGGCTGTGGACGAGGCCTTTGCCCAGCTGCAGATGGAAGGGCTCATCCGCCGTCGCGTGGGCGACGGCACCTACGTCGAGCCGGCGGCGGCGAGTGCGGCCGGCGCGGGCGGCCGGCGCCTTGTGCCGCCGCCGCGGGAACCGAGCGACCTGGCGCACCACGTGCTCGCCCAGGCCGCGCGGATGGGCGTGGCCGGAGCGTCGCGATCGGCGCGCTGGGCCCGTTCGACCCCTGCAGACCAGTCGACCCCGTCAACGACGTCGGGGCCATCGGCAGCATCGGCAGCATCATTGGCGCCATCCGTGCAGCCAGCGCCGCTGGTCCGCTCGGATGGTTCTCTGCGTGCGACGCCCGCATCGGCCGGCCCGACGGAAGGTTTGGCGCCGGTGCGCCTGGAATGTGCCTTCGTGCCCCAGCGCGCGCCGACGCTGCACCCGCGCGCCATCGATCTCGACAGCTTCGCGCTGCCCACCTGGCGCCGCCTGCTCGTGGCCGCGGCCTCGGAGCAGCGGCGCGAGTTGCTCGGCCCGGTGTCTGCGACGGGGCTGCCGGCGCTGCGCGAGTCCGTGGCGCGCTACGTCGGCGTGATGCGCGGCGTGCCGTGCCGGCCCGAGCAGGTGCTCATCGTGGCCAGCCCGGCCGAGGGCCTGAACCTGCTCGTGCGGCTGCTGCTGCCGAACTCGGGCTCGGTGTGGGTGGAGGAACCGACGCACCCGTCCCTGCCCAGCCTGCTCGAGAGCCTGGGGGCGCGCGTCACCGCCGTGCCGCTCGATGCGCAGGGCTTCGACGTCGCGGGGGCGCACGAGCGCGACCCGGCCGCCACCCTCGTCTACCTGCATCCGCTGGGCCACTACCCGCTCGGCCGGCGCACGACGGTGGCGCGCGGCGACGAGCTCATCGAGTGGGCGCGCCGGCACGGCCGCTGGATCGTCGAAGGGCACTTCAACGACGAACTTTGGCCGCGTGAGGTGCAGCCGCCGGCGCTGGCGCGGCGCGACCGCGAGCGCGTCTTCCTGCTCGGCACCTTCGAGAGCGTGATGTTCCCGTCGCTGCGCCTGGGCTACGTCGTCGTGCCGCAGGCGCTGGTGAAACCCTTCGCCGAGGCCATCACGCTGGGGGGCCCGCGCGCGCCAGCGGCCACGCAATGGGCGCTGGCCGAATTCATCGACCGCGGCCACCTGCACCAGCGCATCCTGGCGCTGCGCGAGCGCTACGCAAAGCGGCGCAAGCGCGTGCAAAGTGGCCTCGTCGACCGCCTGCCCGCGGGCGTGCGCGCCGAGCCGCTGACCCCGGTGCCGACCGCCTGCCTGCACCTGCCCGAAGGCGCGAGCGACCTCGAGTGGCTGCGCCGGCTGCGTGCCCAGGGGCTGGTGCTCGAGCCGCTGTCGGGCATGCACTGGAATCAGCGTGTCGAGCGGCGCCCGCAGGGCCTGGTTCTGGGCTACGGCGATTGGAGCGATGCGGTGCTCGATGCGGCGCTGGCGCGGTTGGTGCAGGCGTTGCGCGAATGGCGCGAAGGGCGGGAGCCGCCGGTGGGTGAAGGTACGGTGCGGGCGCGTGCGCCGATGCAGCTGGGCTGATGGCCAGTTGTGTGGCGCGACGGCGTCGAACGGCTTTGTGGCCGACACCCGGCCCTCCGCTATCTCAGCCACCGCTACCACCCGGTGGGCGAAAACGCGTAGCCCTGGTGCCGCACGGTGCGGATGCGTGCCGCGCCGCCGTGCCCGTCGCCGAGCTTGGCGCGGATGCGGTAGACGCGGCTGTCGATGCTGCGGTCCAGCGGCTGGTCGTCCAGGCCGCGCACGCGCTTGAGGATGTCGCGGCGCGACAGGGCCTGGCCGGCATGGCTGGCCAGCAGCCACAGCACCTCGAACTCGCCTTCGGTCAGCGGCACGGGTTGCTCGGCCAGGCGCACCTCGCGCTCCAGGCGTTTCAGGTGCAGCGCGCCGAAGCGCAGCTCGCGAGGGGGCTCGCGATCGGCGCCGGCGGCGCTGGCCGAGGCGGCCGCCACCCGGCGCCACAGGGCGCGCAGGCGGGCGGCAACGACGGGTGCGCCGACGCCGACATCAAGCACGTCGTCGGCGCCCATCTCGAGAGCGAGCACGTGGTCGAGGTCGCGCAGGCCGCGCACGACGGCCAGCAGGGGCAGCTGCGGGCATCGCGAGCGCAGTGCGCGCAGTTGCGCGAGGTGTGGCGCCAGCGCATCGGCCACGTGCAGCGCCACCGCCTGGGCATCGGGCGCGCCGGCGGCGATGCCGTCATCGGGCGCCGGCGTGGGCCCCGCCAGGGGGCTCGCAGCGATGGCTCGGCACTCGACCGCCAGACCCTCGCCGACGAGGCCGCGTGCCCAGGCTTCGGCCGCGTTGAGGTCACCGGCTGCGAGCAGCAACAGGCGTGGCTCGCCGGAAGCGGCTGTGCCGGCCGCCGTGGCCGTGCCGCGCCTGGGCAGCAGGATGGCTTCGGCGGTCCCTCGGCCGTTGAGGCCGTTCTGGCCGCCAGCGCCATTCATGCCATTGCCGGCATGGCCGGCCGTGCTGACCACGCCGGTCACGCCGTGCATGGCGCTGGCTTGCGAAACGTGCATGGCAGGAACCCCGGTTGCCTGGAGCGATGGTCCGCCGCGTGGTGGCCTCGGCGCAAGGGCCATTGCGCCAGGGTTCGGTGCGCCAATGCCGGCGCAGGGGCCGTGCGGGCGATCTCGCCCGGGCCGTCGCCGGTTCCAATGCGCAGGTTCAATGGGCCGCCTCAGTCGGCCGCTTCAGTCGGCCGTTTCAGTCGGCCGTTTCAGTCGGCCGTTTCAGTGGCCCGGTAGCGCGGTCGCCGCACCCGCCTCGACGGGCACGAGCGCCTTGAGCCGGTACAGCGCTTCCAGCGCCTCGCGCGGCGACAGGCGATCGGGGTCGATCTGTGCGAGTGCGCCCTCCACCGCCGAGGGCTCGGGCGCCGCGGCGGCCGCGGGCGGCGGCGCGAAGAGGTCGACCTGCGCCACGCTGCCGCGGGCCTTGTCCTCGAGCGCCTCCAGCGTCGCCCGCGCCTGGCGGATGAGCGGTGCCGGCATGCCGGCCAGCCGGGCCACCTGCACGCCGTAGCTGCGGCTGGCGGGGCCGGGCTCGATCTGGTGCAGGAAGACGATGTCGTGCCCGCTCTCCACCGCACCCACGTGCACGTTGATCGCCCGCTCGTGCGTGGCCGGGAACTCGGTGAGCTCGAAGTAGTGCGTGGCGAAGAGCGTGAAGGCGCGG
>JAEUPE010000032.1 GCA_016790435.1 Rubrivivax sp. | reverse complement strand
AGCCCGAAAGGCACCGCTGCCACAGCGGGTTGGCGCGCGCCACGTGGGCCGACAGCGTGCCCAGCGGCCCGGCACCGGGATCGAACTCGAAGGGGATGTGGTCGGCATCCAGGTGGGCCGGCCCCGACGCCGGGCCCGACGTGACCAGCACGCCCAGCGGGTGCGTGCGCATGATCCGGTGCAACTGCCCGGGCTCGGTCTGTGTGTAGTGCGGCGGGTTGTACATCGTGCCTCTCGCGTCCTCTGGCGTGCTCGCAGGCCCCGTACTGTCGGGGCAAACCGGCACAATCGCCAGATCCAGTTTGCGAGAGTTTCGATGGGCCAGTTGCGAGCGCCTGCGGTCCGGGGCTCTGCCGCCCCTGCCTCCCGCCGTGCCCCCGGGCCCGGCCGGCGCCTCTACGACATGCTGCGCCGCCAGATGGCCGACGGCGCGCTGCCCGCCGGGGCCCGCGTACCCTCCACGCGCGCGCTGGCCGCCGAGCTGGGCCTGTCACGCACCACCGTCACGGCGGTCTTCGAGCAGCTCGCGGCAGAGGGCTTCATCGTCACCTCCGTGGGGCGGGTGGCGCGTGTCGCCAGCCAACTGGCCCGGGCCGAGGTGCCGCGGCCGGGCCGGCGCGTGCGGCCGGCGCCGCGGCTGTCGGTTTTCGGGCGGCGCGTGGAGAAGATGGTGCTGTCGGCGTTGCCGGCCGGCGATCCATGCCGCATCGACTTCCTCTACGGCGCGGTGGCTGCGCGCGACTTTCCGGCGCTGTCGTGGCGGCGTGCCTACCAGGCGGCGCTGCTGCGCCACCAGCCGAGCCTGTACTACGCGCCACCCGAAGGTGACGCCACGCTGCGCCGCGCGCTGCAGGGCTACCTGTCGCGGGCACGCGGACTCGCCTGCGACGCCGGGCAGATCGTCATCGTGCACGGCTCCCAGCAGGCCATCGACCTGTGCGCGCGCGTGCTGCTCGATCCGGACGATGCTTTCGCCTTCGAGGACCCCGGCTATCTGATGGCGCGCCGCTGCTTCGAGGCCACCGGAGCGCGCCTGTTGCCCGTTCCCGTCGACTCGCACGGCCTGGAGACCGCGCGCCTGCCCGAAGGCGAGCGTGTGCGGCTGGTGTACGTGACGCCTTCGCACCAGTTTCCGCTCGGTGGCATGCTGCCCATCGCCCGGCGGCAGGCGCTGCTGCAGTGGGCGGCGCGGCATCGGGCCTGGATCGTCGAAGACGACTACGACGGCGAGTTCCGCTACGGCCAGCGCCCGATCGATGCGTTGCAGTCGATCGACGGCAACGGCCGCGTCATCTACGTCGGCACGTTCTCCAAGGCGTTGTCGCCGCAGCTGCGCCTGGGCTACCTGGTGCTGCCGCCCGAGCTCGTGCCGGCGTTCCGTCAGGCCAAGCGTCTGACCGATCGCCACGCGCCGGTGCTGGAGCAGCGCGCTCTGGCGTCGCTCATCGAGAGCGGCGCCTACGAGCGCCATGTGCGGCGCATGCGGCGCGAGAACGAGCGCCGGCGCGCGACGCTGCTCGACAGCATCGCGCAGGCGCTGCCGGCCGATGCGCGCGTCGCCGGCGCGGCGGCCGGCCTGCACGTGGTGCTGTGGCTGCCATCGCTTCGGGCGCAGCACGAGCCCGCCCTGGTGGCGGCCGCCCGCGAGCGCGGCGTGGGGGTCTATCCCGTGTCACCGCTGTTCGCCGCGCCGCCGCACCGCGCGCGACCCCGGCCGGCCGGGCTGATCCTCGGCTACGCCAGCCTCACGCTCGAGCAGATCCGGCAGGGTGTGCAGGCCCTGGGCACCGCCATGGCGCGAATGCCGGTGGCGGCAGCGACCCGCTAGCGAAGCGGTTCTTCAAGTCCTTCAGGTCGAACGGCCGGCGGCGGCGTTGCGGCGCTCGCGCACGGCCTCCTGCAGCATGCGCAGGAAACCCGGGCCGCCTTCGAGGTTCGGGTTGACTTCGAGCGCTCGTTCGTAGGCCTTGAGCGCCTGCTCCACGTCGCCGCGGCGCAGGTGGATCTGCGCCATGCCCGAGAGCGCGCCGTAGTGATGCGGGTTGCGCTTGATCACCTCGTCGCAGTCTTGCAGCGACTCGGCGTTGCGCCCGAGCATGAACAGCACCGTGGCGCGCTTGTTCCAGCCTTCGGCGAAGGAGGGCAACGCCCGCACGACTTCGTCGAAGAGCGCGAGCGCCGGGCCGAGCTCGCCCTCGCTCATCAGGCGCGTGCCCTCGGCGAGCTTGCGGTCGATGGCGGTGACGCCGGAGCGGCTCCACACCGCCCACAGCGCGGCCGCAGCGGCGCTGCGCACCGGCTCGCTCGCGTCGCGCAGCGTGCGCGCGAGGCGCTCGACGTCGGCCATCGTGCCCACTTCGGCGAGGCGGCGAACGGCGGCAAGGCGGGTCTCGGCATCGGGGGCAGAGAGCCTCTGCAAGGCCGCGGCCCGCGCGCCCTGGGGTTGGGCCTGGGCCTGGGCCTGGGCCTGGGCCCGCAATGGGCCCTGCGCCAGTGCCGGCGAGGCGGCGCCGAGACCGATCATCAGCGAGATGGCGAAGACGGCCTGGCCTCCAGCCGCTACCGCGCGCATGCTCTGCAGGGCCCCTCTCATGCCGCGGAGCGTAGCACCGGCCCGCGCGCGCAGGCCGCATTTCCACGGCGCCAGCAGTGGGTGTGCGGCGGCCTCGCGCAGCGCCGCGCGCAGGCTCGTACAGTGCGCGGCTCGTTGCCCGTTCAACCTCTCCAACCGCTCGAGGAGATCACGACATGGCCACCGCCAAGGCTCACGCGAAATGGACCGGCACGCTCAAGGAGGGTGCCGGCTCGATGTCCGGCGCCTCCGGACACCTGAACGCGCCTTTCACGTTCGCCACGCGCTTCGAGGGCGCGGCTGGCGGCACCAACCCCGAAGAGCTGATCGGCGCGGCGCAGGCCGGCTGCTTCTCGATGTTCCTGGCCGCGCAGCTCACCAATGCCGGCCACCCGCCCACCAGCATCGAGACGTCGGCCACGGTACACCTGGGCGCCGGGCCCACGATCACGAAGATCGAGTTGCAGACGGTGGCCGTGGTGCCGGGCGTGAGCGCCGAGGTCTTCAACGAGAAGGTCGACTTCTCGAAGAAGAACTGCCCCGTCTCCAAGGCGCTGGCGAGCGTGCCGGAGTTGACCTTCAGCGCCACGCTCCAGTAGCGCCGGCCGGTGCGCCGCGGCGCTGCGCCTGCAGGTGGCGCAGCGTCCTCATCGCGAAGAGCGCCGCCGGCACCGTGAGCGCGAGGCCGAGCCAGGGCGCGGCGGCCCAACCGAAGCGGTCGACGCACCACGCCATGAGCGGCGGGCCGAGCAGCGAACCCGAGGCGCCGAACTGCGTGAAGATGCCGTTGGCGCGCACGAGCTGCGGTGCGCCGCCGGCGGCCCGCGGCAGCCAGGCGAAGGCGAAGCTGGGGTAGGCGCCGGAGAGGGCGTTCAGGGCCACGGCGAGCAGGGCGGCTGTCGTGGCGGTGCCGGCCGGCCGGCCCTCGGTGAAGACGGCGAACAGCAGCGCGGCCGGCACGAGCAGCGCCAGCAGCACCGGCCAGCGCGGTGAGCCACCGTGGCGCATCCACAGCGCGGCCGCGGCGCTGCCGGCGATCGTGGCGAGCGCGGCCAGCGCCGCCCAGCGCCCGGCCTCGGCAGCGCTGAGCCCGGCCTCGCGCGTGAGGTACAGCGGCAGCAGCGCGAGCAGGCCGACCTCGAACACGGCATAACAGCCGAACGAGGTGGACAGCCACCACGTGGCGATGTGTGGTGGCGCGGCCGCGGGAACGATCGCGGTGCGGTCAGGCGAGCCTGCATCCGCCCGCGGGCGCCAGAAGACGGCGGCCAGGAATGCCGCGCCTGCGAGGCCCGCCCCGGCGAACATGGCGGTGCGCCAGTCGCTGAGCGCGGCCACCTCGCTCCAGCCCCAGGCGCCGAAGGCGATGCCCACGGGCACAAAGGTGCTCCACAGCGCCATGGCGGGGCCGACGCGGGTCCCCGTGCCGGCGCTGCTGGCCGCGCGCACGATGAGCACCGGCGCGGTGACGACGACGCCGAGGTAGGCCGCGGCTTCAAGCAGCCGCCACGCCAGAAGCGCCGTGCCGCTGTGCGCGAGGGCGCTGCCCACCGCCGCCAGGCTCAGGCACCCCAGGCTGCCGAGCAGGCTGCCCGCCAGCCCCAGGCGCGAGGCCAGGGCGCCAGCCACCACGCCGAGCATGGCGCCGCCGACCTCGATGAGCGAGATGGCCACCGCCACGGTGGTGAGCGAGAGCTGCAGGTCGGCGGCGATGAGCGGCGCCAGCGCCGACATCTTGCCCAGCTGCGCGGCGGCGAGCACGCCGGCCAGGTAGCAGCCGACGATGGGCAGCCAGGATGGAGGTGGAGTGACCTGGGCGGATGGCGGCTGCACCGTCGCATTCTCGCGTCCGGCGTAGCATGCCCGTCCCACCCGACAAGTCGCGATGAGACGCGAGATGGAGCGCCCCCTTGATCGTCGAACGCATCTGGACCGGCAACAGCTACCGCAACTACAACTACCTGATCGCCTGCGCCGAAACGGGCGAGGCGCTGGCCATCGACCCGCTCGACCACGGGCAGTGCCTGGCGGTGGCGAAGAAGAACGGCTGGCACATCACACAGCTGCTCAACACGCACGAGCACCACGACCACACCGGCGGCAATGCCGCCGTGGTGGAGGCGACCGGCGCCAAGGTCATCGCGCACCACCTTGCCGGCAGCAAGATCGCCGGCGTCGACCGCGGCGTGAAGGCGGGCGACGTCATCCGCGTCGGCAAGACGGTGGAACTGGAGTGCATGGACACGCCGGGGCACACGATGTGCCACATCTGCCTGCGCGCGCACGCCCGCGGCAGCGCGAAGCCGGCCATCTTCTCGGGCGACACGCTCTTCAACGCCGGCGCCGGCAACTGCCACAACGGCGGCGACGCCGGCCTGCTGTACGAGACGTTTGCGAAGCAGCTCACGCAGCTGCCCGACGACACGCTCGTCTATCCGGGCCACGAATACATCGAGAACAACCTCAAGTTCACGCTCGCGCGCGAGCCCGACAACGCGGCCGCCAAGGCGCTGCTGCCCGAGGTGACCGACCACGACCCGAAGGCCGCGCGCGTGACGACGCTCGCCGAGGAGAAGCGTTTCAACACCTTCTTCCGCCTCACGAGCCCGGGCGTGATCGCCAAGCTGCGCGAGGCGTTTCCGGACCTGCCCGAGCAGCCCGATGCGAAAACGGTGTTCGTGAAGCTGCGCGAGCTGCGCAACAAGTGGTGAGGACGAGCGCCGGGTGCCCGGCGACGCGTTGCTGTTGCTTGCTCCCGCTGCTCAGCGCCGCACGAGCATGAACAGCCGCCGGAACGGGAACAGCGTGCGCCCGTCGGCGCGCGGCGGGTAGGCCGCGCGCACGCGGGCCGCGTAGTCGGCCTCGAAGCGCGCGCGCTCGGCGTCGTCGGCGAGTGCCGCCAGGAAAGGTGCCAGCCAGGTGCCCTTGGTCCACTCCTTCACCGGGTCGGTGCCGGTGAGCACCTGCAGGTACTCGGTCTCCCAGATGTCGACCGAGGCCGCGTGCGGGGACAGCACTCCGAAGTACCACGCCGGCGAGGCCACGGGGCTGGGCCGCAGCATCAGGGCCAGCCGGTCGCGCCAGGGGCCGGCGAGCACGGTGTCGGCGATGGCGGTGTGTGAAGGCGCCTCGAAGTTGCGCGGCATCTGTACCGCGAGCACGCCGCCCGGCGCGAGGGCTGCGACGAGGCGCGGCAGCAACGTGGCGTGCTCGGGCAACCAGTGCAGCGCGGCGTTGGAGTAGATGAGTTGCGGCGCCCCAGTGGCCGCTGGTGGTGGTGCCCAGGTGGCCAAGTCGGCCTGCTGCCACTCGATGCGGGCCGAGGGCGCGTCGCCCGCTGCGCGCGCCAGCATCTCGGCGGACGAATCCACGCCGACCACGCGTGCACCCGGCCAGCGCGCGGCCATCAGCTGCGTGAGCTGGCCGGTGCCGCAGCCGAGGTCGTAGATGAGCGCGGGCGCGTCGAGTTCGACGCGCGCGAAGAGGTCGAGGGCGGGCCGCAGGCGCGGCGCAGCAAACGTCAGGTATTGGGTCGGGCTCCAGCTCATCGTGTGCTTCCGGTGGCGGGTGGGGTGGGCAGGCTCGCCAGCATGACGACGCGGTCACGCGCGTGGCCGGATCGAGGCGGGCATGCAAACTCGCGCCATGAACGCCACGGCATCGGCGCGCGGTTGCGCCAAAGAGTAAACCGAATCGCGTTGAATGCCGGGACGCCCAACGCTTACATCCCCGGTGGCACCGCGGGGATCGTGCTGGCCGACCCTGGCTGTCTCGGCGAGGTGCCGCTCACCGCGCGCCGGCAATGCCTCAGTGCCGTGCGGCCAGCATCAGGTCCAGGTTCTGCACCGCCGCGCCGGCGGCACCTTTGCCGAGGTTGTCGAACACCGCCGCCAGAACCATCTGTTCACCATCGGCGCGCGCCAGCACGTGCAAGTGCATGTCATCGCGTCCGTTGAGCACCTGCGGGTCCAGCGTCTGCGGGCCCGCGTCGGGGGCGAAGGGCATCACCGTCACGTTCGGGCGGCCGGCGTAGCGCTCGGCCAGGCACTGGTGCACGCGCGCCGCGTCGCCGTTCAGCTGCGCGCGGTGCAGCGGCACGGTGAGCACGATGCCCTGCGCGTAGTGCCCGTAGCCCGGCACGAAGAGCGGGTCACGCGCGAGGCCGGCGTGTTGCCGGATCTCGGGCACGTGCTTGTGCTGCAGGTGCAGGCCGTAGAGCTCGAAGGCCGGTGCGGTTGCGGCCGAGGGGCCCTTGCTACCCTCGTGGCGCTCGACGCCGGCACGGCCCTGGCCGCTGTAGCCGGACACGGCGTGGATGGCCAGCGGCGTGTCGGCCGCCAACAGGCCCGCGTCGACGAGGGGCCGTAGCAGGGCCACGGCACCCGTGGGGTAGCAGCCCGGGTTGCTGACCCGCATGGCCTGCGCGATGCGCTGCGCCTGGCCGGCCTCGAGTTCGGGCAGGCCGTAGGTCCATGCCGGGTCGGTGCGGTGGGCCGAACTGGCATCGACGATGCGCACCGCGCTGCCCGCTGCCAGTGCGACGGACTCGCGCGCTGCCGCCTCGGGCAGGCACAACACGGCGAAGTCGGCGCGCCGCAGCGCCACGGCACGCGCCAGCGGGTCCTTGCGCTGCGGCTCGGGCAGCGTGAGCACTGCGAGGTCGCTGCGCGACCGCAGTCGCGCGAGGATCTGCAGCCCGGTGGTGCCCTGGTCGCCGTCGATGAAGACGAGAGGTTTCATGGCGGTCATCGTGCTTCAATGCGGCGTGGCAGGCCAGTTGAATCTGGCAAACTGACGATTCAGGAAAGCTGAATCGCAACCTGCATCGAAAACCCGGATCGAGATGCGCGAGTTCAACCTCGATCGCCTGCGCACGCTGGTCACCGTGGCCGACCGCGGCAGCTTTGCCACTGCGGCGAAGGAGCTGCACCTGGCGCCCCCCACCGTCACGTTGCACGTCGCCGAGCTCGAGTCGCGCCTGGGTGCGCGCCTGCTGGTGCGCGGTCGTGCGCGTGCCACGCCCACCGGCGTCGGCCAGACGCTGATCGACCGTGCCAGGCAGCTCCTGGCGCAGGCCGACGAGGCGCTGGAACAGGTGCGCAACCAGGTGGCCGGGCGCAGCGGCCGCGTGCGCATCGGTGCCTCCACCGGTGCGTTGGCCCACCTGCTGCCGCAGGCATTGCGCGTGCTGCAGCGCGAGCACCCGGCTATCGACCTCCAGGTGGCCGTCACGACCTCAGCCGAGGCGATGGCACGCCTGGCTTCGGGCCAACTGGACCTGGGATTGATCGCGTTGCCGCAGCCGCCGCTGCGGGGCGTGCAGCTGAGGCCCTGGCGGCGCGACCCGGTGCGCGCCTTCGTACCGACCGCGTGGCGCGCGCCCAAGGTGGTGACGCCCGCCTGGTTGGCCGAGCGGCCCTTGATTCTCAACGATGCCCACACGCGGCTGGCGCGCCAGACGGCCGACTGGTTCGCACGCGCCGGGCTGCACCCGCAGCCGCGCATCGAACTCAACTACAACGACGCCATCAAGAGCCTGGTGGCCGCAGGCTACGGCGCGGCACTGCTGCCGCACGAGGCCGGCGCGCCGATGCCCAGCGCCGACCTGATCGGCGTGCACGCCCTGCGGCCGGCGCTGTGGCGCACGCTGGGCCTGGCCTGCCGCGTGGGCAGCGACGACGGACCGGTGCGTGTGGTGCTCGAGGTGCTTGTCGGGCTCACAACGCGCCTGACTTAGGGTAGGTCGGGGTGTGGCTCGCGCGGACCGCGACGGTCGCGTGCCGGCCGGTCAGAAGCGGTACGTCAAGCCCACCGTCGTCAGGTTGATGTCGTCCTTCTCGTCACCGGCGAACTTGATGCGCATGCGCTCGAATTCGGCGCGCACGCCGAGGTTGGCGTTGATCGCATACGAGGCGCCGATGCCGGCGGCAGGCTGGAACGACGACTCCGTCTCGCTGAAGCTGCCGAAGCCGCCGCTGGCGCTGGTCTTGGCGCGCGCGTAGGTGCCGCCGATCTTGCCGAAGACCGAGAACGAGCCGAGCGGCATCGCTGCCACGCCGTAGAGGCCGACGCCCCTCACCTTGCCCGTCGACGTGGCGAGGCCGACACCGGGCACGGTGAGCGAGCCGCGCGCCTCGCCGAGGTCGAAAAGGCTCGCCTCGACGCCGAAGTTCGGCGTGAACATCATGCCGCCGAAGACCTTGCCGGCGGTGTCCTTCGTGTCGGCGTTGGTGGCGCCGGTGGTGTCGATGCGGTAGTCGGCCTGGCCCACGCTCGCGCCGACGTAGTAGTCGGCGGCAAGGGTCGCACCGCTGGCGGTCACGAGGAGGAGGGTGGCGAGTGCCGTCTGCTTGAGTTTCATTGCTGGGTCCTGTGCATTCGAAGGGACGCGGCACACGGTCTGTGTTCCGCTGGGTCGCATGGTTCAGGACGGGGGTGTCGGAGTGGTTTCACCGCGGTGGGGGCGTGTTGCAGGCGCAATTGCGGCTTGGCGGGGTTTCGCTCCGGCGGGCGACTGGCTGCACTCGAAGCAGGCCGGGCCGAGAC
>JAEUPE010000082.1 GCA_016790435.1 Rubrivivax sp. | reverse complement strand
GAGCGCAACGGCAAGGGCGACGTCCCTGTGGGCGTACGCGGCATCGATCCAGGCCTCGCCCTTGGTGCTGCCGTGCACCAGCCAAAGCTGTTGCGGCGAGCCGGCCGGCGTTGCTGCAGGCGAGCTCGCCTCGGCATGGCGAGACGCACCCAAGGCGCGCAGGGCTCGGTCAAGGTCGCGCACGGCCTCCGCCAGGTCGCCGCGCTCCCAGCGGCCGACAACCTCGCCGGCGGTGGCAGCCAAGTCCTTGTAGCCGGCCACGAAGTCCAGCAGCGCGTCGCCGAGCGTTTCGGCTTCGCTGCCGAAGGTGGGTTTCACCTTGTCCGAGTAGAACTCGCCGATCTCCCACGCCCAACCGGCGTCTGGCTCGTTGAAGAGCTTGTAGCCGATGGCCTCGAGCTGCTCGCGCAGTTGGAGGGTGAGTGATTGAAGGCTTTCGAGTGACATGGTGAAGGCTCCTGGCGTCAGCCCTGCAGGCGTGCGAGCCGCTCGACCCGCGGGTCCGGATCGATACTGAGATCGACCCAGCCGAAGCGGCGCGTCACCCATTTTCGGAAGGCTGCTGGCGGCTCCAGCACGATGGACTTGCGCTGTTGCATGCCGAGCTCGGCGCGGTCGAAGCCCGGGCCCTCGTAGCCGCGGTTGCGCAGCAGACACATGACGCCCTGGACGAGCACCGTGTCGTCGAACAGCGCCAGGTGTTGCACGTCGCGCTCGAACTGAACGAACACGTCGGGGATGTAGCCGCGCGCCGGAATCGAGATACTCAGGACGGCATGCTCGCGCCGAGCCGAGTCCACGAGGGTCGTCGGTCCGTGCATCAGGATGTGCCAGGGCTTGCCGCCGGGCGAGGTCACGATTGGTGCAGTGGCTGCCGGCGCATCGCGCGCGGGTTCTGGATCACCGCGGGGGACGAAGTAGCGGCGCAGCGCCGCGTTGAGAAGGCTGAGGCCGGCCGGCCGAGCGTGGCCGGTGCCTTTGTGGTTTGCCATGGTGAGGCGCCTCTTTCGTTGATGGAGGGAGCCGGGCGCACGCACCCTGCCGGGCGGGTGGACCCGGCGGTTGGGTTGAGAAGGTTCCGACGCGGCGGCCGCGCTTGAGCGAGCCCGAGCCCGTGTCGTGAGCCCGGTCCAGTTCCTGCTTGCTGCTTCCTGCGTCAGTCAGTCACAGCGCAAGGTCGGCCTTGTAGATCTCGTGCGCGTCGCACTGAGCGGCGAACGCCTCGTAGCCGAGCACGCGTACCGCACGGATGTGCTCGTGGATGCCGTGAAACGCCCCGAGCCGGTACTGGCCATGGTCGACCATGTGCACCACGTGGCGCGCGAGCGCGGCGGGGGTGTCGAAGTTGCCCGTGAGCTGGATCGGGAAGTACCCGGTGATGTCGCGGTCGAAGTCGACAAAGCAGGCGGCGTCGCAGCAGGCCTCGCCCACCGAGGGCACCACCCACACGGCCAACCGTTGCCCGTGCGTGGTGTAGCAGCGCCCGGTGTTGAAGTGCAGCTTGCGGGCCGCGCGGCTGAAGTCCAGCGTGATGGCATTCATCGCCGCGCCTTCAGTCGATCGCACCCAGGATCGAGGCACTCTCGGGATGGCGCAACGCGAACTCGCGCAGCGCGTAGTACTTGTCGGTGAGCTCTTCGGCGCCGCCGCACACGAGGTAGTTCAGCGCGAAGAGCGTGGCGATGATGCCCGCGGCATCGGCGGACACGTCGCCCTCGAAGCCGTTGCCTTCCACGCGCACGAGCATGCGGTGGGGCAGCGTGGCGGATGTAGCTCCGGGCGGGCAGGCCCTGGGCGGGCAGTCGGTCGGCCTCATGTAGAAGCTGCCATTGCTCAGATCCAGGAACTCCCAGTAGCCGCCGCGATATTCAGGGCAAAGCGCGCCCATCCAGTTGTAGACGGCGTTCTCGCCCTTGAGGTAGCGGCGCGAGCCGAAGTGCTTGGGCAGGAAGCCCAGGCGCGCGCTGTCCGCAACGAGGCGGGCCTCGACGCCCTGGGCGGCGGCGGCCGGCGAAGCGGGCAAGGCGGCCGCCGAGTCCGGCGCGGCGGTGGCGGTGTTTGCGATGGTCATGGTGAACGGCTCCTTGGCAGGAAGCGGCCAGGACCACGCGACCCGGCCGGGTGCGTTGGCCCGGCCATGGTTGAGGAATGAGAACGAACGTTGGATCCAACCTTCCGAGCCTGAGACGCATGGGTGGCGCCCCGGGCTCGCCGCGCCTTGCAGAAGGCCAGCGCGGATCAGGCGACCATTGACGCCGGTCGGGCGGCACCTTCGAGTTCTCCTGTGGGAGAAGCTCAGGGCCGGTGCGGGCCTCGGGGAACCTTGCCTTGCCTGCCGCGGGAGGACCGCACTTCTGGGGCGCGCTCGGGCTCGCAGGTTAGGCGAGCGCCCGGAATCCTACTGTGGCGAGCCACACCCGCAAAGGCCCAAGCCACGCGACAGGGGCGCCACGTAGGCCTCCCGCCAGGGCACTACTTCGCGAAGGCGCGATTCAACAGGTACGCGATGCGAGCCCGGGCCTTGACCAGCTGTTGCGGCACGATCGACGTGGCCTCGGCGACATAGGCCGCATCGAGCTCCAGCCGCTCGACACCGAAGTCGCCGCCGTCGTCGCCGCTGCACAGGAAGCCGGGCAGCTTGCCGTAGGCCGTGGCGCGGGCAATTGCACAAGACTCAGCGAGCCAGGCCGCGGCGGCGCCGCGCTGCCACGACTTGATCGAATCGCTGTACGCGGTCAGGAGGTCGCGCGCGATCTTGCGCTCGTCGGCGGTCGCGAAGGCCGCCTTCACGAAGTCGGTGTCCCAGGCCGAGTGCAGGTCGGTGGTCCTCGGCTGGCCGCCCGAGAGGGCGAAATGGACGCGCACGTCGTTGCCGCCGCGGTCATCGTGATCGGACGCATGCAGCGGCTGGTGGACATCGCCCACCAGGTGCACCAGGACCTGCACCGCGAAGCGCCGCTCGTCGACCGTGGAGTGCTTGTCGATCAGCTTGCGGTAGTGACGCGTGATCTGGACGGAGGCGCAGTTGCCGTCCGCGCAGTAGTCGGCCCGCCTAGCTTCTGGTTCGCACACCGGTCGGTCGTCGTAGTGCCACTGTCGCGAGCCGGGGATGCGGTTGGCCAGCACGTTCTTCTTCTGGTCCAAGTAGAGGGCGATCGTCGCCAGGTTGCTGCTGCCCATAGCGCCCGCTCGCCCGCCTTGGCGTCCGGCGTCAGCAGTTGCTCGGCAATGAGGCCGGTGATGCGATGCCCGGCCTCTCCCCAGGCCGAAGCCAGCGAGCAGCAGGCCGAGAGCAGCGCGAAGGCGACGGCGGCCCGCGTGTGGGCAACGAGGCGCATGATGGACTCCTCCTCCTGGCCGGCGCCGCGTCAGACCGCTGCGGCAACCGGCGTGATCCCGATCTCGGCCAGGCGGCCGCCCTCGGGCACCATCGTCGCCACTTGCGGGCAGCGCAGGCACACTTCGGGCCCGCGCTCCGCGCGCCAGCGGCAGGTGGCGCGCAGCAGGCAGGGCGGCAGATGGTCGACCACGGGCTCGAGGTCTTCCTTCACGCGCTTGCCGAGCTGGCAACTGTGGCCGTCGTGCTCGAACGTCGTCGTGTCGAAGCGGGCGACGACGGCCGGTGTGCAGCCGGCGTCTCAGCGCGCAGCAGGCTACCCTGGCGCGAACCTTCGATTGAGAACGAGGTAGTTGTCGGTATTGGCGGCCGCGCCAGCGGGCAACAAGGCAACGCTCGCGTCCGTCACCTCCCATCTTCAACGACAACCTCTGCGGGTGCTGCGCGTATTCGACCTCGCCAGCACAGCCGCAGACGGTCGTGTTCTAGTGCCCGCCGCGCTCGCAAAAGCGCGGCTGCCGCTCATGTCATGGCCTGTGCCGGCGGCAGGCGGTAGAACGCGAGGGCGTTCTTGTCGCACGCACACAAGGTGGGCGAGTGGGCGAGCTCCGAGGCTGCGAGTAGCGCCTTAAGACTGAGACCAGTCGCCCAGGCCGCGACAGTCTGCACCCGCGAACGACCTATCGTGGACACTTGCCTGCAAAAGAAGCAGCCATCCGTGCAAGTGATGCACCCTGACCTGGTCGCATCTGTGTTGGAGGACAAGCGCCGCGTCTGGGCCTGTCGCGTTGGCCCGTGGAGGCCTCTCGTGAAACGCATCGCCGCATGCCTGCTTGTCACGCTTTTGGTCAACGGCCCTGCCGTAGCAGCAGATGCCACGCCCGAACCCTGGCAACCGGTCGCGCGGCTGATCGGCACCTGGTCCGGCACCTCCACCGGGTCGGCGGGCGAAGCCAGCGTGCAGCGGCGCTACGTGTTCGTCATGGGCGGCCGCTACATCCACGAGGCCAACACCTCGACCTATCCGCCGCAGGGTGCACGCGCAGGCCGAGGTGACCGGCGATTGGTGGACCCCTGGCTTCAACGCCCGGGTTCGCATCGAACCGTGCGGCGATGCGGTCTGCGGGCGCATCATGTGGTTGTGGGACGAAGTGCCGAAGGGCGTTGCCGACAAGAGCCCGCTCGTCGGCCGCCTGGTGATCGACCGGATGCAGGCCGCCGAGGCTGGCTTCTGGCGCGGTGGGCGCCTCTACAACCCGGAGGACGGGCGCGACTACAAGGGTTCGCTGCACCTGCAGTCGCCGCAACGGCTCGTTGTCGACGGCTGCGTGCTGTTCATCTGCCAGACGCAGGTCTGGCGCCGCGCCGACCCGGGCAAGTGCCCGCCGGTCGCAGCGCCCTGAGGATCAGGTGGCCGGATTCAGGCGAGGGTGAGTCTCCTCGCCCCACCGGTAGAGCACGGCGCCCGACACCAGCATGGCGACGGCCACGAACCAGAAAGCGCTCTCGAGTTGCCCGCCCAGTGCTGCCGCAGCGCCGAGTCCGAGCGCACCGATGCCGTAGCCCAGGTCGCGCCAGAAGCGGTAGATGCCGATCGCCGAAGCGCGCCAGTTGGGATGCGCGATGTCGGCGACTGCCGCGCTCAGGTTCGGGTACAGCATGGCCATGCCGAGGCCCGCGATGGCGGCCGAAGCACTCCACCAGAGCGCCCCCGATCCCAGCGGCATCAGCGCCACGCCAGCGCCGCAGATCCACATGCCCCACGCATTGAGCTGGTGCCGCCCCAGGCGGTCGGACAGCTTGCCGGTGAAGAACTGCGCGGCGCCCCAGGTGAAGCCATAGACACCGACGATCCAGCCGATGCCGGGCAGCCCGACATCTTGCTGATGCAGATAGACCGGCCAGAAGGCCCAGACGAGCGCGTCGACGAACTTCTCAACCAGGCCGGCCTGACAGAGTGCCGCCATGCGCCGGTCACGCCAGCTCATCAGCGCGAACACTTCGCGTGTCGTCGGCTGCTCGCTGACACCGCTGGGATAGCGCGGACGCAAGGACTGCGCTGTCGGCGTCGCATGTCGCTTCACCTCGGCCTGTGCCCAGGGCAGCGTCTCGGTCACGCCGATCCACGCCAGCAGTGTCGCCAGCCCGATGACCGCCGCGCCGAACCACATCAGGCCGTCACGCGGGCCCCACAGCGATGCCGCATAACCCGTGGCGACGCCGGCGATGGCCACGCCGACGTAGCCGGCGAACTCGTTCAGGCCGATGACGAGCCCGCGCTGGTCGGCACGGGTCAGATCGAGCTTGGCCGTCTGCGTCATCGACCAGGTGAGGCCCTGGTTCACGCCCAGCAGCACCGTCGCGGCCACGATCCAGCCCCAGCTCGGCGCGAAATACACGAGCGGCGGGATCGGCCAGGCCACCAGCCATCCGACCAGCAGCACCTGCTTGCGCCCGATGCGCTCGGCCAGGCGGCCGGCGACGAAATTCATCGCCCCCTTGACGAAGCCAAATGCGACGACGAAGGCCACCAACAGCATGAACGAGCCGCGCGGCACGCCGAACTCGGACTCGGCCAGTGCCGGAACGACGTTGCGCATCATGCCGATGGTCATGCCCACCAGCAGGACCTGCAGCAGCTGATGCAGCACCTGGCCGAGGTTGGCTCGGATGCCGAAGACCGCGGCCGGTGTCATGCGCGAGCAGGCTCGGGTGCGACCCCGCGTAGATTGGCCGCGACGATGCTCGCCATGTCGGCCGGCTGCGGCGGAATCTCGGCCGTCAGGGCCGAAACGAACGCGTCGCGAGACATCGAGAGCATCGGATTGAAGCGCTTCTCGAAGCCGATCGTCGAGGCGGGCTTGCCGGAAAGGCCGGCGCCACAGGCACTGCCGGCTTGATGGCCCGGATAGATTTCCAGGTCGGCTGGCAGCGTCATCAGCTTGTGTTGCAGCGAGTCGTGCAGTTGTGCGGCCATCTCCCGCTCGCGACCCGCAAGGTCCGGTCGCCCCACGGCGCCGACGAACAGGGTGTCGCCCGTGATGAGGAACCAGGGCTCGTCGCCGCGCCGCAGGTCACGCACCAGCAGGCAGATGCTGTCGGGCGTGTGGCCGGGGGTATGCAGCACATCGATGAGCACGTTGCCGGCCTCGAGCCGCTGGCCGTCGCCGAGCGGGTCGAAGGCGAACGAGACCCGGTCCTTGTTGCTCTCGTGCAGACAGTACGGAGCGCCCAAGCGGCGGGCCAGCTCCGGGCCGCCCGAGTAGTGGTCGGCGTGCACATGGGTGTCGATGACAAAGGCAATGCCGACGCCGGCCTTGTCGGCCTCGGCGATGAACCAGTCCTCGTCACCGGCCACCACATCGACGGCGACGGCCTTCTGGTGCCCGGCACAACCGAAGAAGTACGACAGCGTCGCGTTGGCTGCAGCGTGTTGACGGAAGAACATGCGGGCCTCCTCGCTCAGAACACCAGGATCTTGTCGGCCCAGGTGGTCCACTGGGAGAGTTCGTCGAGGCTGCTGCGGTGTGAGCCGGCCACGAGGTCGTCGACACCGATGCCGCGCGCGTCCATGCAGGTGCCGCAGACGCCGATCGTGCCGCCGTGCTTCACCACCGATCCCAGCATGACCTCGAGGTTGTAAAAGCCGGCGGGAACCTTCTGCAGGCGATGTGCAGCGGACGCTGCATCACCGATCAGGAACACACGCACCTCGCCGCCTTCCTGCTTCGCCAGAGAACCCGCCAGGCGCGCGCCGTTGTAGGTGCGCTCGCTGCCGTAGGGCGCGTCATTTAGGATGAGCAGCGTCTTCATGCATCGCCCTCGACAAGTGGCAACCCCCGCGCGCGCCACTCGGCGACACCATCGGTCAGGTGGAAGGCGCGGTAGCCCTTGTTGCGCAGCAAGTCGACGGCGTCCTTGGCCATCAGGCAGAACGGGCCGCGGCAATAGGCCACGACCGGCACATTCTTCGGCAGCTCGGCCAGCCGCTTCTTCAGCTCGTCCACGGGCAGCGAGCGCGCATGCGGCAGGTGCGACGAGGCGAACTCCGCCAGCGGGCGCACGTCCAGGACCAGCACTTCACCCGCCTTCGCCTTCTTGAGGATGCCTGCGCGATCGACACCTTCCAGTTCGTCACCGTGACTGACGAGGGAGGCCAGCGCGACTTGCAGCTCGACCAGGCGCTCCTCCGCCTCCGAGCGAAGGTTCACCCAGAGGTCGGCAACGCCACGACTGGCGAGCCGGCACAGCACGTACTTGCCGTCCCGGCGGGTATCCACCAGACGCGCCAGCCGCAACTCCTTCAGGTGCGCGCTGGCGAGCTTGACGCTGATGTCGGCCTGGGCCGCGAGGGTTTCGACTGTCTTCTCGGCTTGGCAGAGCAGTTCGATCAGCTCGAGGCGCTTCGGGCTGGCCAAGGCCTTGCCCAGCCGGGCCACTTGGTCGTAGAGCTGGTTCTTCAGTTCGCGCATGAAAGTGCCCTCGTCAAGCGGTGGCCGTGGCCGACTGGCGCCGCGTCCATGCCAGCCCCAGGAGCGCCAGCGCTGCGGCAGCGAGCCACGGGAGCAGCAGCAGGTTCGTCATCTGCCACCCTGCCGCCTCGAGCAGCGCGCCCGCGCTCAAGGAACTCAACAGACCGACCACGAAGATCGACAGATCATTGGTGGCCTGGGCACGCCCGCGCTCGCCGGCCGTGTAGGTGGTGGTCAGCAAGGTGGTTCCGCCGACAAAGAGGAAGTTCCAGCCGACCCCGAGCAGGATGAGCGCGGCCGCGAAGGACTCGAACCCGGTGCCCGTGAGCGTGGTCAGCACATGCCCCGCCAGCAGTGCGACACCGCTCAGCATGACCCGCAGCACACCGAAGCGGGCGATCAGCGAGCCGGTGAAGAACGACGGCAGGAACATGCCGAGCACATGGAGCTGGATGACCGTTGCCGCGTCGGCCAGCGCATGGTGGTGATGAATCATCGCGATCGGCGTCGCGGTCATCGCGAGAATCATCACGCCGTACCCGGTGGCGGCAGCGAACAGCGCGACCAGGTACGTCGGCTGGCGGACGATCTGTGCCAGCGGGCGCGCCACCAGTCCAAGCTGTGCCGGCGGAGGCGCCGGCATCTTCAGCCGGGTCAGCAGCAACGCGGCCACCAGCGAGACGAGCGCCAGCAGCAGGAAGGACCCGACGTAGGTCGGCGACAGCAGCGGCCCGCCGAGTCTGCCGATGGCCGGCCCGAGCAAGGCGGCGACGATGCCGCCGGCAAGCACGAGCGAGATCGAGCGTGGCCTGAAGGCGTCGTCGGCGACCTCGCCGGCGGCGAATCGATAGAACTGCGCGAAGGCCTGATAGGCGCCGACCAGGAAGGTGCCGATCGACAGCACCACCAACGACCCCAGCCACAGGCCGAATGCCGCCACGATGCCGGCAAGCACGCCGAGGGCTGCCCCAAACACGAACCCCGGCCTGCGCCCCACGCGCGACATCCAGATCGACGCCGGGACCGTGCTCACCACAGTGCCGAGGAACATCGCTGCAATGGGCGCGGTGGCCAGGCGCGGATCTCCGGTCACCAGCGCACCAGCCAGCCCTCCGACGGCCATCACCATCACGGATGCGCTCTGGAACAGCGCCTGCGCCGTAGCGAGCAGCAGGACTTGTCGATGCATCGAGCTAAACGCGTGAACTCATGCCACCATTCTAACGTCCCTTAGACTGTTCGGCAAGGCGGATCCGTGATTCGTATTCGGCCCAGGACACACGGTCTACCCGGCGGCCTGCAGACAGAGAACGATTGCCAGCGGGCTCCTCTGGTTAGGGCGGTGGGGTCGAACTCCCAGCCCTACGCGGAGCAACCGAGCCCGGCGATGGGTGACTGCTCCCGGTGAGGCCTGCGAGTGAGCAGGCTTCTTCCGACCGACGACGTGCGCCGAGCTACTCCGCGCTCTGCGGTGCTCGCGCGCGCTGCCGTGCCCGTCGGCCCGAAGAAGCCCCCCAGGACGAACCTGGGGGTTCGAGGAACGGTGCTCAGGGAGGAAAGGCACCGCGGGTCATCCTACTGCAGCAACTCCTTGGCCAGCGCCACCTCCATCGAGTCACCCGACTGGTTCAGGATCTCGAGCCCCGAATCAGGCATGGCGCCAGAGGTGCTTTGCGACACGGCGATCTTCTTGGCCATCAGGCGCAGGCACTCCATCTGCGCGCAGCCCTCGTAGCCGAGAAAGTGCACGTCGACCGGGAGCTTCTGACCGATCCGCCAGCTGCGCCGGCTGGCCTGCTGCAAGGTATAGACGTTGTAGCCCGACTGCATGAACACGATGGTCGGAAACTCCAGCATGTCCAGGCCCGTCTTCACCAGCTCGGGGTTGGTGATGACGACGTCGACGTTGCGGTCGACTTGTTCGAGTAGCCAGTCTTCGCGCTTGGCCGCTTCCACGCTTGCGCGCAGGACGGCCACCTTGA
>JAEUPE010000285.1 GCA_016790435.1 Rubrivivax sp. | reverse complement strand
CTTTGCCACTGCGCCCGGGTGGTGGTCTTGAACTTCTCTGCGTCGAACGCGGCCGGCATGGGGGCTTGCAGCACGGTGTTCATGGGTCTGTTTCCTGTCGTCAAGGCCCGCCGGGTATCGGCGGATGGAGACACTTTGGTTCCAGACAGACGTTGGCGCCAGTCCAGAAACTGCACCTGGCGCGATGCACACCCTCTCTCAGCCGCCAGTCCAGAATCTGGACTCGCGCAGCAGCCCGGCATCCTGTAGCCTCGGCCCATGATCGACTACGGCCAGTTCTGCACGGTCGCCCGCGGCGCGGAGGTGTTCGGTGAGCGGTGGACGCCGCTGGTCCTGCGCGAGCTGCTCTGCGGCAGCACGCGCTTCAACGACATTCGGCGCGGCGTGCCGCGCATGTCGGCGTCACTGCTGGCGCAACGTCTGCGCAACCTCGAGGAGTTCGGCGTCGTCAAGCGAGTCGTCGGTGCGGCGGGCGGGCCCGCCGAATACCATCTCACCGGGGCCGGCGAGGAACTGCGTCCGCTCGTCATGGCGCTGGGCGAGTGGGGCGCGCGCTGGATCGGCAGCCGCCTCAAGCGCGGTCAGCTCGACGCGGGCTTTCTGATGTGGGACATCCGCCGCTTCGTGCATCTCGACCAGTTCCCGCGCGACCGTCCGGTGCTCATCCAGTTCCGCTTCACCGACGCGCACGCCGGCGAACGCCGCTGGTGGCTGGTCGTCGAAGCCGGGAGTGCCGACCTGTGCCGCGACGACCCGGGGCCTGAACCCACGCTGGTGGTGGAGTCGACGGTCCTTGCACTCACCGAGATCTGGACGGGTGACCGCGGTGCCCTCGAAGCCGTCGAAAGCCGTGCGGTCCGCGTGCGCGGCGGCGCGCGTGATGCACGCGACTTGTGGCGCTGGCTCGGGCGCAGTGCGTTCGCCAACACGCGGGAGGCGTGCCGCAAGGAGCGGTGAAGGTGGCGGACTCGGATGCGCACCATGGGCACCTGCACTGACGATCCGGTTCGCGTCCCTCGCTTAGGTCACGGCGGCGCGCCGCGCGCCGCGGCCGCGCACCAACAGGTAGACCGCGATGAAGGTGCTTGCCAAGAGCAGCCAGTCCTGCGGCGCCGCCAGGAGGAAGGCGGCGCTGCCGCCGACCAGCGACCAGAGGAACGGGATCACCAGCAAACAGCGCGGCCGCGTGCGCGAACAGCAGGCCCTGCACGACGAAGAGCGCCGCGAAGGCGGGTGCCGCCTTGTTGATGGCAGCGAAGAAGAGCCCGTGGTACGCCACGCCGGTCCAGGCCCACATCAGCGCCAGGCCGGTGTCGATGCCGCGAGGAGACCGAGGCCGAAGGCCAAGCGCCCGTGGCCCGCCAGCCTGGCCGAGCAGATCAAGGCCGTGGCCGAGGTGATGGCCGGCGCCGGCCGGCCGCTCGCGATGACCGACCTGGAGGCGCGCTTCGCCGGCCGCGGCCGCTGGCGCGAGCGGCTGCCGGTGATCGTGGAGACGCTGGTGGCGCTGGGCCGCATGCGCGCGGTGAACGAGCCGGCGTCGGCCTGGGAGGCCGCCTGAGCGCCGGGACTGGCGCCTGCAGGGCTTCGGCCCCTCAATGCGCGCTGCGCCGGCGAGCCTGGGGTGCACAAGGCCGGCGTGTCGCGGCACCCTCCTAGAATCGCCCCGTCATGTTGCGCAAGGCTCTCACGCTTTGGCTCGCCGCACTGCTGCTGTGGACGAGCGTCTCGACCGCGGAGCCGTGGCTGGCCGTGCTCGACCAAGGCGTGCCGGCCTGTCTGGGTGAAGACGCGGCCGGCGCACCTGCCCTGCCGCTGGCGGCGGGCGGCACGGTCGCCGACCATCACCTGGACGACCTGCCCTCCCCGGCCCCGGGAGACGGCACCAGCGATCAGCCGGCGCTGCCGGCCCGTGTCGCCGAGGCCCGCCAAGCCTCGAGCGCCCGCTTGCGACCCGAGCCGCCGACGGGCGGCCTGCATGCGGCGCCGGTCCTGCAAGGACCCCGGCGCCCACCGCGCCAGGTCGGCCACTTCGCCTGACCCGCGGGTGGCGTCGGCCGCCGCCGGTCCGCCGCTGGCTCGCCCACCGGGCTGCAGCGCACCACCGCTGCCGCGGCCCCACCCATCGCCCATCGACCTGGCTGTCGCCCTTCGCACATGGAAGTTCTTGTTCTCTTCTCCCTGATCCTGCTCAACGGCTGTTTCGCGATGTCCGAGATCGCCCTCGTGACTGCCCGCAAGGCGCGCATGCAGAAGCACATCGACGAGGGCGACCGCGGTGCTGCGGCCGCGGTGAAGCTCGGCGAGGACCCGACGCGCTTCCTGTCCACCATCCAGATCGGCATCACCTCCATCGGCGTGCTCAACGGCATCGTCGGCGAGGCGGCGCTGGCCGCGCCACTGGCGCTGTGGCTGGGCACGCTCGGCCTCGCCGAGCCCTATACGAGCTACGGCGCCACGGGCCTGGTCGTGGTCACCATCACCTACTTCTCGATCGTCGTCGGCGAGCTGGTGCCCAAGCGGATCGGCCAGACGCACCCCGAGATGCTGGCGCGCCTCGTGGCGCGCCCGATCGAGTGGCTGGCCATCGCCACCAAGCCCTTCGTGCGCCTGCTGTCCATCTCCACGCACGCGCTGCTGCGGCTGCTCGGCGTGCACGACAACAGCGGCAGCGGCGTCACCGAGGAGGAGATCCATGCCGTGCTGGCCGAGGGCACGACGGCGGGCGTCATCGAGAGCCACGAGCACACGATGGTGCGCAACGTCTTCCGCCTCGACGACCGGCAGATCGGCTCGCTGATGGTGCCGCGCGCCAGCGTCGTGCTGCTCGACATCGACGACCCGTTGGCGGAGCACCTGGCGCGCATCGAACGCTCCGACCACGCGCGCTTTCCGGTCGTCCGCGGCGGCCTGTCGAACCTGCTCGGCGTCGTCAACGCGCGGCAGTGGCTGTCACGGGCGCTGCGCGATCCGCAGGCCACGCTGGCGGCGCAGCCGTTGCAGCAGCCGCTGTACGTGCCCGAGACGCTCACCGGCATGGAGCTGCTCGGCAGCTTTCGCTCCTCCGACGTGCACATGGCCTTTGTCATCGACGAGTACGGCGAGGTGCAGGGCATCGTCACGCTGCAGGACCTGGTCGAGGCCATCACCGGCGAGTTCAACCCACGCGACCCGGCTTCGTCGTGGGCGGTGCAGCGCGAAGACGGATCCTGGTTGCTCGATGGCCACATCCCGGTGCCCGAGCTGAAAGACCGCCTGCAGCTGGCCGGCGTGCCCGAAGAGGACCGGGGTCGTTACCACACGCTGAGCGGCATGCTGATGCTGCTGACCGGCCGCCTGCCGAAGGTCGGCGAGGTCGTGGATTGGGAGGACTGGCGGCTCGAGATCGTCGACCTGGACGGCCGATCAATCGACAAGGTGCTGGCCACGCGCAAGCCGGACACGCCCGAGAGCCAGGATGGCACGGACGCCTGAACCGGCTGCACTCGCCAGCCGGGGGCGGCTTTACATGGTGGGGCGCGCCGGCGCGTGCGTCATCGGCGCGTGCGCGTTGGTGGCCGCCTGCAGTGAGGGTTACCCGACCGCCGATGCCCCGCCGTTCGAACCGTCCCGGATGAGCCAGACCGAGCGCGTGCGCCACCTCAACGAACTGGGCGAGTCGGCCGGTGCCGGCGGCCGTTGGCGCTATGCGCTCGACGAACGCTGCGTCCTGCGCGTCGAGCGCAAGGCGCGCTGGCGGCGTGGCGTCGACACCGAGGTGGCACTGCGCGCGGCGATGATCGGCACCAGTTACGACGGCGCGACCGAGACCTACAGCGTGCTGGCGGGGCGGTCGCGGACCGAGGCAGCGCCGTTGTTCCAGAGCAAGGGCCGCCTCGATGCGATGCGCGCCGAGCTGTTGCTGGCTCATGTCCGAAGTGAGTGCCTCGCGGCCGCCGACGAGAAGGAAACGCCGAGATGAAGACATGGTTCAGCCGCCGCTGGCAGGGGCACGTGCCGGCCGCGGTGCTGTGGTGGCAAGACATGCTGCTGGTCGGCACCGTCCTGAATCTCTGTGCCGGTTTCGCCGCGCTGATGGCCTACGCCCAGGGCGCCGGCATGGCCTGGGCCATGGCACTGCACTTCGGCACGTTGCCGCTCAACGTCTTCCTGTTCATGTGCCTGTGGCGCCGTCCAGAGCGCTCGGGGCTGCAGCTGGCGCTCGCGTCGGTGTGGTTCGCGGCAATGGTCGTCGTCTAGGCCGCATGCCCACACGCCGTTCGTGCCGATGAGCTCTCACCTGCCCACACAGCCGCCGGTGCCCGATGGGGGGCCATCCGCCAGAGGCACCCCTGCGGCGCCGCCCGGCCCGACGACGGGCGCCACGTCCCCAGCCCACGCACCGGATCTCGCCTTGCTGGCGCTCACCGCGGGCGCGCTCGTGCTCTGCTTCCTCATCGCCCGCCCGTTCGTCGGCGCCCTCGCCTGGGCGATGGCCCTGGCGGTGGTCGGCTGGCCCATGCACCGCCGCATCGCGGCCCGAATCGCCTCGCCCACCGCCGCGGCCGCGCTCTCGGTGAGTGTGATGGCCGTTGTGATCATCGTGCCCACCGTGCTGATCATCCCGGGCGTTCTCGACGAGGCCCTGGGCGGCTATCGCAGCATCCGCTCGCGCCTCGAGTCGGGCGCATGGAACGAGGCGCTGGCGCGCCACCCGTGGATCGGGCCGGCCTGGGAAAACCTGCGCCAGCGCCTCGACCTCGGCGACGTGCTGCAGCAGGCGGGTACGCTGCTGACATCGCTCGGGTCGCTGGCCGTGCGCCTCTCGTTCATCGGCGTGGTCGAGCTGGCGCTGACGGTCTTCTTCCTCTTCCACTTCCTGCGCGACCGAGACACGCTGCTGGCCGGCTTGCGCGCGCTGCTGCCGCTTGCACCGGCCGAGGCGGCCCGCGTCTTCGAGACCGTGCACGACACCGTCTTCGCCACCGTGTACGGCAAGGTGCTCGTGGCCGTCGTCCAGGGCGTGCTGGGCGGCATGATGTTCTGGTGGCTCGAGCTGCCCGCGGCCTGGTTCTGGGCGATCGTGATGGGCGTGCTTTCGATCATCCCGCTGCTCGGGCCACCGCTCGTGTGGGTGCCGGCGGCGATGCTGCTCATGCTCGAGGGTCATTGGGGGCAGGCGGTGCTGATGCTCGCCTGGGGCACGGCCGTGGTCGGCCTAGCCGACAACGTGCTCTACCCCATCGTCGTCGGCCGCTACCTGCATATGCACACCGTGCCCCTGCTCGTGGCGCTGATCGGCGGCGTCGTCGTCTTCGGGGCCGTCGGCTTCTTCCTCGGCCCCGTGGTGCTGGCGGTGACGCTGGGGCTGCTGCAGGTGTGGCGGGAGCGGGCAGAGCGCAAGGCCCCTGCCCTAACATCCTCGCCACCATGACCCGCGAGCCCGCTGCCTCATCCTCCCGCGCGCCCGAATCGCCAAACGACCTGTCGGCCCACACGCCCATGATGCAGCAGTACCTGCGCATCAAGGCCGAGTTCCCCGAAACGCTCGTCTTCTACCGGATGGGCGACTTCTACGAGCTCTTCTTCGACGACGCGCGCAAGGCGAACCGGCTGCTCGACATCACGCTCACCACGCGGGGGCAGAGCGCCGGCGAGCCGGTGGTGATGGCCGGCGTGCCGGTGCACTCGGTCGAGAGCTATCTCGCGCGGCTCATCAAGCTCGGCGAGGCGGTGGCGATTGCCGAACAGGTGGGCGACGTCGCCACGGCCAAGGGGCCGGTCGAACGCAAGGTGGTGCGCGTGGTGACGCCGGGCACCGTCACCGACACCGAGCTGCTCGCCGAGCGCGCCGACACGCTGCTGCTGGCGGTGCAGCAGGAACGCGTCCGCGGCAGCGAAGCGAAAGCGGGCGGCTTCGTCTGGGGCCTGGCCTGGCTCGCGCTTTCGAGCGGCGAGCTCGGCCTCACCGAATGCAGCGAGCGCGAGCTGCCGGGCTGGCTGGCGCGTCTCGACCCGGCCGAGGTGCTGCACGAGGGCGGCGCGCCGCTGCCCGAGGCGCTGGCGCAGGCCCTGCAGCAGACGCGGGCCGCGCGCACGGCGCGCCCGGGGTGGCAGTTCGATGGCACGCTCGGCGAGCGCAAGCTGCGCGAGCAGCTGCGCGTGGCGACGCTGGCGGGCTTCAATGCACAGGACCTGAAGGTGGCGCACGCCGCCGCCGCGGCGCTGCTCTCCTTCGCCGAGCACACGCAGGGCCGGGCGCTGGCGCACGTGCACACGATCGCCGTGCAGCGCAGTGCCGACCTGCTCGAACTGCCGCCGACGACACACCGCAACCTCGAGCTGACGCAGACGCTGCGCGGCGAATCGGGCCCGGGCGCGCCGACGCTGCTGTCGCTGCTCGACACCTGCCGCACCGGCATGGGCAGCCGCCTGCTGCGCCACTGGCTCACGCACCCGCAGCGCGGGCGCACGGCGGCCGGCGAGCGGCACGGTGCCATCGCCTCCTTCTTCGCCAACGGGCAAGGTGACTTCGAGCGCCTGCGTGACACGCTGCGCGGCGTGAGCGACGTCGAGCGCATCACCGCGCGCACCGCCCTGCGCCAGGTGCGCCCGCGCGAGCTGGCCGGCCTGCGCGCCACGCTGGCGCTGATGCCGCAGCTGGCGCCGCTCGTGCCGGCCGACACCCCGCTGCTGCGGCGCGTGGCCTCGGCGCTCGCGCCCGAGGCGTCGCTGGCGGCCGAGCTCGCCACCATCGCCGAGGAGCCGGCCGTGCTGTTGCGCGAAGGCGGCGTCATCGCCGCCGGCATCGACGCCGAGCTCGACGAGCTGCGCGGCATCAACGCCCACGGCGACGCCTATCTGCTCGACCTCGAGGCCCGCGAGCGCGCCCGCAGCGGCATCCCCAACCTGCGCGTGCAGTTCAACAAGGTGCACGGCTTCTACATCGAGGTGACGGGCTCGCACCTGGCCAAGGTGCCGGGCGACTACCAGCGCCGGCAGACGCTGAAGAACGCCGAGCGCTTCATCACGCCGGAGCTCAAGGCGTTCGAGGACAAGGCGCTCGCCGCCGAGGAGCGCGCGCTCGCACGCGAGAAGTGGCTCTACGAGCAGCTGCTCGATCGTCTGCAGGCGCACCTGCCTACGCTCTCGGCACTGGCGCGCGCCCTTGCCAGCCTCGATGCGCTGGCCGCGCTCGCTGAGCGCGCTGCGACACTCGGCTGGTGCCGGCCGGAGTTCGTCAACCATCCCTGCATCGACATCGAGGCCGGCCGCCACCCGGTGGTCGAAGCGCGGCTGGCCGAGACGGGCGCGCCGCCGTTCATTGCCAACCAATGCCGGCTCGACGCCAAGACGCGCCTGCTCGTCATCACCGGCCCCAACATGGGCGGCAAGAGCACCTTCATGCGCCAGGTGGCGCTCATCGTGCTGCTGGCGGCGATGGGCTCGTACGTGCCGGCCACCGCCTGCCGGCTCGGGCCCATCGACGCCATCCACACCCGCATCGGCGCCGCCGACGACCTGGCCAACGCGCAATCGACCTTCATGCTCGAGATGACCGAGGCCGCGGCCATCGTGCACGGCGCCACGGAGCACAGCCTGGTGCTGATGGACGAGATCGGCCGCGGCACCAGCACCTTCGACGGTCTCGCGCTCGCCGCCGCCATCGCGGCCCACCTGCACGACAAGTGCCGCGCCTTCACGCTCTTCGCCACGCACTACTTCGAGCTCACCGAGTTCCCGGCCACGCACGAGCGGGCGATCAACGTGCACGTGGGCGCGGTGGAG
>JAEUPE010000280.1 GCA_016790435.1 Rubrivivax sp. | reverse complement strand
CGCCCCACCTCGAACTCGTGAAGCTCCCGCTGGGCGAGGTGGTGTACGAATCCGGCGGCCGGATGTCGCACGTGTACTTCCCCACGACCTCCATCGTCTCGCTGCTGTACGTGATGGAGGACGGCGCCTCCGCCGAGATCGCCGTCGTCGGCAACGACGGCCTGGTGGGCATCTCGCTCTTCATGGGCGGGGACACCACGCCCAGCCGCGGCGTCGTCCAGAGCGCCGGCCACAGCCTTCGCCTGTCGGCCGACCGGCTGAAGGCGGAGTTCAGCCGCTACGGGGCGACGATGCACCTGCTGCTTCGCTACACGCAGGCGCTCATCACCCAGATGACGCAGACCGCCGTCTGCAACCGCCACCACTCGGTGGACCAGCAGTTGTGCCGATGGCTCCTGCTGAGCCTGGACCGCCTGTCGGGCAGCAACGAGCTCGTGATGACGCAGGAACTCATCGGCAACATGCTCGGCGTGCGCCGCGAGGGCGTGACCGAGGCGGCGCTGAAGCTGCAGAAGGCCGGCCTGATCCGCTACGCACGCGGGCACATCACGGTGCTCGACCGGCCCGGGCTCGAGCAGCGCACCTGCGAGTGTTATGCCGTGGTGAAGAAGGAGTACGACCGGCTGTTGCCGGCGCTCAAGACCTTGTGAGTCAGCCTGCCGGCGCGGGCGTACCGGCCGGCACCAACGGTGCCGGCTTCTTCTTGGTCTTCTTCATTTCCTTGTTGCCTTTGCGTCCTTTGGACATCGCGCGCTCCTTCGTGGCCATGACGGCCTGGGTGGGTGGGCCCATTCGGCCCATTCGGCCGGTTTGGCCCGTTCGGCCCGTTTGCCCTGGCCGAGCCGGACGGCTGCGGTCAGCTGGTTCCTTTGGTCAACAGCTCGGCGCAGGCCCGGGCCACGGCCGCGACGCGGCTGCTGGGACCGGTCGTGCCGCTGGCGCTGGCGGCGTTGGCGGCACTTGCGACGGGCTCGGTGGCGGCCCAGCCCCCCTTCTCGACATACTCACCTTGCGTCCATGAGTCGAGCTTGACGAGCGCGGCGCGGTTGGCGGTGGCGTCGCTCGCGCGCACGAACTTGTCGACGCACACGGGTGCCAGTGCGGCCACGACGGCCTCGTCGACGCGCTTCACGGCCATCGACTCGGCCTTGCTGCCGGTGGTCCAGCCGCCCCAGTTGAAGCCGACGAACGCCAATACCGCGGCACCGGCCGCCGCGCCCCACAGGGCCGGCTTCGTTTCGACGGGAATGTTCATGACAGCCCTTTCAAGAGCGATGCAACAGCTCAATCTGAGGCTGGTTGCCGAGGGCGTCTGTACGCTGGCGCACGGTCATCGGCGCGGCGGTGTGCATGTGGCGCGTGCCGTGAATGCGGCCTGCGGCAGCCGCGGGGGAGCGCGCGGGCTTCGCCGCCATGTGCGTTTGATAGGCGAGCCGGTCCGCCTCGTAGCAACTGCAGGCCAGCGCCTCGAGCGCCGGCCTGTCGAGCACCGTGAGCTCGCCGCGGTGATAGCGGATGAACCCGCGCGCCTGCAGCCCGCCGGCGGCAACGGTGACGCCGACCCGGCGCACACCGAGCATCGTGGCCATGAATTCATGTGTGACGTGGAAGTGGTCGCGGTGCGCGCGGTCGTGGCTCATCAGCAGCCAGCGTGCCAGCCGTGACCCGAGGTCGTGGTAGCTCCGGCAGGCCGATCCGGTGGCCAGCTGCAGCATCAAGACGTAGACATAGCGGTTGAGCAGGCGGCGCAGCGCGGGGTTGCGAGCCAGCTCGCGCACGAAGGGCACGCGGCCGATGCGCCAGGCCTCGCCCGCGCCCTGCACCACGGCACGCATGGGCGCGGCCGTCACGCCCAGCGTCAACTGCACACCCAGCATGCCTTCGCGGCCGACCATGCCCACCTCCAGGCCGTCGCCGTGGTCCACGTGCGTGATGAGCGAGACAAAGCCGTTCACCGGGAAGAGCACCGAGCGCGTGGACGTGCCGGCCTCGTGCAGCACCTCGGAGAGCACGAGCTGCACCGGCTCGCACAGGGCGAGGACGCGCTTGCGGTCGCTGCGGGCCAGCGACTCGATCAGTTGGTTCTCGGCTTGCGCCACGATGCTTTCTCTCCGGCGCCGGGTCGGCAGCGGTCGGACTGTGCCTGCTGCGAGGCGGCGTGACCGTTCGTTGGCGCACGGAGCGGGGGGGCATGCGGGGTCGCATGGGGCCCTCCTTGGTGCTGTGGTGTTTGCTTTTCTGGTGAGACGGTGGAGTCGACGCGTGCCGGGTCTCGCCCCGGCGGGCGACCTACTTTCTTTGCTGGTGCAAAGAAAGTAGGAAAAGAAAGCACCTTGATGTCCTGATGCGATGGGCTCGCTGCGGAGGCGGGCCTCTATTTGGCCGGTGCGCTTCGGCCACAAACACCAACGATCGGCTTTCACGCTTCGAGTGGCGCTCGGGAGTTCGGGACCGGCGCTGACCGCTCCGGCGGCGACCTCTGCCGTTCTCTCGAGCGCGCGTCGCTGCGCGCACATGTTCCGTTGGTGTTCGCGTCCGGAGCGCGCCGGCCAAACTGAGGCCCGCGTCAGAAAGCAATCCACCGTCTCAGGCCATCCACGTGCTTTCTTTGCCTACTTTCTTTGCACGAGCAAAGAAAGTAGGTCGCCCGCCGGGGCGAGACCCGGCATGCGTCGAGTCCACCGTCTCACCAGAAACCGCCCCGCGGGCAAGACCGCAACGCCCCGCGTCAACCCGGCCGCACCGCCTCCGCGCCGACCACCGCACTGTCCGCCTCGCCCGCCACCACCGACGACCGCGCCGCACAGATCACGACATGGTGGCTGCGCTCGCCAGCCTCCGTCGTGTCGAGCCACTCCTTCTCCGCCAGCGTCAGGGCGCCTTGCGCCAGCGCCTGCGCGATGGCGTCGCTGGCCCAGTCGGCGCACAGCGTCAGCAGGTGCTCGCCGCCGCCGCGGCGCAGCCGCAGCGTGGCGCTCGGCCAGTGGCTGGGCAGTTGCGGCCGCAGCCGCAGGCGGTTGCCGGCCACCTCGAGGCCGAAGATGGATTCGATCGCGACCCGGTGCAGCATCGCCGAAGAGCCCGTGTACCAGCTCCAGCCGCCGCGGCCGGCGTAGGGCGGCTGCGAGTAGACGTCGGCGGCCATCACGTAGGGCTCCAGGCCATAGACGGGGCCGCGCACGGGGTGCGCCGCGCGGTGCGCCGGGCTCAGCCAGGTCCAGGTGCGCCAGGCGCCGTCGGCATCGCCCAGGCGGGCCAGCGCCATCGCGGCCCAGGCGGTGGCGTGCGAGTACTGGCCGCCGTTCTCGCGCACGCCGCCCGGGTAGGCCTGGATGTAGCCGGCGGCGGGCACGTGGTTCGCGAGCGGCGGGTCGAGCAGCCGCCACAGGCCGAGCGTCTCGTCGGCGAGCAGGCGCTGCGCCGAGGCCATGGCCTGGCGCTGCCGGGCCGGCGGCGCCACGCCCGAGAGCACGCTCCAGGCCTGGGCAAGCAGGTCGATGCGGCACTCGGTGCCCGCCTTCGAACCGAGCGCCGAGCCGTCGTCGAAAAAGGCGCGGCGGTACCACTGGCCGTCCCAGGCGGCGTCGGCGATCGCGCCGCGCCAGAGGAGCGCCGCGGCGCGCCAGCGGCCGGCGCGTGCACCCTCGCCGCGCGCCTCCGCCAGCGGCGCGTAGCCGGCCACGAGGTGGCACAGGAACCAGGCCAGCCACACCGACTCGCCGCGGCCGCCGTGGCCGACGCGGTTCATGCCGTCGTTCCAGTCGCCGCCGCCCATGAGCGGCAGCCCGTGCGCGCCCACGGCGAGGCTGCGGTCGATGGCGAGCGCGCCGTGTTCGTACAGGGTGGCCGCCTGCTGGCTCGTGCGCGGCTCGAAGTAGGCGTCCTCGGCGCCCTCGGGCACGGCATCGCCCTCGATGAAGGGCACCATCTCGTCGAGCACGGCCGCATCAGCCGTCACGCGCACGTAGTGCACCGCGGCGTGCGGCAGCCACAGCAGGTCGTCGCTGAAGCGCGTGCGTGCGCCGGCGCCGCCGGGCGGGTGCCACCAGTGCTGCACGTCGCCTTCGACGAACTGGCGCGCGGCGGCGCGCAGCAGCTGCTCGCGCAGCAGCTGCGGTGCGGTGAGCGCGAGGCCCATCGCGTCCTGCAGCTGGTCGCGAAAGCCGTAGGCGCCGCCGGCCTGGTAGAAGCCGGCGCGCCCCCACAGGCGGCAGGCCAGGGTCTGGTAGGGCAGCCAGTGGTTGACGAGCGCGTCGAAGAGCGGGTCGGGCGTGCGCACGGTCACCGCGCCGAGCACCGACCGCAGGCGGGCGCGCACGTCACGCTCGGCCTGGGCGGCGTCTCGCATCACCTCGCCGAGGCCGAGCAGCTGGGCACGCGCGCGCGAGGCGGCGTGGCCGATGACGAAGACCACCGACACCGCGCCGCCGGCCGGCAGGCGCAGCGACACCGCCGCGGCCGCGCAGGGGTCGAGCCCGACGCCGGCGCGTTGCCCCAGCTGCTCGGGCAGCGTGCCGCGGCCGCGCGCATCGAAGAGCTCGCGCCGGTCGCAGGTCCAGTCGTCGAGGGCCGCGCCGGGTTGCCCTGCCACGTGCAGGGCGAGAAAGGCGGTTTCGCCGCCGTGGCCATCGTGCGCGTCGTGCTGCGTGGCCAGCAGCAGGTCGATCGGCGCGGCGCCCTCGTGCAGGCGTGACAGGGCCGTCGAGACCGAGCGGCGGTCGCCGCGCACGCTGCCCATCATCCACTCGACCACGCCGACCAGGCGCAGGTCGAAGTCGCGCGGGCCGACATTGCGCAGCGTGATGCACACGCGCTTGACGGCGCTTTGCGACGCGACGCACCAGGTGGTGCCGACCTCGACGCAGGCGCGCCCCTCGCCGTTCTCGAGGATCTGGTCGATCCGGCTCGAGCCCGGGCCGTGCTCCACGCGGCAGCGCTGCATGGCGCCGGCGCCCGGGCGGCCGAGGGTCCAGGTCTGCGCCGTGCGCAAGTCCTGCAGGTGGAAGGCCTCGCCGTCCATGTCGGCGAGCGGGTCGTTGCCCCAGGCGCTGAGCTGGTGCAGGCGGCTGTTGCCGGCCCAGGTGCAGCCGGCGCCCGACTCGGACACCAGGGCGCCGAAGCCCGGGTTGGCCAGCACGTTGACCCAGGGGCGCGGCGTCGGCTGCGCCAGGCCGGTCTCGAAGCTGAAGCGGCCACTCTCGGCGTCGAACCGGCCCATGGCCGGGGAAGCCGGTGGCGGCGCCGACCAGGGCGACGCGACGGTCGCTGGCCAAGGGTCATCGGCCACGGTGGCGGTGTTCTGGGCGTCGCGTTCGGCCAGCGCGGCATCGTGCCAGGCCGTCAGCTGGGCGACGTGCTCGGCCAGCGGGCGCCCGTCGGCATGCAGGCGCACGCGCGCCAGCAGGGCGAGGCCGGCGCGCTCGGCGGGCGAGAGGTCGCTCGACTGCCACACGTGCATCGTGCCGACCCGGGCTGGGGCGGCGCCGGAACCGGCAGCGGAACCGACGCTCGCCGCGTGGCGCTCGCGCAGCGCCAGCAGTTCATGCTGCAGCGTCATCATGTACGAACGCGGTTCGGCGTTGACGACCACCAGGTCGACCGCGACGCCGCCGCGGGTCCACCAGGCGAGTCCGCGCACGAGGGCGCGCACCAGCCGCAGCCCCTGCGGTTGGCTGATGTGCACGCTGAGCAGCGGTCGCTCGCCCGAGACGCCGTAGCGCCAGAGCGAGCGGCGGTCACCGTCGGCCGAACTGCTGGTCGAAGTGGGGCGGGCGAGCAGCAACAGCAGCGGCGTGCTCAGGAGGCGCAGCGATGCGAGCTCCTCGGCGCGCAAGGTGATGTCGCCCAGGCGCATCGCCGGCAGGGCGTCGGCGCCTGGCATCAGCGAGGGCGGTGCGGCGTCCGCGGCGCCGGCGCGCGCGCGCATCACCAGCGCCTGCAGCGCTTCGGCATCGGTGGCCGCGGCCGTGCCGAGCATCACCTGCGCCGTGCCGTGCGGCGGCAGCGTGAGCCGCAGGGCGAGGGCCGCCACCGGGTCCAGCCCGGTGGGGCGCTCGCCGCTGGCGGCGTCGGCAGCGGTGAAGTCGGCCAGCGGCTGCCACGCGTGGCGCAGGCGGCCGCGCCACCGTGCCCGGTCGGCCTGGGCGCGAACGGGCGGTGCGCCCGCATCCACGCCGGCCACGAAGTGCACGCCGTGTTGGGCCGGTTCGTCGTCGCGGCGCGGCTTGCGCGTGAAGAAGAGCGCCTGCCGCTCGGCATCCCAGCGTGCGCTGATGAAGAGGTTGGCGAAGGCCGGGTGCATCTCGTCGGCACGTGCCTCGGACAGGCAGATCTCGAAGGCCGAGAGCACGTCGAGCTCGATCGACCCGGCCGAGGTGTTCCACAGCTCGACGCGCCGGAACTCGACGTCGTCCTCGGGGCTCACCCACACCGTGCATTGCACGCGCAGGTCGGGCCAGATGGCGCTGAAGACGGCGTGGTCGGCGCCGAAACGCGCGCGGTAGTGCGCGTCGGGGTCCGGTGCCGGGTGCTGCGTGATCGACAACGCGGCGCTCTCGCCGTGGCGGCGCAGGTAGACGAAGCTGCCATGCGCGTCGCGCAGTGCGTCGTCGCGCCAGCGCGAGATGTCCGCGCCGTGCCAGCGGCTCCAGCCGGCGCCGTTGGGGCGCAGCGCCACGGCGTAGCGGCCGTTGGAGAGCAACTGCGTCGGCGGCAGGGCGCTCGCGCCGGGGTCGATCTGCTCGCCGCCCGGCGCGTGCGCCGGTGCGGCGGCGCGGTCGCGCAGCGACGGGACTTCGAGTTCCGGCAGCGGCACCGGCGCCACCTCGCGCGGCACGCGCTCGTGCAGCAGGCAGGCGACGGCGGCGAGCCGCCGGTCGGCCATGCCCCAGCGGCGCGGCAGGCCCTCGAGCAGCACCACGGCCAGCGCGACGAGCGTCATGCCCTGGTGGTGCGCCATGATCGTCTCGACCGGCGCGAAGCGCGTCGGCTCGGGTCGGCGCTCGGGCGTGAAGTCCAGCGCCTCGATGAAGCCACGGCCGCCGCGCGCGCCGAGCGCCTCGATGCGGCGCAGGTTGGCAGCGGCGGCAGCGGGGTCGAACATCGCTGCCAGCGCGGTGGCATAGGGAGCGACGACGCGCTCGTCGGCGGGCGTGCGCCGCATCGCCAGGCGCGGCACGCCTTGCGGGCCGTACTGGTAGGCGAGCGAGGTGTCGACCTCGGCGCGTGCGCACTCCGAGAAGCCCCAGGGCAGGCCCTGCGCCTCGCCGAAGCGCCGCTGCTCGTGCACGGCCATGCGGCTGGCGCGGGCGAGCACGGTGCCCTCGGGCTCGTCGAGCACGAGGGCCGGCATCAGGTACTCGAACATCGACCCCGACCACGAGCGCAGGCCCACGTGGGCGCCCGCGGCCTGGAACGGGCGGCCGAGCGCCGCCCAGTGCGATGCCGGCACGTCGCCCTTGGCGATGGCCCACAGGCTCGCCGCGCGCGCCTCGGAGGCGAGCAGGTCGTAGTGGCCAGTGTCGGCCTGACCTTCGGCCTGGCCTTCGCCCACGCGCCAGCCGATGTGGAACAGGCGCCGGCGGGCGTTGTAGAGGAAGCCGAACTCCGGCGCTTCGGCGAGCTCGCGGCAGCGCTGCGCCGCGCGTGCGAGCTGTTGCGGCAGGCCGTCGACGGCACTCGGCGCCTGGCCGGGCACCGCACCCGTCACCGACGCCACTGCACTGGGCCCGGCAGCGGCGCCGATGCCTTCTTCCAGCGCCGCGGCCACGGCCAGCAGGTGCACGCACAGGTTGCCGCTGTCGACCGTCGACACGTAGGCCGGCGGCAGGGCCTGCAACGTCTGCGTGTCGATCCAGTTGAGCACGTGGCCACGGTGGCGCGGCAGCCGCTCCAGCGTGTTCAACGTCGCCTCGCAGCGCGACAGCATCTGCGCGGTGTCGATCCAGCCGAAGGCCCGTGCCGTGACCACCGAGAGCAGGTACAGGCCGATGTTCGTGGGCGACGTGCGCTGCGCCACCAGGGTGTGCGGCGCCGTCTGCACGTTGTCCGGCGGCAGATGGCGGCTCGCCTCGCCGACATGCTGCTCGAAGAAGCGCCAGGTGTCGCGCGCCACGCCTTCGAGATAGAGGGCGTCGGCGTCGCTCAGGCGCGCACTCGACCGTGAAGGTGACCCGGATGGCGACCTGGGCCCTGCCCTCGAACCGGACACCGAGCCCGCCGCTGACCCGGACGCTGACCCGGACGCGGAGCGTGAGGTCACCGTCGCGCGGCCGGCCAGGGCGACCCACAGCGGCTCGCCGGCCCACAGCAGGCACAGCAGGCCGGCCAGCGCCGGCGCCGGCGTGTCGGCCCACAGCAGCAGCGCCCCGGCGAGCAGGAAGAACGGCACCGCCGGGCCGTGCCGGCGCAGCAAGGCCGCCAGGCCACCGCCGGCGGCGCGCCGGGCGGTTTCGGCCGGCGTCCACTGCAGCAGCAGGCGACGGCTGACGCCGCTGCGCCACAACGCCAGCGTGATGGCCGACACCTGCATCAACGCCTGCCGTGGCCACAGCGCCAGTTGCCAGAGCAGCCCGAGCAGTGCGCGGCCGAGCTCCGCGCCGGCCACGCCCAGGAAGTGGCGCAAGGCGATGTCGTCGCGGCTCGGTGCGAGCCCGGCCACCGCAGCGAGCAGCGGGCCGGTGCCGAAGGCGGCGGCACCGAGCAGCAACGCGCCCAGCGGCGAGAGGCCGGCACCCAGCATGGCGAGGACGAGCAGCGCCAGCGACAACGGCGCCACCAGCGAGCGGCGCAGGTTGTCGAGCATCTTCCACCGGTCGATGGGCACCAGGCCGTAGTGGCGCGCTCGGCGCAACAGCGGCAGGAGCTGCCAGTCGCCGCGGATCCAGCGGTGCAGGCGCGCCTCGGCCATGTCGGGGTGCGAGGGCGCGGGCTCCAGCAACGGCACGTCGCTGACGCCGCCGCAGCGCGCGATGGCGCCTTCGAGCAGGTCGTGGCTGAGCACCTGGCCCTCGGGCAGGCGCCCGCCCAGCACCGCATGCAGCGCGGCCACGTGCAGCAGGCCCTTGCCGCTGAAGCTGGCGGCGTCGAAGAGGTCGCTGTAGACCTCGGAACTGGCGGCGTTGTAGGGGTCGTGCCCGCCGGCACCGGCGAAGAGGCGGTGGAACGGCGTGTCTTCCCCGCGGCCTGGCCAGGCCACGTCCACCCGCGGCTGCAGGATCGCGTGGCCGGCCAACACGCGCCTTCGCGCGGCATCGACGCGCGGCCGGTTCAGCGGGTGTGCGGCGACGCCGACGAGCTCGCGCAGGGCGCCGGGCGGCAGCGTGGTGTCGCTGTCCAGCGTCAGCACGTGCGTCGTCGGGCGCAGTGGTCGCGAGCAGGGGCCGAGATCGACGAAGGGCGAGGCGGAGTCCGGCTCGGCGAGCATGGCCACCAGCTGCTCGAGCTTGCCGCGCTTGCGCTCCCAGCCGATCCAGCGGCCTTCGCTCTCGCTCCAGCGCCGCTCGCGGTGCAGGAGCAGGAAGCGGCGCGGCGAGGCGAGGGAGCCGGTGTCGGCGCTGGCGGTGGTGCCGCCGAGATGCGTCCGGTAGCGGGCTTCCAGCGCATCGATGGCGGCGACGGCCGCGACCAGGCGGCCGGCGTCACCGTCGACCGAGGCCGTGTCGGCGTCGGCGAAGTCGGTGAGCAGCGCGAACTGGGCGTGCGTCTCGCGGTTGGCCAGGTGGTGCTGCTCGAGCTTGGCCGCCAGCGCCGCGATGCCGTCGGCCGGGTGCAGCAGCGCCGGGACGACGACGAGCACGCGGTGTTCGGCCGGGATGCCGCCGGCCAGCGCCAGGCGTGGCGCGTGCCGGGGGGCCGCCCACTCGCCGGACAGGCGGTGCAAGGTGGCGCCGACCACCTCGCTGGCGGGCCACGCGGCCAGCAACGCGCAGAGCCAGGATGTCCACCACGGCGCGCCCGGGGCCACGGCGCCCAGGACGAATGCGGTGGTGAGGGCCAAGGTGCCGATCGCCAGGACTGACAGGTATGCGGTCAGCGCGCTCCGGCGGCCGGCCGTGGCCAACGCGCGCCAGCCGCGCTCGTGCAAGCCGAGCGCCGCCTGCAGCCTGGCGCGGCCGGGCCCGACGGTCCAGTAGCCGGGGGCCTCGTACGGCGGATGGGTGTCGGCGCCGTCGCTGTCGACACCGCCTTCGCCACTTCCTGCGCCACTTCCTGCGCCATGGCCTTCGTTGTGGTCTTCGCGATCACCGGCAGCCGAGGCGCGCGGCGCCGTCTGCATCATCTGCAGCAGCACGCTTGCGACCTCGGCCTCGGGGCGGCGGCATCGGCGTGCCAACCGTTCCATCGCCTGCAGCGTCGTGTCCTGCGTGTCTTCGCGCTCGGCGGCGAAGATGGGCGAGCGTTGCAGCACGTGCACCAGAGCGCTGACCTCGCCGACGATGCTGCGCCAGTCGGCACTGCCCAACCCCTGCAATGCGCGCACCGCCTGCGCGACGCTGTGGTTGTCGGCGGCCAGGTCGGCTTGCTGGCGCAGCAGGGCGGCGTCGGGGTCGGGCAGGGCAGCGGCGAGCGCCGAGCGCAACGCCTCGCGGCCGAGGCGAGCCTGCGGCGGGCCGGTGTCGGAGTCGTCGTGCAGGCGCTGCATCACCTGCAGCGCGAAGGCGGCACCGACGCCGCGCCGGTTCATCGCTTCGAATCCCGCCTCGGCATCGCCCTCGCTGCAGCCGGCGTGCAGATCGCACAGCCCGTTGGCCGCCTCGCGTGCGGCTTCCTCGGCCGCCACGCGCTCGGCCAGGCGGCGCAGGTTCTCGATCAGCACCACGCGCAGCGTGGTCGGCAGCGCCCACAGTTCGCCCTGCGCCAGCGTGTGCGCACCGCCTGGCTCGGTGCCCTGCTCGCCGCCATGCCCGGCGCCTCGCTGGTAACCCTGCAGGAAGGCCACCAGCGAGGCGGCGTCGAAGACGCTGTCGTTGTCTGCGACATAGGCCCAGGCGATCGCGAAGATGCGCGGCAGGGCCGCCGCCGCGCCGTCGGCGAGCACGGGCAGGCCCCGGTAGTAGCTGCGCGGCAGGCCGTCGTGCACCTCGCGCGTCTGTGCCGCGAGCACGTGGATGTTGTCGAGCAGCCATTCGCCGGCCTGGCTGACGTGATGCCCGCGTTGCGCCTGGCGCGCGATGCAGCGGTGCGCCGAGTGCAGCACCTGCACGTTGGCGCGCAGGCGTGGCATGAAGGTGGGCGCGCCACCGCGCGCGATGGTGGGGCCATGCTGCTGCGCCAGGCGCGCGCCTTGTTCGGCGGCCGGCAGCGAGGTCGCGGCAGCGCCACGCAGCGGTGCCGCGAGCGTGCCTTGCGCCGGGTCGAGCAGGGCGCGAGTCTCGACGTCCAGCTTCAAGGCGCCGGCCACGACAGGGCCACGGCGAGGGCGGCCAGCAAGGCCATCGCGCCCCCCAACAGCAGGACCGTCGTGACGAAGCGGGGCCGCACGGCGGCGTGCAGGCGCTCTGCCGTGGCGCGCCACTCGGACCAGCGCGCCTGCGAGCGCGCGGCGTGGCCGGGATGGCGCACGAGTTCGGCCGCCTGCGAGGCGGCGGCCACGTCGGTATCGGTGTCAGCGTGCGTGCGGGCGTCGATCGGGGTGCTTGCGTTCATCGGGGCGGGTGGGGGTCCGGCCCGAGCAGCCGGTGGGTGAGGTTCTTCAGCACGGAGCGCATGGCCCAGCCGCCGAGGACGGGTGAGACCGCGCCGGCCACGAGCAACGGCCGCAGCAAGGTGCGCCCCCGGCGCGTGGCGAGCAGGGCGCCGATGACGGCGGCAACGCTCACCAACGTCCAGGGACGGTCCTTTGCCAACGGTGCCAGCGCGTCGTTGGCCAGCGCCCAGACGAGGTTCGCGCTGGGCGGGTCGGTGGCTGCAGGGTTGGCTGCAGCCGTTTTCGGGCGTCCAGCGCCATCAGCACCATCAGGGCCTCCAGCGCCACCCGGGTCATGAGTTCCTTGCGCGATGCCGCTGCCCTGGTCGCGACCGTTCGATGGTGCGCCGGCGCAGCCGCGCAGGTAGTGCGCGAGCGCATCGTGTGACGCGGCCAGGCGCACCGAAGAAGTCGTCGCGGCATCGAGCCTGGACCGACTTGCGGGCGCTTCGGGTCCCACTGGTTCGCGCATCAGGGTTCACCGGCTGCGGCGGGCAGGCCGCGCAACAGGTCGAGATCGGCGCCCGCCTGCCGCCGCAGTGCCGGGAACGGCGTGCGCACCGCCAGGCGCGAAGCCTGCCAAAGCGCCCATGCCGCAGCCAGCCAGGGCAGCAGCGGCACGGCCAGCATCAGCCAGGCGCGCTCGGGCGGGGCGTCGGGCGACACAGCCCACAACATCGCGCCGACACCCGCGAGGACGAGGCCGATGGCGATGCCCGCGCCGGCGGCCAGTTGCCAGGCCAGCTGTCGGCGCAGCATCGCAGCGACCTGCGCGCCTTCCTCGGCCAGCACGGCGCCGTAGGCCGAGACATGCTCGAGCAGCAGGTGCGGCCGCAGCACCGCGGCGCGCAGCAGCGGGTGCACGGACGGCATGACGAGATTCGCGGTCAGCGCGGCGCGCCGCCGCGATGGCGCAGCAGGCTGGCCAGCAGCATCAACAGCGCGCCAGCGCCGGCGGCGATCATCACCGCCTGCAGTGGACGCTCTCGGATGTACTCGCTGCCCGCGTCACGCAAGGACACGGCGCGCTGCCGAGCGGCATCGGCGCCGCCGCGTGCGATGTGCGCGGCTTCGCCGGCGAACTCCTGGACGGCCGAGCGTGTCTGCGAACCCAGCGTCCGCACCGACTCCGCGAGGGCCGGGCCGGCATTCATCAGTGCGCCGTCGGCATTCGCTGCCGAGAGATGGGGTTCGGGAGGAGTGGGAGTGCGCATGAGCGTCCTTTCGAGTGGGTGTGGGCGGGGCGTGCCGGCAGGATCTAGCGGCGCCGCAGCCAGCCGAGCAGCAGGCTCAGCGCCGTGAGCGCGATGAAGACCCCGAACATCAGCCGTGCGATGCCCGTTGCGTCGCCGGCGATGTCGGCGAAGCCGAACAGGGCGGCGGCCAGGGCGATGACCAGGAAGACGACGCCGTAGTGCAACATGCGATGTCCTCCTGACAGGCGGGCCGCGACGGGCGGCAGGAAAGACAGCATCGCGCGGCCGCGGCGCCGTGTCGGTGCGCCAGCGCACATTGCGGGCCCAGACGCTGCATCGGGCGCCTGCTGGCGCAGGCGAACCACAGGCGGATGGCATGCGACGTGTCACCGCGACGAACGTGCGCTGCCAGACAGACCGATGACGTTGTCGGGCCTACCTTCGCTCGTTCCGAAGGCCCAGCCATCAGGAACCCCAGAAGCATCCGTCTACCGGATGCGGAAGCGGAGGCGTGGGCCAGGTCGAACCTCTCACTCCGCATGCACCAGGCGTGCGGCCGCCGCCACTGGAGTTGCCATGCCCTTCCCATCGAACTTTCGTCCCCGCCGGGCGCCGACGCCTTCACGGACCCTCGGTCTGCTCGGTCTGTACGGTCTCGTGGGCCTTGTGGGCCTGTCGGCCGCAGGTTGCGCCACGCCACCGCCGCCGCCCGATGCCCAGATGGCGGTGGCCGAAGCGGCCGTCGCCCGCGCCGGCAGCGTGAGCACCGGCGAATCCGCCCCCGTCGAGTTGCGACTCGCCACCTCGAAGCTGGCCGAAGCCCGAGCGGCACAGGCAGCCGGCCAGCCACTGCGCGCCGCGCGCCTGGCCGAACAGGCCACGCTCGACGCGCAGGTGGCCGAGCTGCATGCGCAGTCCGTGCGCTCGCGCAAGGCGGCGCAGGAGTCCGAAGACGCCGCGCGCGTGCTGCGCGAAGAGATCAACCGCAAGTCGACCCGCTGAGCGGATCAGGAGCCCCACATGAAGTACCGCTTCTTCCTCCTTCCCGCCGCGCTCGCGGCCCTGGCCGCCGTCGGCAACATCGTGGGTTGCAGCACCGTGCCCGAGCGCAATTTCGCGCTCGACCAGGCTCGCCTGCGCCTGGGTGCCGCGCAGGCCGACCCGCAGGTGACGCTGCACGCGGGTGAAGAGCTTCGGCTTGCCGATGCTGCCGTGCAGGCCGCCGGCCAGGCGCACTTGGACCGCAAGACCACGGACGAGGTCGACCACCTCGCGTATGTGGGCGAGCGGCGCGTGGTGATTGCGCGCGAAACGGCCGAAGGCCGTGCCGCGCAGGCTGTCGTCGCCGGTGCAGGCGCCGAGCGCGACCGCATGTTGGTGGCGCAACGCGAGCAGGAGGCGCAGGCCGTGCGCCGGCAACTCGCGAGCTCCCAGCTGCAAGGGCAGCGCCAGAGCGCCGACCTGGCGCAGGCCGACCGCGATGCCGCGGCCGCGCGGGCCGGGGCCGACCGTGACGCCGCTGCCGCCCGGGCGCAGGCCGAGCGCGATGCCGCGCAAGGCAAGGCGCAGCTGGCCCGCAGCGACGCCCGGGCCGACAGCCTGGAGTTGCAACTCAAGGCGATGGATGCGCGCCGCACCGAGCGCGGCATCGTCGTCACACTGGGCGACATGCTCTTCGACTCCGGCAAGTCGAAGCTGCAGACCGGTGGCGCCAGCAGCATCGCCAAGCTCGCCGAATTCATGAAGGACCAGCCGCAGCGCCGCGCGGTGATCGAGGGCTACACCGACGACGTCGGCCAGCCGGCAGACAACCAGGCGCTGTCGGACCGCCGGGCGAGGTCGGTGATGAGCGCGCTGGTGGGCATGGGCGTGGGCGCCGAGCGGTTGAGCACCTTCGGCCACGGATCCAGCAACCCTGCGGCCGGGAACGACACCGCGGCCGGCCGGCAGGCGAACCGCCGCGTGGAGATCGTCTTCGCGCCCGATGCGCCGAGGCTCCCGTGAAAGCGCCCCTGGCCAAGCGGGCCTTGACGACGGACCAGCCGGCTCCTGCCGAAGCGGCGCCGGCCGACCTCGAACGGTTGCGCACGCAGGCGCGTGAGCACCTTGCCGACGGCGCCGTGACCGCGGGCTACGGCGACAAGCGGCCGCAGGTGCTGGCGTTGCTGGACGCGGCACTGGCCACCGAGCTGGTGTGCGTGCTGCGCTACCGACGCCACCACTTCATGGCCCGGGGCGCACAGGCCAAGGCGGTGGCCGACGAGTTCCTGGTGCACTCGGTGCAGGAACAGCAACACGCCGACTGGCTGGCCGAGCGCATCGCCCAGCTCGGCGGCGCGCCCGACTTCGCGCCCGACAGCCTGCTGCGGCGCAGCCACGCGCAGTATGTGGAGGGCACGACGCTGGCCGACATGGTTCGCGAGAATCTGGTGGCCGAGCGCATCGCGATCGACAGCTATCGCAGCTTCATCGCGGTGCTGGAGGGCAACGACCCGACGACGCGCCGCCTGCTGGAGACGATCCTGGCAACCGAGGAGGAGCACGCCGACGAACTGGCGGCGCTGCTGGAGGGCCTGCCGGTGGCGTCGGGCGAGAAGGGGCAGCACACTTCGGTGCGCACGCCTGGCTGAGCGTGGCTTGTTGCGGGTTGGCGAGCGCTTCAGTGCGTCGGCGGCCCGCGCGGCAGGCTCGCTTCGACCAACAACTCAGCCGCGGACGCCCAACCTCATCAGCGTCGTTGCATACCCCGGCGCCGTCGGCTCGTGCATGAAGTACGCGTGGGCTTCGGACCAGCGAGTCGCCGCGATGCGCGTCATCCAGTCAGCGAGGTCCGCTTCGGAGTACGTCTCGAGCCGCAGGCGCAGGTAGCCCCACGGTGCCGTCTCCACGAGCGGCGGCGCGCCACCGTCCTCCCGCTCCGAAAGGCAAAGCGCGGCGCCGGCGGTGCTCAACGTGGCATACACCTCGTCGTCGAACCAGCTGTCGTGCCGGAACTCGAAGGTTGCGCGGTGGTCGGGCGGCAGCACGGCGAGAAACTCGGTGAGGCGCGGCAGGTCCTTCTTCAGGAACGGCGGCAGCTGGTAGAGCACGGGCCCGCGCTTGTCGCCCAGGCTCGCGAGGTTGCGGTACAGGTAGCCGACGGCCTCGGCTGCTTCGTCGGCCTTCAGCCGCGCGTCGTGCGTGATGCGGCGCGACGCCTTGATCGCGAAACGGAACGTGGCGGGCGTCGCCTGTGCCCACTGCGCCAGCACCGCTGCCTTGGGCATGCGATAGAAGGTGTTGTTGATCTCGACGGCGGGCAGGCGCTCGGCGTACCACGCGAGCATCGCCTCGGGCGCGATCTTCTCGGGGTAGAAACGGCCCTTCCACTCGTCGTAGGCGTAACCGCTGGCGCCGGCCCAGAGCTGCAGGGTCATGGCTCGTCGACGAGGGTGGTAGGCCGTGTTGGGTTCGAACCAACGACCAAAGGATTATGAGTCCTCTGCTCTAACCACTGAGCTAACGGCCCGCTCGCGAACTTCTTGATTTCAACGAGCATCAGGCGCCGCCCGGCTCACTGGAAATCGACTGACTGGGCACACGACTGACACGCCCGTGTCGTGTTCTCCCGATTGTGCCCGCACCGGTGGCCTCAGCGCCTTGGAGCGCGCGGCGTTCTTGCCCGCGCGCACTTGGTTCGGTCCAGTGTCGACGGGTCCAGTGCGACCGAGGGCCGTCATTTCCCTGACTTGGTTCTCGGCAATGCTTTCGGACAACGCCGTTCGGCCACCGGTCGGTCGCACGAACCTTGATTCAACGGGAGTGGGTGCATGTCCGATTCTTCGTCGCGCTTCGGCGATGTGAGCCGCCGCGGTTTCATCCGGGGCCTCTCGGCCGCGGCGCTGGCCACGCCGGTGGTGGCTCGCGAGGCGCAGGCCCACGGCCTGCCGGCCCTCGGCAACGAGCTCTTCACCCACGGTGTCGCCAGCGGCGACCCGCTGCAGCGCCGCGTCATGCTGTGGACGCGCATCGCGCCGCGGCGCCTGCTGCCGCGCCTGCCGGTGCGCTGGGAGGTCGCGCACGACCCCGGCTTCCGCCGCCTGGCCGCGCACGGCATTGCGTTCGCCAGCGCCGAGCGGGACTGGACCGTGAAGGTCGACGCGGGCGACCTGCCGCCGGGGACGGAACTCTTCTATCGCTTCAGCGCGCTCGGACGCCACTCGCCGACCGGCCGCACGCGCACGCTGCCCACGGGGCTGGTGCGCGACGTGCGCCTGGCCGTGTTCTCGTGCAGCAACTATCCCGCCGGCTACTTCCACGCCTACCGCGAGGCGGCCCGGCTCGATGACCTCGACGCCGCGGTGCACCTCGGCGACTACATCTACGAGTACCCGCGCGGCGGCTATGCCTCCGACGATGCCGCCGCGCTCGGGCGCGAGGTCGAACCGGCCGGTGAGTTGCTGCTGCTGCAGGACTACCGCGCCCGCTACGCGCAATACCGCAGCGACCCCGACCTGCAGGCGCTGCACGCGCGCGTGCCGTTCATCTGCGTGTGGGACGACCATGAGATCGCCAACGACACGTGGCGCGAAGGGGCAGAGAACCACCAGGCCGGCGAAGGCAGCTTCGCCGAGCGGCGCGCCGCGGCGCTGCGCGCTTACCACGAGTGGATGCCCACGCGCCTGCCCGACCCGCACCGGCCCGAGCGGCTGTACCGCAGCTTCCAGTTCGGCCGCCTCGTCGACCTGCACATGCTCGACACGCGCGTCATCGGACGCGACCTGCAGCTGGACTACCGCAACTACCTCGGCGCCACCGGGCTCGACGCGGCTCGTTTCGCAGCCGACGTCAGTGCGCCGGGCCGCCAGTTGCTGGGCGCCGAGCAGGCACAGTGGCTCGACCGCGCCCTGACGCACGGCCAAGGCCAGTGGACGATCCTCGGCCAACAGGTGCTGATGGGGCGCATGAACGTGCCCGCGCCGCTGATCTTCGGGCAGCTCGGCTTCTCGGCCTATGCCGCGCTGGTGGCGAAGGCGCAGACGGCGCCGGCCACGCTCACGCCGCAGGAGCTGGCCCTGCTGCAGCAGCCGGCCATCCCGTACAACCTCGATGCCTGGGATGGCTATGCCGCCGCTCGCGAGGCCCTGCTCGGCAAGGCGCGTTCGCTGAACAAGAACCTCGTCGTGTTGGCGGGCGACACGCACAACGCCTGGGCCAGCAACCTGCTCGACGCGCAGGGCAACGCGGTCGGCGTGGAGTTCGCGACGCCGGGTGTCTCGTCACCGGGGCTGGAAGCCGTCTTCCCGAACGAGAACCCCGTGGCCTTCGCGGCCGGGCTGCAGCAGATCATCGGGCCGCTCGTCTATGCCGAGACGCAGAACCGCGGCTTCATGCTCGTGACGGCCACGCCGACCGAGTGCCGGGCCGTGTGGCGTTTCGTCGACACGGTCAAGAGCACCACCTACCGCGCCTACAGCGGGCGCAGCCTGCGCGTGCTGCCGGGGGCCGGGCAGCGCACCTTGATCGAAGTCTGACGACGCCTTCTCCGGGCGCCCGTCGCTCGTCCGGCACTCCTGAGCCGGCCGCGCGCCCACACGCGGGCTGTCACGGCCCCGTCAACATGCAGCGCTACCGTTGCCTCCCCGTGACGAACGAGTTTTCGCGGGGTGTGGCGGCTTGCCGCTGGGCGAGCCTGCTGGCCGCAACGGCGCTGTTGCCTCTGGTGGCGTGTTCGCCGCAGGAGATGCTGGTGCGTCGGGTCGCCGACAGCCTGGCCGCAGGCGCCGATGCCGAAGAGGAAGACCTGCTGCTTGCGCGCGACTCGGCGCCGGCCCACCTCAAGGCCTCCGAGTCACTGCTGCGCCAAGTGCCGGACCACCTCAAGCTCGCCGAGACCGTGTCGGCCGGCTTCACGCAGTATGCGTATGCCTTCGTGGCGTTCGAGGCCGAGAAGCTCGAGACGCGCGACGCCCGCGCGGCGCAACGTCTGCAGCAGCGCGCGGCGCGCTTGTATCGGCGCGCGCACCGCCATGCGATGACGGCGCTGCTCGCGCATCGGCCCGGGCTGACGCAATCGCTGCAATCGCCGCAGGCCGTGGGGTCACGCGCGGCATCTGGCGCGGCAGATGCGCTGCCCGGTGAGGCCGTGGGCACCGCCTACTGGGCCGCTGCCTCCTGGGGCGCATGGATCGCGATGTCGAAGAACGACCCCGACGTGGTGGCCGACTTCCCGCGCGCCCACGCGCTCGCCCGGCTCGCTTTCGAACGCTCGCCCGACCATGCCGAGGGCGCACTGGCCGCGCTGATGGGCACCTTCGAGGTCGCTCGACCCGGAGGCTCGCTGGCCGAGGCCGAGACGCACTTCGCGCGCGCCGAGGCGGCCGGCGGCGGTCGCAATGCTGGTGTGTACGTCGCGATGGCCGAGTCGCTCGCGCTGCCGGCTGGCGACCGCAGGCGCTTCGAGCAGTTGCTGCGGCGCGCGCTGGCCTCTGCGGCCGGCCGCAGCGACCTGGCCTCGCAGGTGATGGGCGAACGTGCCGCCTGGCTGCTGGCGACGATCGACGACCGCTTCTGAGATGCAGCCTTTTCCCGCCGGCCCACCGCAGCCCCGACACCAGGACCGCAAGATGACTCTTCAGCGCCGCTTCTTCGCCCTGATGTTCGGGGTCATGCTCGGCGCCGCCATGTTGCTCGCGACCTTCGTGGCGCAGGCGCAGCGCGCGGTGCCCTTGCGCATCGCCTCGCTGGTGCCAAAGAGCTCGCTGTACCACCAGCAGCTGCTCGAGATCGGCGAGGCCTGGCGCCCTGCGCAGGGCGAAGGTGCGCGCTTCGTCGTCTTCACCGACGGCAGCCAGGGCGGCGAGGCGGAGATGGTGCGCCGCATGCGCATCGGCCAGCTGCAGGGTGCGCTGATCTCGGTGGTGGGGCTGCGCGAGATCGAGCCCACCATCGCCGCGCTGCAGAGCCTGCCGCTCCTGTTCCGCAGTTGGGAGGAGCTGGACTTCGTGCGCGAGAAGATGCGCCCGGCGATGGAGAAGCGCTTCGCCGATCGCGGCTTCGTCGTCATCGGCTGGGGCGACGCCGGCTGGGTGCGCTTCTTCTCGCGCGAGCCGGCGCTGCGACCCGAGGACTTCAAGCGCATGAAGTTCTTCGCCTGGGGCAACGAGCCCGAGCAGCAGCAGATCATGAAGAGCCTGGGCTACACGCCGGTGCCGCTGGAGACGGCCGACATCCTGCCCTCCATCCAGACCGGCATGATCGACGTCGTGCCTTCGACGCCGTACTTCGCGCTCGCCTCGCAGGTGTTCGGCACGGCGAAGCACATGCTCGAGATCAACTGGGCGCCCATCGTCGGCGCGCTGGTGGTGACGAAGAAGGCCTGGGACGAGATGTCGCCGGCGGCGCAGCAGGCGCTGCGCACGGCCGGTGAGAAGGCCGGCACGCAGATGCGCCAGCGCGCGCGTGCCGAGGTCGACGAGGCGACGCAGGCGATGGTGAAGCGCGGCCTGACGGTGAACCGCCCGAGCGCCGAGCAGATGCGCGAGTGGAACGAACTGGCCGAGCGGGTCCATCCCCGCATCCGCGGCACGATGGTGCCGCCCGAGACCTTCGACGAGGTCTTCACACACGTCAAGGCCTATCGCTCGGCGAACCCGGTGAAGGGCCGCTGAGTGGCTTCGGGCACCGACGCGGCCGTCGCGAGCCACGCGACGAGCGCCCGGCCGCCAGCGCTGCGCGCGTGGCTCGGCCACCTCGACCTGGGCTTGGCGTCGCTGGCGCTGGCCGCCATGACCCTGGTGCCGCTGCTGGAGATCGTGTTCAGGCCGCTGGCCGGACGCGGCGTCGACAACGCGGCCGTGCTGGTGCAGCACCTCGGCCTCGTGATGGCGATGTTCGGCGCGCTGGCTGGCGAACGGCACGGCCACCTCGTCACGCTGGGCAGCAGCTTCGGGCATGTGGGCCCGGCGGCATGGCGCGCCGGCGTGCGGGCCGCGGTGCAAGCGCTCTCGGGGCTGGTCTGCGGGCTGCTGGCCCTGGCCAGTTGGCGGTTCGTCGCCACCGAGATCGAAGTCGCGCAACCGCTCGCCTACGGCGTGCCGGTCTGGTGGGTGCAGGCCGCACTCCCGGCCGGTTTCCTGCTGCTCGGGCTGCGGCTGGGCTGGCGCAGCGCGCACGGTGAACCGGCTTCGCCCTCGACGCGTGCGCTGCAGGCCACGCTGGCGCTGGCGGCGCCGCTGGCGGGCATCGCGCTGGGCGTGGCCTTCGACGGGCACGCGGTGCCGTTCGTCCCCGGCCTGCTGTTGCTGCTGGCGGCCCTGTTCGCGGGGGCACCCATCTTCATCGTCCTGGGCGGCCTCGCGCTGCTGCTGTTCTGGAGCGAGGGGCTGCCGCTCGCGTCGGTGCCACTGTCGCACTACCAGATCACGGTGAACCCGTCGCTGCCGGCGCTGCCGCTCTTCACGCTCGCCGGGCTCGTCTTCGCGCGCACCGGCGCCGCCCAGCGGCTGGGCACGCTGTTCGTCGCGCTGTTCGGCGGCGGTGTTGTCGGCACGGTGCTGGCGGTGGCCGTGGTCTGCACGCTCTTCACCGCCTTCACCGGCGGCAGCGGCGTCACCATCCTCGCGCTCGGCGGGCTGCTGTTGCCGCTGCTGCTGAAGGCAGGCTACCCGGAGCAGCGCGGCATCGGGCTCGTCACGAGCGCCAGCGCGCTGGGCGTGCTGCTGGCGCCTTCGGTGCCACTGATCATGGTCGCGGTCATCGCCCGCGTGCCCATCCAGGACATGTTCCTCGCCGGGCTGCTGCCGGCGGTGGTGATGGTGCTGTGCCTGGTCATCGCGGGCGGCTTCCTGCGCCGGCGCGGACTGGGGGCAGGGGCTGTGGCCGCGTCAGGGCCCGAACCGACGCGGGCCACACCGTGCGCGAAGGCAGCCCTGTGGGCCGCCAAGTGGGAACTCGCGGCGCCCCTGGTGGCCGTGGGCTCGCTGCTCAGCGGCATCGCCACGCCGATGGAAAGCGCGGCGCTGACGGCGGCCTATGCCATCGGCACGCAGGCCTTCGCGCACCGCGAACTCGACTGGCGGCTGCTCGGCCGCTGCATCGCCGACTGCGCCATGATCATCGGCGGCGTGATGCTGATCCTCGGCATGGCGCTGGCGCTCACCAACTTCCTCGTCGACGCCGGCATCCCTGACCGCCTGATCGACTGGGTGCAGGGGTCGATCCCCAACCGCTGGATGTTCCTGCTGGCTTTGTGCCTGTTCCTCTTCGTGGCCGCGGCATTGATGGAGATCTACGCCGCCATCGTCGTGCTGGTGCCGTTGCTGCTGCCCCTGGCGCGTGCCTACGGCCTGGACCCGGTGCACTTCGGCATCATCTTCCTGGCCGCGATGGAAGTGGGCTTCCTCTGTCCGCCCGCCGGCATGAACCTGTACTTCGCCTCGGCGATGTTCGGCAAGCCGATTCGCGTCGTCGCCGCCTCGGTGGCGCCAGCGCTTGGCGCGATCTTCCTGGGCACGCTGATCGTGGCCGCGGTGCCGTGGCTGTCGACCGGGCTGCCCGGCCTCTTCGGGCCCGGCCGCTGAGGTCAGCGCTTGCGCCGGGAACGGTCACGCAGCATCAGCCCCGTCATCGCCGCGGCCACGCCCAGGCCGAGGCCCCACATCATCACGGCGACGGGAACCTGCAACGCGAGCAGCCCGGTGTAGACGGCCAGCATCAGCAGGATGCTGGCGTTCTCGTTGTAGCCCTGCACGGCAATCGAGCGGCCTGCGCTGAGCAGTTGGCAGCCTCGGTGCTGCAGCAGCGCATTGAGGGGCACCACCAGCAGGCCGCTCACGGCGCCCGTCAGCGCCAGCAACAGCGTCGCCAGCGCCACATCGCTGACACAGGCCACGAGCGGCAACGTCAACCCGAGCACGACGCCCAGGCCAAGCATGCGCCGGGCCTTCGCGAGATGCAGCCAGCGACCCGCAGCCGCCGCACCCACGATCACGCCCACGGCCACCGCTGCCTGCAGGTAGGCGGCGCGATCGAGCGTCAGGCCCAGGACCTCGGTCGCCCAACGCAGCACCACGAACTGCAAGGTCGCGCCGACGCCCCAGAGCAGCGTGGTGACCGCCAGCGAAAGGCCGCCTTCGAGATCGCGCCACAGCGTGCGATTCGCGGCCAGGAAATCGCGCGTCAGCGCCATCGGATGGATGGCGGCCGGCGCGTAGCGCGCGCCGCTGTCGGGCACGCCGAAGTTCAGTGCCGCGGCCAGGCCGTACAGGCCCAGAACAGCAACGATGGAGGCCTCGAGCCCTCCCGTCCAACCAAGCCAGGGTCCGCTGACGAGCACGCCGCCCAGGCCCGTGCCCAGAAGCACCGCAGACACCACCGAGACCTCGAGCCAGCCATTCGCCGTCACCAGCTGCGCGGGCTGTACGAGCTCGGTCACGAGCCCGTACTTCGCCGGCGCATAGGCCGCCGCGCCGAGCCCCACGACCGTGAACGCCAACACCGGATGCAGGCCGCCGAGCAGTGCCAGCGCACCGATGATCTTGAGCCCGTTCATCCACGCCATCAGCCGGCCCTTGGGCCCGGCGTCGGCCAGCGGCCCCACCACCGGCGCCAGCACGACGTAGGACAACGTGAAGCCCACCTTCAGCAGCGGCGCCCACCAGGAGGCCATGCCACTGCGCTGCAGCAACGCGATGGTGACGATCAGGAGCGCGTTGTCGGCAAGCGCCGAGAAGAACTGCGCCGACAGCAGCGTATGGAAGCCGCGCGGCAGCGTCGCGCGTGCGCTTGCCCGAGAAGGTGCCTGCGTCCTGGCCGGTTGAAGGATGGGGGTTCCTTTCGCGCGCCCGAATCTCGCGCGGGGTGCAAGCCACGGCCGATGCGCGGGAACGACGACCTCGGAGGCTAGTGGCCGGTGGTGACGGCGCCGTGACGTCGTCGTCCGGTGCAAACCACGAACCCTCCGCAGCCCAAGGCATCGGCCAGGCGATCAATGCCGGCGATCACCTGCTCCCGCCGGCCTTGCCGGCTCACACCTACTTGTGGCTGAGCGCGTGCCCCACGAGCCGGGCCGTGATGTCGACGATTTGGATCATGCGTTCGTAGGGCATGCGCGTGGGGCCGATGACGCCCAGCGTGCCGACGACGCGGCCATCCACCTCGTAGGGTGCGGTCACCACCGAGAGCTGTTCGTAGGGCACGACCTGGCTCTCGCCGCCGATGAAGATGCGCACGCCCTCGGCGCGGCTGCTCACGTCGAGCAGCCGCATGAGCTGCGTCTTCTGCTCGAAGAGGTCGAACAGCCGGCGCA
>JAEUPE010000058.1 GCA_016790435.1 Rubrivivax sp. | reverse complement strand
AACACGCGGCCGCGGTAGGTGAAGCTGTCGGGCTGGATCCAGTCGATGACGAAGCGGCCGGTGTACTTGCCCGGATCGAACTCTTCGATCAGGGCGTCCTTGACTTCGAACTCGCAGATCTCGGTGTTGAGGTCGCCGACGTTGAAGTCGCCGCGTTTGCCGCTCTTGCGGACGATGGTGATGGAGCCATTGACGATGATGGACATGGAAGCGCTCCTTTCGTGTGGTTGGCGCTGGGTGGCAGAAGACCCCGAGCGTCAGGAGCGCGCACATGTCCCGCTGTTGCGGGAGTGCGACCTCCCGCTGGGGCAGTGGAAAGAGGGCTCTGACCCGATGAAGCGCGTCGCGGACGCGAAGTGCGCAGATCAGAGGATCAGAGACAGAGGCGAGGCGCTCAGTGCGGCCCGAGGGCCTGGCTGGTGACGCCTCGCGTGTCAGGGTCGACGCGTGCAGCGCGGTCGGCGCAGCACCATCTGGGGCGGCTACTGTGGGCAGCCGACACTTGTGGGGTATGGATGCGCAGGGAGTTCCGCCCTTGCAGCAAAGCCGGCGGCGCACAAAGGGGCCGCCCGCGCTGGCGCATCGATTGCATTCCCGGGCGCAGGCGACACCAAGGCCACCTGCGCTGCGCCGCCATTGCAGGAACCGAGCGGCGTTCAGAGGCGCCAGGTCTTGAGGCGAGACCAGGCAAACCAGGCGCGGCTTGAGTTGCCGTGAAGCCGCAAACACGGGACCAACCTGGAGCGAATCGCTTCGCAGCGATTGCGCTGTCTTCGGAGGCCGGTGCCTGGCCGCCGAAGACAGCCCAACCTGTGTGCATGCGGTGGGCCGACGGTGCCGTAGAAGTGTAGTCGCGAGGTGCGCCCGAACCCTCGTGTCTCGAGGGTTCGGGCGAGGGCTGGCGTGCCTCAGGCCGCAGCGCTGACAGCTCCGTCTTCGCAGGCGGTGCCTACGCCGGCGTCATCATTGCCGTGCTCCTCGGGCTTGTCGCCACGTTGCACGAGCGGGATGTCGACCCTCTGGCCATCGACCTTGGCCATCGTGAGCTGCAGCAGCCGGGCCTTGAGGCCCTGGCCTTGCCGCGGTTCACCCGTCTGGCGGTCCTTGTATTCGTAGAAGTCGGGCTTGGGGTCGCCCACGCGGAACGCGACGATGACCTTCTGCTTGGCCTCCACGTTCGGGCGAAGCATGGCGATGGCCTGCATCGCGACCTTGCCCACGACCTTGCAGTCGACGCCGACGTACTCGACCGAGTCGGCCGGGCCCATCATGGCGTTGATCGTGCAGGCGAGATAGGGCGTGCCCTTGCCCGCAGGTTTGATCTCGCGGACGCGGTTGAGGTAGCCGATGCCCTCGGCGATGAAGTCGAAGGCCTTGGTTTCGGTGGTTGGGTTCATGGGGTGCATCTCCTCGAGGGAAGACGGGGACGCACCGCCCCACGCGGGGACGAGCGAGTCCCCAGTGGGTTGAAAGGATCGGCGACATGCCGACCGAACTCCTGTGCGAGCGACTCCGTGGTGGAGTCGCCAGCACTGCCGCCATCGCAGGAGCCAAGCGGCCATCAGGCGCACCGTGACGTGGTGCGAGCGGACTGCGAAGGTGCAGTCAGACCGTGAAACGGGCGCGATTTTTGCGCCGTGTCGGTGGCGGATGCAAGGGTCACGGCGCAAGGCGAGCCGCGGCCGCAGGGTGCTGGGGTCAATTCCGTTGGCGAAGTTGGGGGCAAGCGGAACTGCGGCGCTCGACGAAGCACGATGTCGTTCTTGGCTCACCGCGGAACGTGTTCAAAGGGAGCGGGTCCACTTCTCGGCTCGCCCCTGCCCCCGTCGCATGTGTCGCTGCGGTATGCTTCGATTCGTGGAAGCGTCCAGATCAGATGCCTGACGCCAAGTACCCGCACCTGTCGAAGGCCCCTATCGCTGAGGCGGTGGTCGAGTTCAAGGTGAGTGGGCAGCCTGCCTCAAGCGAGGCGTTCGAGCGATTTGCCGCTGCGCTCGGCGGCGGCTACCCGAAGCTCTCGAAGATGGAGGAGGCATCGTTCAAGTTTCTGGAAAGCGGCGCCAGTGCCACACCCGTTTCCCGAGTCGGCGTGCGGCTCGCGTCCGCGGACGACAAGGATGTCGTCATCGGTTCGATCCGCAGCTTCGTGGTCAGCAGGCTGGCCCCCTACCAGTCTTGGGACCTGCTTGTTGAGAAGGTCAAGGCCACATGGCCTGTCTATCGCGAGCACTTCCTTCCCGGTCGCGTCATTCGCGCCGGCGTGCGCTGCATCAACCGCATCGAGCTGGGTGACAGTGCGGCCGACCTCGACACGGTGTTCAGGGCCGGCCCCCAGATTCCCCCAGACCTGCCGCAGGGCCTTGGGCAGTACTCAACCAGGGTGGTAGTGCCGATGGGCGACGCAGGTGTCGTCGTCGCCATCGTTCAGGCGCTGGAGCCAGGAGCAAAGCACGTGGTGCTCGACATCGACGCCTTTGTCCACCTTGAAGTGGACCCCGATGACGCCACCCTGTTCGATCGGCTCGAGCTGCTGCACGACGTGCGCAACCGCGCCTTCTTCGCCTCGCTTCACAGGAACGTCTGGGAGAAGTACCTATGAGCAGCGTGGTCGACCTGCCGTCGCCGTACATTGCAACGCGCACCGCAGCGCAGGCTGCCCCCTCGCGCGTAGCTACAACGCGATCGGTGCGCGAGTTGAACCTCGAAAACGCGTGGTCTGCTCTTGCTAAGGCGCTGCAGGATGACCTCCCGGTGACGCCCACGGTGGCGGCCATCGATGAGGCCTTCGAGATCCTGGAGATGCTCCCGTCGGGCATCCAGCCCCCTGAGCCTGTCATCGAGGACTCCGGCACCATCGCCTGGGTGTGGGACAGCGAGGTCGGCAAGTTCCTCGCTCTCGCAGTGAACGGAACGGGCACGATCCAGCGCTCGGCAATCATCGCCGGGAAGCGATCTTGGGACACCACCCCCTTACTAGACCGCCTGAGCGGGGCGGATGTGGAGGTGCTGGCGCGGTTCAGGTCGCTGCATGCCTGAACCGTTGCCCTGGCCAACGGTGCAGCCGGCCGAGCCCATCGCGCGGTTCTGCACTCAGCGCAAGAACCACATGCGGCCAGACAAGGGCAAAGGGAAGTACCCCCTGTTCCTGCCGTTGCCCTACAAGGAGTTGAGCGTGGCTCGCACGCAGGGCATGACCGACGCGCAGATTCGCCAGATCGCGCTCGAGCACGTGCCTATGCCCGCGAAGGGCTACGCGACGATCCAAGCCGCGCTCGTCCTGCAAGAGGGCCTCACCTTCGACCCCAACGGCACTCCCTACCCACAGCACGCCGATGTGGTCGGTTGGAGCGGCGATGAGGCCCGTGACCGCACGATCGCGCAGGTGCTGGCCGATGCGAGCACGCTGGTCGACTACGAGGGGCCCGCTCGAACGGGCTAGAACGCGCGGAGCCGTCCCGGCTTGCCCGGGCGCGAACAGGGGGTACGCCTATGGCAATCTCTGGCGGACCTCACGGGGGACGCGACGGCAGCGCTTTGATTCGCGAGCAGCACGCCGGCTTGCGCTGGCCGCCTCTGCCGAGCACGCTGGGTTCAAGGGCGCCCGCTTACGCCTGTTCTTCGAGGCGAGCGACTCACGCCTCGGCTGGTTCAGCATCGCGCCGCGGCGGTGCGAAGGCGATGCTCTCGACCCGGTAGGGGATGAGCGCAACCATGTCGGCGCTCATGCGCAGGCCAGCGTGGTGGGCGCCGTCCGCGTCGGTGTACTCGTTCAAGTGAATGGCGCCGGTCACCAGCACGCGGTTGCCCTTGCGCAGGTGCTTGAGTACGGCGTCGCCCAGTGACTTGGTCCAGATCGTGACGTCCACGCCGCTGCTGCGCTCGTCGTCCTGCTCCCAGCGGTCGCCGACCTTGCGGCCGACGTCGGAGAAGACGCGCAGCTCGACGATCTGGCGCTGCTCGCCGTCGATGGTGACGATCTTGCCTTCTGGGTTCTTGGTGAGGTTGCCCTCGAGTTCGGCACGAATGGCCATGGTGCGATGCTCCTGCAGATGGGGTGATGCCGTCCTTTCGTGTGTCGCCGTTGCGGAGGGTGTTGTTGTCTTGTTGGATTAGTCGGTCATGCCCTGCGGCCTTCCGCCGCCTGCGCCGCGGCCGACGATCGATCGATACGCGCGTGCTTCCCGCGGAGCGCCCAGCGCGATGAGCCGGTCGACCGTCTTCACCTCGTAGCGCAATACCTGCTCGCGGTGATTGAGGATCAAGGCCTGCTCCTGGGCCTGGCGATACCACCGCGCCAGGCCGGCGGGCTGGGCATCCAGCAACGGGCCGATGCGCTCCCAGGTGGCATGCCTGCCGCTGGTCATCCTCCAGCGGAGCTGCCGGCCGTCACGCAGGGTGTTGACGTTCAGGCCGAAGCTGCGGCCGGCGATCGAACGCGACTCTGCGGCGAGCTGGTGCATCGCGGCGTACACCTGCTGCAAGCGCTCATGCGCATCGGCACGCCATTGCGCCAGCGATCCGCCCTTACCCTTTAAGGGCCCTTTGGGGTCAACCACCGGTTTGACGTTCGTTGTCGATGGATCAGTCGTCGCAGTCATCGACGACCTGAACTCCCCGCTGGGCCAGCTTCCGGCCGATGCGGCTGCGGCAGGCCCGTGCGCCGGCGCGCCGGCCCAGCTTCCCAGAACCAGCCGCTTGACACGCCTGGTTCTGGGCGCGCGTTCTGCCGTGCTCATCTCGCTGCCGCAGCGCTCACACAAGGGCCTCTGCCGCAGCCTCCAGCTGGGGCTCCGCGCCGGCCAGGGGCACCTCATCCAAGAGCCGCAGCTCCTGCTCGGACAGATCCAGGCGCCGGCGCGTGTGCCTGGGCACGATCGAGCCGTTGAAGACCTCGCGAGGCAGTTCGCCGAAGAGGGTCACTGCGGCCTGCACGCGCTTGCGCGCGTTCTCTTCGGCGCTGGGCAGCCAGTCGGCGCGCGCCATCGTGCGCAGCTCTTCCTTCATCAGGTAGCGCTGGAACCAGATGACGCGTTCGAAGATGCTGCGGCAGGCCCGGGTCTGGGTGTAGATGTGCGCGTAGCCCTCCTTGTCGCTCAGCAGGTCCTTGCGCACGAGCGTCTTGACCACGCGAGCGTAGAAGTCGAAGGTCGAAACGAGGTTGACCACCGAGTAGCCGTAGGGGGACTTGAAGCCCAGGTTCACCGTGACCGGCGGGTCGGCCTTGAGGACCGAGAAGTTCAGACCCCGGCGCTTGAGCTGCGACAGGCGGCGCTCACCCTCGGCGATGAGCTGCTCCAGCTCCTGCACGCGTTGTGAGATGCGCCCCGACGCCTCGATGAGGCAGAAGTCCGCATACGGGTTGTCGTTGGCGGACAGGTACCAGATGGCGCGCAGTGCCGCGCCCACCTTCTTGGCGCCCGATTGGCCATAACCCTGTCGGCCCGGCTCGACGACGCGGCCCATGAAGAGGCGTGCCGACTCGCGCGTGTGCAGCGCCATCGAGTCCTCTTCCTCGTCGGTCAGCCGTCCGAGCGTGAAGTTGACCTTATTGGCCTCCGCCTGCGGCACCTCGGGTTCGGCGCCATCGCGGTGACGGTGGGCGTTCTGCATCTGCTTCAGCAGCGCCTCGCGCCGCTCGAGTTCGAGGTAGCGCTGGTAGCGCGGGTCCACCGTCACCTTGTCGAAGTCGTCTTCCTCGATCAGGTCCTTCAACGCGTTGCGCTCGCCCTCGATGTCGTAGCCGTCGCCGAAGGGCGAAGCGGATGTCACCGGGAAGGGCAGGGTGGCCGCGGGAGCGGGAGTAGTGGCCTCGCCGGTTTCTGAGGCGGCCTTCTTGGTCGTGCGTGTGGAGTTGGATCGGGTGGCCATCGATGGATGCTCCGTTGAGATCGGAACGCCGCTATCGCGGAGCTCCGGGTGAAGTAGCGCTGCTGTGCGCATGAGGTGCTGGGGCGACGTGGCTGCGACTGTTCGACCGTCGAACAGTTACAAGTCGGTCTTGCGCGTCTGGTTTCACCCGGCCCTCCGCTTCAGTGCCTCGGTGACGTGCTTGAGTCGAGCCCTGTTGGCTTGGTAGTGCGCCTCCTCCTCGGCGGTGCGCTCGCGCGGCGGCTCCGGCCGCGCCATCGGTTGGGTCGGGGTCCTCGATGCGAGCAGCCGCTTGTGAGCTTCACGAGCGGCGCGGGCTTCGGCGACTCGGTGCGCACCATCGGGTGCAAACGTTCCCGTCTGGGCCTTGGCGACCAGGCTTCTGGTCAGCCCGACCGGTGAACGCACCGAGCCGATCTGATGCGCCCACTGCACCTCGTCGAGCACGGACTGCCTGAGGTCCTTGGGCAGGGCAGCCAGATGCTGCCCCGCTTGCTCGCGGTCGCCCGCGGTGAAGCTGCCGGGCCAGTGCAGTTCGCCCTGGGTGGCTGAATCACCGCCACCGCCCCGGCCGGAGGCCATCGCCCCGGCGGCAACCAGCGCCCGGCGCGCGCTCTCGAGCGGGGGTGGGGGTTGGGGTGTCATTGCCTGTGATTCAGAAAGGTAAAGGCGGGATCGGGCGACCACTGAAGGCAGGATCGGTCGGTCACTAAAGGCGGGATCGGGCGATCCAGTAGGCGGGATCGGGCAATTCATAAGGGCGGGATTGGGCGAAACAGGGACGTCACTCGCCTGTTTCGCCCGATCCCGCCTGTCCTCGGGCTCGCTCCCGCGAGCGGCACGCGCTGGGGGTGGGCGCCCTTGGACGGCACCTGAGCTCCTCAGGAGCTGGGATAGCGCAGTGAGGTCGATGGCCAGGTCGACGCGTCGCGGGTAGTTGGCAAAACGCTCGGCGAGCAACCCCGCTTCAAGCAGGCGCCTGCGCGCCGTCTGCCATTGGTCGCGCGACAAGCCCGTCTCGAGCCGCCAGCGGCTGCGCGGCATGCCGACGAAGCGGCTGTAGGCCGGACCTCCTGTGGCCGCTGGAACGACCGGCCCCTGGCCGTTCCAGCGCACGCCGGCCAGCAGGCGCGAGCACATCATGGCGCCGGTGAGCGTCAGCGGCACGCCGAGCGCGGCGTGGAACAGGAAAGAGCGGCCGAGCAGATGCTCGGCAATGCCGGGTGTGCCGTCCGGCATCGGTGACTGCCATGCGCGCCAATCGCTTGCGGCTGTGTGTGGGGCGATGCCGAGGCTGGGCCCGAGCGCCGCGAAGATCGTCGCGAGACGCAGTCGGTACTCCAGACGAGCCGGCATGCTCAGGCGCCGTTCCTCGATCAGCTCGGCGCGCAGCAGGATGTCCCGGGCCCGACGCTGCGCCTTCCAGCTCAGGCTCGTCTCGAGCTCCCAGTCGTGCGCAGTCTTGAAAACCCAACCATCGCGCTCGACGACTTCGATGCCGTGGCGAGACCAGAAGACGAGTTGGCCGAGGAGCACGCCGGCGGCCACGTCGTCCACCAGCGCCATGAGGCGCGTCGAAATGGCAATCGAGCGCGGCCTGTTTGCCTGGAATGCGGCCAGGTCGCGCTCGGGTGCTGCCGCGGCGGGACTAGGACGCTTCGGGAGTGCCCAAGGCGCAGCGGTGCGGACAGCATGCACCGGTGTCGATGTCGGCTGCGATAGCGGCGTCAGGGGTGACAGCGGTGTCAGTGGCTGCGCGAACCGCGCCGCTGCGCCTTCTTCGCTGCCCGCGCCGAAGCGGGGCAGCGACACCTTCTTTCGGGCTCGGGCGTCGCTCACTGCCGCTCGCCAGGCTTGGTATCGGCGCGGTCACGGGTGCCAGCGTCCAGCGCCTGGGCGGCCGTGGATGGCGGCGTCAGTGCGCCGCGCTCGGCCCGGTGCCTGGCTCGCACCTCCTCGACAAGATGCGCCTTGAGCGCATCCCTGAGGTTGGCGACGTGTTCGTCGAACACCTGCGAATCGAAGGTCAGGTCGCAGACCAGCTCGTTGCGATCCAGGTCGAAACGGCGGCGCTCCTGGATCAGACGCTGGTCGCGCAGCGCGCGCCGGGCTTCGACCCACTCCTGCTCGCACAGGCCGGTGTAGTTCAGCCAGGTCCGAACCGGCATATCCACCCACGGCGTGCCACGCTCGTGCAACGATCGCTCGGTCCACAGGCGCGCCAACTCGAGCACGCTGGCCGCGGCGAGGCTGCTGGTGACGGCCACCATGAGCCGGGGCACGCGGATGAACTCCTGCGCCTGCATCTCGTGCAGGCGGCTGTCCGCGCGGGTCTCGATCTCTTGCCGCTCAGCGCGAGCCCGCTCGCGGCGCTCGGCAAGCTCATCGAGGAGACGGGCACCGCGAGCGCGAGCGCGCGAACTGGCCGCTTGCTGCGGCAAGCCCGCACGGCCACTCGGTCGGGCGACATGAGCCCGTCCACGTGCACCGGGCAGCGTTTGCACGGTCGCGCTGGTAGCCATGTCAGGCGCTGGTGATGAGGTCTGGCCCATGTTGGCGTCTCCTGTCGATCAGGCCGTGCCGGTGCATCCCGCGCCGTTGCGAGGTGAGCCGGCCACGTGGGGCAACGGCAATGGACTGGCACCAGAGGGCGACTCAGCGCTCGCGCGCAGGCCATGTGCGGCGGCGCTGCGGGCCACGGCGGCGACGCGCTGGTGGTGGTCCCGAAGAGCACTCTCCAATGTGGCCACCAGGTGCGTGCCTTGGAAGGCCTTGTGCAGGCGCAGGTAGCGCTGCCGCTCGCCGGGCTCCTCGGCGCAGATTCGTTCCCATTGCCGAACGATGGCCGCGCAGGTGTCTTCGTCAGGGATGCGCGGCCGGCCGACGGGCATCACACCTGGGGCGATGATCTTGCGCAGGCGGCGAACCTCGGTGGCAGTGACGGTGAAGAGCCGGCCGAGCAGGACCGGGCTCGCGCCGGCGCGGACGAGGTACTCGTAGGTCTCGCGGTCTGCGCGGCGGCGCTCGAGGTTGCGCAGTCCGCGTTGAAGGGCGGCGCTGTCCAGGCCGAGTGCAAGGCCGCAGTGGTCGGCTGTGAAGCGCAGGGCATCCGTCATCGTCATGCCGCGCAGTCGATCGAGCAGTTCGGGCGTGCAGCCACCGTCAAGCAGCTGCGCGAGCACGGTGGGGTCTCCCTCGTCGAACGAGGCGATCAGCCTGGCCAGCACGAACATGCGGGAGGCGGCGTCCCGCAGAGGCAGGATGGTGATGGTGCTGCCGGCGGCGGCCCACGGCGTAGAACCGGGAGCGCCGGCGCTCACCTGAGCCAACGTGGCGATGGATGCTTCTGTGCTCAACGACTGCTCCGTGGGGCGTGGCTTGGCGGGGGATTGGTAGGTTGTGAGAGTTCGGCTCAGGTGCGCTGGCGGTTGACTTCCAGCATCCGACGCCAGCGCTCTGGTGCTACGGCAAAGAGCGCGGCTGCCAGGTCCTCGACCCGGGCCAGTTGCCGCATCGCCGGCCTGGCGGCGCCGCTGGACATCCGAAGCATCAGGAGGTCTTCGATGTCCGGCGCGGTCTCCTCGATGTCTGTGCCTTGCAGTGGGCTCAGGCCGTCGGTATCGCTGGCCGCGAACCGGTAAAAGCCGCTGGCGCGGTCCATGTAGGGCACCGAGCCCTCGCGATACTGGCCCGTCATCAGAACGAGGGTCCACCACACGTGGGTCTTGATCGCGCGGGCATCGTGCTCGGCGCTTCCGACTCCGGCGGCTTGCCGTGCATGAAGCTGGCGGTCAGGCAGTTCGACGAAGAAGCCCAGCGGCATCTCGTCGCATGGCCTTAGCGTGTCGGACAGTCCTGCAAGCGCCAGAAGCTCCTGTACGGCGTTGAGCAGGGTGCCAAGGGGATCCGCACTCGGGGAATCGGAGAACAGTGGGCCCTGGGTTGACGGCCGCGGCGCAGCGGCTGCAGCTGCCGCGGCATGGGCCGACTCCGGTGCACCGGCGAGAGACGGCGGGCTCGCCGTGGGGTTGGTGGCTGGTGCAGCCAATGACTGGCTGTGCAGCGCACCAGTGCCTGTGGCGCGCACGACGCCCGGCGGCAGCGGCAGGGGTGGCTGCGAGGAGCGCGCGGGGTGAGCGTCGGCTGCGTCGCCCGAATCGTGCAAGTGCCCTGCCCCCGAGAACGGGCTCCCCATGGGGAGTCGGAGGTCGGCAAGGGTCAGCTCCGGCGAAAGCTTGAGCATGGCGAGCATGCGCTGCACGGAGGCGACGGGTTCGCCGATGTGCTCGGCGAGCCGGGCTTCGACTTCGCGACAGAGGGCATCAGCGTCGACCGCGGCCTCTTCGGTTGACGCGTTCGCTGAGGCGTCGGCGGCACGCTGGAGACACGGATCGACCACCGCGCTCCAGTAGATCGACTCGTCGACCTTGAACTTCATTGCAAGCCGCTGCAGCGCGTTCAGTCTGGGCTGGAAGTGGTCCTTGATGTACCGAACGGCCAGGTGCCGGACCGCCGGCCCCAGGGCCGAAAGCCGGGTGACGGCAAAGGACCAGTACGCCACGTCGGACGGGCCGGCCCGCAGCCCTCGCTTGTTGAGTTCGGCCACCTGCTCCCGCACCGACATTGGCTTACCGCGCTCGCGAGCAATCAGGGCGAGCAGCTCGGTCATGCCGGTGGCGATCTCCCAGAACTTCATGCCCCCTCGGTTCAGGTTCTCGCCGAGGTGCTGCGCGAGCACCCGCGCCTCGCTCTCGAAGGGCTGGAAGATGCAGTTGACGTAGCGGTACTTCTCGTCGCCGGTGCTCTCCCACAGTTCCTTGAGCACCTTGAGCGTCGTGTTGGAGCCCGCGGCGAGCATGAAGCGGTCGCCCTCGCGGCGACGGGTGACGACCATGGCGTCGGTGTACCCGTTGGCCGTGAGGCTCGTGCGGATGTCCTCGACGGCTTCGTTCTCGAACTGACGCGGGTTGCCGTCGTAGGGGTCGATCTGCGTGACCTCCAGCAGCATCGGACCTGCGATGTCCTTGCGGCTCAGGTCGACTTTCGAGGGCGTCGAATCGCCCACCATGTACGACGCATGGCGCTGTGCGGCTTCGCGCTCGGCCTTGGTGTTTCCGGGGCCGCTCGACGTACTTGGTCCGCCGGTCCCATCCAGCGCCCCAGGGCGTCCGAAAGGCGCCGCTTCTGCTGGACGCAGCAGCGCCGTGGACACCATGCCGCGCTTGGCTGCGGCAGGCTCAGGCTTGTCCTTCAGACCCATGTTCTTCACCACTTCGGCCATGGAAACGGTCAGCGGCAGCCCGATGGGCGCCGGGTTCTTCGGGGCGGTCATGGTCAAGCCACCTCATGCCGCAGGTGTGGGCACCGCGGCGTCCCTGGCGCCTCGCGCCTGCGCCGCGCCGCCGAAAACCTCCTGCGGGTCGCCCTTGAGGCGACCGGCGAAGTACCCGTACAGATCGGGCTGCAACTCCCACACGAGGCGGTGCATGACCTCGTAGGCCGACGGGTAGCGACTGCCGCCGATGCGGTTGGCGGTGTGCACCGGCACCCGGGCGGTGAAGGCATCCTTGTAGGCGATGGCATTGGGGATGACCGTCTCGAGGATGGTCACGCGGTCGCCTTCGCTGAACTCGTTGCGCAGTTCGCTCAACAGGCTCTTGGCGTCGCGCGAGTAGTCGAAGCGGCAGATCACCGCCCGGATCGGCGCCAGCTGTGCTCGCGGCTCGTCGGTGTCGCTCTCGAGGCGCTGCAGGACGCGCAGCGTTCCGGAGCGGAACTCGCGCACCGAGGGGGTGTCCGGTGGCAGCGGCGAAATCAGCGTGTCCGCGGCGAAGGCCGCAGCGGTCTGCAAGGGGCCGATGGCGCCCTGCGTGTCGATCAACACGATGTCGTAGTGATCGTGGACGTACGGGTTGTTCAACGCCCGTGCCAGGCGCACGCGCCGGTCGGCACGGTCGAACAACCAGTGCTGCAGCTTCGCCTCACCATCGTTGGACCGGATCAGGTCCAGGTTGGCCACCGCCGTGTGCGAGATGGCCTGGTGAGTGACCGTCCCCGACGTGATGACCTCGACGAGCCCCTGAGGGGCCTCGTAGGGGATGTCGTAGTACTTGGTGAGAGAAGGCTGCGGGTCCGCGTCGACGAGCAGGGTGCGAGCACCCATGTCAGCGAGCAGCCCGCCCAAGTTGGCCAGCAAGGTTGTCTTGCCGACCCCGCCCTTGCTATTCAGGGCCGCAAACGTCCGTAGCACCGGTCATCCTCCTCAGCGCGCCACCATGGCGGTACTGGGGTATGGATGCCCAAACGAGCTGACGTCCCGAGCGTGACCCTGCGACGGCTGGGGCCCGGATCCCCTGGGGGAACCCCAGGGGAAATCTGGTAGGCCCTGGGAGACTCGAACTCCCGACCAACGGATTAAGAGTCCGCTGCTCTACCAACTGAGCTAAGAGCCCTGTGACCTGCCCACCGGACGATGCCGGTGGTCGATCGTTGTCCGGACTGTCGATCCGGTGGTGGGTCGTGCAGGATTCGAACCTGCGACCAACGGATTAAAAGTCCGCTGCTCTACCGACTGAGCTAACGACCCGTCCGTAGAGCCACGCAGTATAGCCGGCCGACTCAGGGGCCCCGCGCCGGGGGCGACCCTGGGAGCGCGAGCAGTTGCGAAAGCGCTGCACTCGCGGCCACCATGCCGAAGGTGGCGGTCACCATCACGCTTGAACCGTAGCCTGCGCAGTTGAGGCTGCCGTCGGAGGTGGCAGGCGATTCGCAGGCTTCGGCGTTCGAGTCGTCGGTGCGTCCCTCGTCCGGCGTGTTCAGCGGCAGCGCCACGGGCTCGCGCGAGAACACGCACGCCAGGCCGGTCTGGAGCGCGGTGCCCGGCCCGGACTTCGCCTTGCCGCCGCTGGCTTGGCGTGGCACCGCGCCAGCACGGCGCAGGCGCTGGCGCAGCGAGGCGAGCAGCGGGTCGTGCGTGACCTCGGCGAGGTCGGCCACCTGCACGGCCTCGGGGCGGCGCTTGCCGCCGGCCGCGCCCACCACCACGCAGGGCACGTGCGCGGCGAGGCTCCAGCAAGCGAGCGCTTCCTTGGCGCGCACCTGGTCGCAGGCGTCGACGAGGCCGTCGACGGTGGTGGGCAGCAGCGCCGGCCAGTTGTCGGCCGCGGCGAACTCCTCCACCGCGTGCACGCGGCAGCCGGGGTGGATGAGCGCGATGCGATCGGCGAGCGCCCTGGTCTTGGCCTGGCCCAGCGTAGGTGTGAGTGCCTGCACCTGGCGATTGATGTTGGACTCGGCCACGTGGTCGAGGTCGACCAGCACGAGTTCGGCCACGCCCGAGCGCGCCAGCGCCTCGGCCACCCACGAGCCGACGCCGCCGAGGCCGACGACGGCGAAGCGTGCTGCACGCAGGCGCGCATAGCCCGTCTCGCCATAGAGGCGGCGCAGGCCGCCGAAGCGGCGTTCGAGGTCCGGCTCGAGGTCGTCGGCCACGAGGGCCGATGCGGGGGGCGGCGTGGCGAGCCCCCCTTCCGCCGCGTTCATCCCAACCGCTCCAGCCGCCACATCTGGTAGCGCAGCGCTGCCACCGCGCCGGCGACGATGCCGCCGAATGCGACGAAGCTGCCGAGCGCCAGCGTCGACAGGCCCGTGAGTCCCTGGCCCACGGTGCAGCCGAGCGCGGTGACACCGCCGATGCCCATGAGCACGGCGCCGACGAGATGGTTGGCAGTGTCCTCGGTGCTGGCGAAGCCTTCCCAGCGGAAGGTCTGCTGCCGCAGCGCCACGGCGGCCGAGCCGAGCACGACGCCGGCCGTGCTGGCGATGCCGAAGGTGAGCACCTTGCTCTTGTCGCTGAAGAGGATGAGCCAGTCCACCGTGTAGGCCATCGGCGCCACGAACGTGAGCGACTCCATGCGCCCGCCTTGCGTGCCGACGAAGGCCTCTTCCAGCGTCACCGGGTGCTCCGCGAGGTGGCCGAAGTGGCCGGTCACCCACCAGCCGCCTACCACCGCGGCGCCGATGCCGATGCCGCCGAGCCAGGTGTCGGCATGCCGCGCCTCGGGGCGCCGCGCCACGAAGGCCAGCATCGCCAGGGCGAGCAGTGCCGCCAATCCGGGGGCCAACACGCGTGTCGATCCGAGGCCCGCTCGTGCCAGGAGTGAAGGCAGGTCCTGGCCCGTGGGCAGCGGCACGACGACGGCGTCGACCGTGGCGACACGCGCCACCGCGACGATGCCGCGCAGCGACGCATACGCGGCGATGGCCAGCACCGCGAACACCACCAGCGCCTTCAGGCTGCCGCCGCCGATGCGCACGAGCGTCTTGCTGCCGCAGCCCGAGGCCAGCACCATGCCAAATCCGAACAACGCGCCGCCGGCGAGATTCGACAGCGGCAGCCAGTTGGCGGCCGCGTAGATGCTGTGGCGCGCCTGCACGAGGCCGGCGCCGACGAGCGCGTTGAAGCCGAGCATGCCGGTGGCAATGGCCACCAGCCACATGCTCATGCGCGACCAGTCGCCCATGTTCACGATGTCGGCCACCGCGCCCATGGTGCAGAAGTGGGTGCGTTGCGCCACGGCGCCGAACAACGCGCCGAGCGCCAGCCCCGACCAGAGCACCCCGTGCACCAGGGCGGGGAGCTCGGCTTCGTTCACGTCTGGGTGGTTGTCGGGGCGGGTTGGCGGGCGCGGGCTATGCGGCTGTCACGCGGCAGGCGGGCTGCTCAGCGCGCCGGCAGCGTGGCAAGGCGGTCCTTGCCGGCCTGGGCTGCTTCGGACGTGGGGTACGCCTTGATCAGCTCCTGCAGCGTGGCGCGCGCACCGCGGTTGTCCTTGGTCTCGGCCTGGCTGTTGGCCAGGGCGAGCAGGGCCTCGGGCGCGCGCGGGTGATCGGGGGCACCGGTCACGAAGCTGCGAAAGGCGTCGATCGCCGCCTTGTAGTCGCGCTTGCCGTACAGCGCATTGCCGAGCCAGAAGCGCGCCTGGTTCGTGTAGGGGCTGCCCGCATAGCGGCGCTGGAAGTTGGCGAGCGAGGTGGCGGCACGGTCGAAGTCGCCACCGCGCATCACCGCCATGGCGTCGTCGAAGGTCTTGCGCTCTTCGGGATCGACGGCGTGTTCGCGCCCGTCGATCGTCACCTTCACCGGCTCGAGACGGCGCAGGCGGTCGTCCAGGGTCTGGCCGATGTCGCGACTGCGGCGCTGCAGCTCGGCCACGTCGCGGGCGAGCGTCTCGTCGCTGCCGCGCAGCTTGGCCAGCTCCGCGCGCAGCGATTCGAGCTGGTTGTTCATGTCCAGCAGGCTGCGGCGCAGAGCGCCGATCTGCTCGACGAGCTGCGCGTTCAGGGTCGTGAGCTGCGTGGTGAGCTCGCTCTCGCGCGCCTTGCCGGCATCCTCGACCTGCGTGACGCGGGCGCGCAGGTCGATGACGGCCTTGCGCGCCTCGTCGTCCTTGAACAGCTGGGCATGGGCGGGCAGGGCGATCGCGAGCGTCGCTGCGGCGAACGCCAAATGGACGCCGCGGAACCGGCTCTGCCGGGCCGCTGGCGTTGCCCCCCTCGGGGGGAGGCGCCCGCAGGGCGCTTCGGGGGGGAGTCCCATTATTTGTCCCTCAGTTCAGCGCGGCGGTTCTTGGCCCAGGCGGCCTCGTCGCTGCCGGTGGCGGCGGGCCGCTCCTTGCCGTAGCTCACCGCCTCGAGCTGCGCATCGGCGGCGCCGAGCAGCGTCATCGAGCGCAGCACGGCCTCGGCCCGCTTCTGTCCAAGGGCGAGGTTGTACTCGCGGCCGCCGCGCTCGTCGGTGTGGCCTTCGATCACGACCTTCTTGCCGCGGTTGCCTGCCAGCGCGCGGGCGTGGCCTTCGATGAGCGGCTTGAACTCGTCGCGGATGGCGAAGCTGTCGAAGTCGAAGTAGACGACGCGCTGGCTCGGTGCGGCGAGCAGCGCGGCACCGCCGGCACCCGCGGCGCTGCGCGTCAGGTCGACGCTGGCCACCTGCGACTGCGGCGTGCCGCCGGCCGTGCCGCCGCTGCCGCCGGCCAGCGACGAGCCCGCGCCGGCGGTGGGCCGGCTCTCGACGACCGGCAGCTTGTCGGGGGCGATGGGCGTGGAGTCGCAGGCGATCAACACGCCGGCCAGGGCCAGCAGGGCCAGGGCGCTGCGGGTGGAGGTCTTGAGGTTCATGGTAGGCACTCCTTGCACGGGTCGGAAAAGGGATTCACGCCCGGTGAGAGCATGATGCAGCCGAAAAGGTTCGCTGGGACAAACGCGCAGTCTGGTCCGTGGTTGTCCAAGGCAGTCCAACGCAGTCCCCCATGCGGTCGAACGTGGCCGAACGCGGTTCAAGCAATCTCGCCGGCCCTAGCGGCCGAACGGCCCCCAGCAGGGTTCGCGCACGTCGCCGCTGCTCACGACCAGGCGCGACTTGATCTTGCCATCCAACGTGGTGGTCATCAGCACGTCGGCGCCGCGCACGCGCGAGGCGTAGACGATGAGGCGGCCGTTCGGCGCGAAGCTCGGCCGCTCGTCCTCGGTGGTGTCGGACAGCGCGCGCACGGTGCCCGTGTCCATCTCGAGCAGCGTGACGCGGAAGGCGCCGCCCTGGCGCGAGATGTACGCGAGCGACTTGCCGTCCGGGCTGAGCGTCGGGCTGATGTTGTAGCTTCCGGTGAAGGTGACGCGCTCGGCGCCACCGCCGCCCGCGCCCATGCGGTAGATCTGTGGGCCGCCGCCGCGGTCGCTGACGAAGTAGATGCTGCGGCCGTCGGCACTGTAGATGGGCTCGGTGTCGATGGCGTTGCTCTGCGTCAACCGGGTCGGGTTGCCGCCGCCCACCGGCAGCGTGTAGACCTGCGTCAGGCCCTCGCGCGCCAGCGCCACGGCGAGCGTGCGGCCGTCGGGCGAGAAGGCCGGCGCGCTGTTGCTGCCGCGGAAGTTGGCGACGCGCTTGCGGTTGCCGCTGACGAGGTCCTGCACCCAGATGACGGCCTTCTGGTCCTCGAACGACACGTAGGCGAGCTGCCGCCCGTCGGGGCTCCAGGCCGGGCTGATTATCGGCTGCGGGCTTGCCAGGGCGATGTGGCCGCCTTCGCCGTCGGCGTCGGTGACGTGCAGCGTGTAGCGCGAGCCCGCCTTCACCCCGTAGGCGATGCGCGTGGCGAAGACGCCGCGTTCGCCGGTGAGCTGCTGGTAGATCTCGTCGGAAATGCGGTGCGCGGCCAGCCGCAGGTCGCCTGCCTGCGCCACGTGGCTCTGCGCCAGCAGCTCCGTGCCCTTGACCAGGTCCCACAGCTTGTAGCGCACGTCGAAGCGGCCGTCGGCGAGCCGCGCGATGCTGCCGGCCACCAGCGCGTCGGTGCCGCGCCCGCGCCAGTCGGGCAGCCGCACGACGCTGCGCTCGTCCAGCGGCTCGTCGGTGGGCACGTGGCGGAAGACGCCGCTGCGCTCGAGGTTGGCGCGGATCACCTGCGACAACGGCGCGCCGGCGAGCGACTCGTCGCGGAACGTGGCGATCGTGATCGGCGCCTGCCTCGCGCCGACGCCGGCGATCTCGACGCGGAACTGCGCGCGTGCAGCGAGTGGCTGCGCCAGCCCCGCGGCAGCCAGCGACATCACGAGGCGCCGGCGCGCGGGCTGGGCTACGCCCGCCGGGCGGCGCGAGAACGGGGGCATCTCACCGTGCATCGTCGAATGATCGTCGAGTGAATGTCGAGTGGGGCCTCGAGCGCGAGGCGGCCGATTGTAGGCAGCGACCACGGCGTGGCTCGTAGGACGAAGCCGTGTCGGTTTGTTAAGGCCAAATGCAGGCGCGCGTCGATAATCCCCGCCGCCTCGCCCGCCCCGGCGGCCGCCCCGATGCCCAGCCTCCTCGAGCGCTTCAAGCGCCTTGCGCCTTACTTCCGCACCAGCCGCACCGGCCTGGTGGCCACGATCTTCGGCGCGACGCTGATGGCGTTGACCGAGCCGATGCTGGCCGAGCTGATGAAGCGGCTGCTCGACGACGGCTTCACCGGCAAGCAGATCGCGCTGTGGATGGTGCCGGCGGCGATCATCGCGCTGTTTGCGCTGCGCAGCGTCGCCGGCTTCCTGGCGCAGTACGGCCTCGCGTGGGCGGCGCAGCGCGCCGTGCTGCAGCTGCGCCAGGCGATGTTCGCGCGGCTCGTGCGCGCGCAGCCGGCGCTATTCGCCGAACAGACGGCCAGCGGTCTGACCAACAGCCTCGTCTACGAGGTGCAGGCCGGCGTGCAGATCCTCACCAACGCGCTGTTGACGCTGGTGCGCGACTCGCTGACGCTGGTGGCACTGCTGGCGTACCTGCTGTGGCTGAACTGGCAGTTGACGCTCTTCGTCGGCGTGCTGTTCCCGGCCGTCGCGGTGGTGATGCGCAAGCTCGGCGCGCGGCTGCACCGGCTGACGGTGCAA
>JAEUPE010000147.1 GCA_016790435.1 Rubrivivax sp. | reverse complement strand
GGCGCCGTTCCGGCACCGACCGTGATCGTGAAGGACTGCGTGACGAACAGCCCGCCGGGATCGGTGACGCGCACCGTCACGGCCTGGCTGCCCACCTGCGCCGAGGTGGGGGTCCACGCGATCAGGCCGTTCGTGGTGTTGATGGTCATGCCCGCCGGCCCCTGCGTGAGCGAGTAGGTCAGCGTGTCGCCGTTCGCGTCGGAAGCGTTGACGTCGTAGCTGTAGGCCACGCCGACGGTCGCCGTCGTCACCGCGGTCGTCGTGATCTGCGGCGCCACGTTTCCGGCGGTCACGGTGACCGTGAACGACTGGGTCACGGCCAGCCCGCCCGGGTCGCTCACACGCACCGTGACCGCCTGTGCACCGGCCTGCGCCGCCGTCGGCGTCCACGCGATGAGGCCGTTGGCGGCATTGATCGTCATGCCCGTCGGCGCCTGCGTCAGCGCGTAGGTCAGCGTGTCGCCGTTGGCATCGGTCGCGTTGACGTCGTAGCCATAGGCCCCGCCCACGGCCGCCGCCGTCACCGGCGTCGTCGTGATCTGCGGCGCCACGTTGGCCGCGGAGACGGCGATGGTGAACGACTGCGTCGCGGCCAGCCCTCCGGGGTCGCTGACCCGCACCGTCACCGCCTGGCTGCCGGCCTGCGCGGCCGAGGGCAACCAGGAGATCACGCCCGTGCCCGAGTTGATCGTCATGCCCGAGGGTGACTGCGTCAGCGCGTAGGTCAACGTGTCGCCGTTGCCGTCGGAGGCGTTGACGTCGTAGCTGTAGGCCGTGCCCACCAGCGCCGTCGTGACAGGCGTCGTCGTGATCTGTGGCATCGCGTTGGCGACGTCCGTGAAGCGGTTGAGGACGTTGCGCGTGATCTGCTGCACCGCCGCGTTGGTGCGGTCGCCATGCTCGCTGGCACCGGCCGAGAAGGAGTCCAGGCCCCAGGTCCACTGCATCGAGCCCGTGGCAAAGACGCCGGCGCCACTGGGCGCGGTGTAGTGCGTGACCTGGGAGTAGCGCACCTCGCCGTTGACGACGTAGGGCGATTCCGCGATGACGGTGATGCCGGCCGGCGACGAGGGCGCCAGGCGGTCGACCTCGTAGCCGAGCATGCCGGGCAGCACGTTGCCCGGCAACTGGTTGGCGCCGGCGCAGACCCAGCTCGAACAATCGGCGATGACGATGTCGGAGTCGAGCGAGTTGTAGTCGTACATGACGCCGATCAGCGCCGCCTCGGGCCGATTCAGCGGCGCTTCGCGCCACAGGTAGGTGGTGAGGCTCGGATTGGCCGCCCCCTGCGGATCGAAGAAGTACTTGTAGCCGACGACGGTGCGGTTGGCCTGGCCCGTCTGCGAATGCGGCTCCAGGCGCACCTGCCAATAGATGGCGTTGGCACCGATGAACGCCAGGTTCACGCCGGCGTCGCGCGCGGCCTCGAGGGCGTCATACATCGGCCTCGTGTAGTACTCGTCATGGCCGACGGACAGGAACAGCCGCGTCTCGAGCAGCCGGCCCGGCGCCAGGTGGGTGTCGATGTTCGTCGAGTACTTGACGTCGTATCCCTCGCGCTCGACGAAGCGCAGCATGTTGATTTCCCAGCTCAGGAAATCGCCGGCGCCCTTGCCGTTGAGGTGGCGCTGCGGGTTCCGGTAGGGCCGGTTGAACGACACCTTGTGCGCGGGGTTCAGGCCCAGGCTGTCGGTGTCGTAGAAGTCGTAGCCGCCCCAGTTGTTGTAGGCGGCGTAGGTGGTGACGCTCGTCTGGAACATTGCCCGCGCCGAGCGCGGGTCGTCACGCACGACGAAGATGATGTAGCTTTGCTTGCCCGTGCTGGCACCGGTGAGCTTGGCCAGGTAGACGCCGCTGGCCCAGTCGGTGGCGTCCGCCGTGTTGGGCACGGTCAGGACGTAAGGGTTGGTCCAATTGCACTCGATGAGCCGCGTGTCCGCGTCCGTCATCGGACAGCTGGGCTGGGCGGTGCGCGTGCGCGTGATCGGACCGTGCACCAGGCGGCCACCTGATCCGCCGTACCAGCCGATGCGGTACACGTTGATGGTGTAAGAGGGGTCCGTCGTCTTGGTCTGGACGAACAGGCTGATCGACTCGCCGCGGTTGACGCTGGTGGCCGAGGCGTAGCCCTCGATCTCCTGATTGCTCGCGTAGCTGGCGTCCGGGATCTGCCAGGCCGTAGTGACGCCAGCGGACTTGGCGTTCTCGCTCTGGATGACGTTCTGCGCCGTAGCCGGTAGCGCAAGGGCACCGGCGAGGGTCAGGATTGAGGTGGCAAGCGTGCGGCGAAGACGGAGGATGGCGAGCGTCATGTCCCCCCCTGAGCGGGACTGGTTTCGCGCAAGCTTCAGCGCGCCCCAGCGGGGGCGAAACCCCGCAGGTGCGGGGACACCCCGCCGAGAGGCGGTTTCCGTCCAAGAGCACACGACCGATAAGCCCATGGTCGTATCGGTACGCCGGCTCGACCCACGACACGGCCCCGCGTCTGAGGGGTCGACATCAAGCGGGAACGCAGCCGCTTGCCTCGAGGGCGAACTCAGGCAAGCAAGTGCGTGCGCCCTGGCTCAGCGCGGGTCGATGGGCGTCATCGGCGGGGAGTGAGCCTCGATCACTTCGGCGGCCTCGAGCACGAGGTCCTCGCGGAAGCGCGGGCCGATCAGCTGCACGCCCATCGGCAGGCCGCCGGCGAGGCCCGTGGGCACCGAGACGGCCGGCAGGCCCAGCACCGGCACGGCGAACTGCGACTCCTGCGCGCGCATGACGCGCGCCATGGTCGCTTCGCTCTCCACGTCCCAGCCCCAGGGGAACGGCGGCTCGCCCGACACCGGCCCGAGCACGAGCGGGTAGCGCTCCATGAAGAGCTGCCAGCGCCGCAGCAGCGTCGACCGCTTCGCGAACGCCTTCAGGTGAGCGCTGTGATCGAGCACGGGAGAGTCCTCCAGCATCCAGCCGAAGGAGCGGCGCACACCGGCATCGCCGAACTGCTCGATGGCGCCCCACATGAACCGGCGCGCCTCGTCGTTGGCGATGAGCTTCCACAGCTCGTGCGCCTCGGCCAGGCTGGGCGGCTCCACCTCCTCGACTGTGTAGCCCGCTTCGGCCAGCCAGGCGGCGGCCTGACGCACGGCGGCCACCACCGCGGGGTCGGCCGGGGCGCCCTGGCAGATCACCGTCACCGCCACGCGCAGCGGTCGCGGCAGCGCCGGGCCGGTGAGCGGCGCCGGCACCCACCAGGGGTCGCGCGCATCGCCGGTGCTCATCGCCTCGAGCGCCAGGCGCAGGTCGGCCACGCAACGCGCCAACGGGCCCTGCACCGACATCATCGCCATCGACAGCGGCCGCTCGTCCTTCGCGCTCGGCAGGTAGGCCGGCACGCGCCCGAACGAGGGCCGCAGACCGCACACGCCGGTGCAGTAGGCGGGGTAGCGCACCGAGCCGGCGAGGTCGTTGCCATGCGCGATGGCGCCCATGCCGGCGGCAACCGCCGAAGACGCGCCACCGCTGCTGCCGCCCGGCGTGTGCGCGCGCGACCACGGATTCAGCGTGCGGCCGTGCAGGTCGTTCTCGGTGAACCAGCGCACCGAGAAGGCCGGCGTGTTGGTGCGCCCGATGATCACCGCGCCGGCCCGGCGCAGGTTGGCCACCACGGGGCTGTCTTCGCCGGCCACGAGGTCCTTGAAGGCGACGACGCCATTGGTGGTGGCGTGGCCGCGCAGGTCCACGTTGACCTTCACCGTCACCGGCACGCCGTGCAGCGGGCCGAGGGCCTGGCCACCGCGGCGCGCCGCATCGGCCGCGTCCGCGGCGGCCAGCGCTTCGTCGGCCATCAGGTCGACGATGGCGTTCAGCGTCGGGTTGACCGCCTGCACGCGCTCCAGCGTGGAGACCGTTGCCTCGCGGGCCGAGACGGCGCCACGGCGGATGGCAGCGGCGAGTGAGTGGGCGGGCCAGCGCCAAAGGGCTTCGGACACGTTGGAACCTCGGTTCGATGCGGTGGAGGTCGCAAGGGTAGCCCGGCCCGCTCCGATGCCGGGGCAGGTGATCCCCGGGCCTCGGTCGGCCAGCCCTGCGCCGGCGCAAGCCAACCCGGAGCAGAATCGGCCACCGCCTTCTCAAGGCTTCGTCCACCGCCAACCCGCAGGAGAACCGCGCCCATGGGCCATGCCGAACCGCAAGTGACCACGACGCTGCAACCGTACTGGATGCCCTTCAGCCCGAACAAGGAGTTCAAGTCCGAGCCACGGCTCTTTGCGCGTGCCAAGGGCATGTACTTCTACACACCCGAGGGCAAGGAGGTCATCGATGCGTCGGCCGGCCTCTTCTGCGTCGCCGCCGGCCACTGCCGCACCGAGATCGCCGACGCGGTGCACGAGCAGCTGCTGACGCTGGACTTCACGGCTCCCTTCCTGCGCGCGCACTCCAAGGCCTTCGAACTCGCCGAGCGGGTCACGCACTACACGCCTGCCGGCCTGAACCGCATCTTCTTCGTCAACAGCGGCAGCGAGGCGGTGGACACGGCCATGAAGATGGCGCTCGCCTACCACCGCGTGAAGGGCCAGCCGCAGCGACAGATGTTCGTGAGCCGCGAGCGTGCGTACCACGGCGTCAACATGGGCGGTGTCTCGCTCGCCGGCATGGTGAACAACCGCCGCACCTTCGGCCTCGGCCTCGCCGGTGTGCACCACATGCGGCACACGGCGCTGCCGGAGAACAAGTTCGCCAAGGGCCAGCCCGAGCACGGCGCCGAGCTCGCCGACGACCTGCAGCGCTTCTGCAACCTCTACGGCGGCGAGAACATCGCGGCCGTGTTCGTCGAGCCCGCGGCGGGTTCGTTCGGCTGCCTGCCGCCGCCCAAGGGCTACCTGAATCGCCTGCGCGAGATCTGCACCCAGCACGGCATCCTGCTCGTGTTCGACGAGGTCATCACCGGCTGGGGCCGCATGGGCGCCCCGTTCGGCGCTCAGGCCTTCGGCGTCACGCCCGACCTCTGGACGAGGGCCAAGGCCATCACCAACGGCGCGCAGCCGATGGGCGCGGTGGCGGCACGGCAGGACATCTACGACACCATCACCGACGCCGGCCCGGCCAAGGGCGTGGAGTTTTTCCACGGCTACACCTACAGCGCGCACCCGGCCTCGTGCGCGGCGGGGCTGGCGATGATGGACATCTTCGCCAAGGAAAGGCTGATCGAGCGCGGCGCGGCGATGAGCCCGAAGTTCATCGACGCCATGCACTCGCTGCGCGACTGCGCGATCGTCACCGACATCCGCAGCATCGGCATGATGGCCGCGGTGGACGTGGCGGTGGATGGCACGCCCGGTGCGCGCGGCCACGAGGCGCAGAAGCGCCTCTACGACGCCGGGTTGAACCTCAAGAGCACCGGCGACGCGCTGATCGTGGCGCCGCCGCTGGTGATGGAGGACAAGCACCTGGACGAAATCGTGTCCAAGGTGCGCGGGGTGTTGAAGGGGCTCTGAGGCGGATCGCGCCGGGGCTGCTGGCGCCATCCGCCTGCGGGACCGACCACCTGCGTCGGTGTGCCAGTCCCCCAAGGGGTCCGCCCGTCGGATCGGTCAGCCCTCGGGCCACTCGCCCTCGCGGTCGGGCCCGCGTCCGCCCTCCTCCCAGGGGAATTCGCCGGCATCCTGACGTGGGCCGGCGCCCTCGGCCTCCTGCGCCAGCGCCCGCTGCACCGCCGCGCGGGCGCGCTCGCGCACCTCGTTGTCGATCCGCCGTGCCGGCCGCTCGCGCATTGCGACGAGCCGGTCGCTGGCACCGAGCGTCTTCGGTTCGGCCGGCGGCTGCGTCACCAGCCACGTCGCAAACAGCCCCTGCTGTGCCTGCAGCCACGCCGGCACTTCAGGCGCGGTCCCCACGCGCGGCATGACGCCAAGCACGCTGAAGGCCAGCACGCCGGCAGCCAACAGTGCACGCGATCGGCCCATCGACCATGAAATGGCTCTGCCCGAAGTCGCCGCGGCCAGCGGCGGCGGCGGCGGCGGCGGCGCCAGCAACGCAAAGGCGCGCGCCTCACCGGCGCGTGCCAACGTGCGCGGCGGTCGGCGCGCCTCCGGGTTCCACAGCAGGCCCCATCGCTCCAGGCGCCGGCCGACCACCGGACTCGCGCTTGCCACTGTCAACGGCACGGCCAGCAACAGCGGCAGCAGCAGCATCCAGCCCTCGGCAAGAGCCACGCCCTCGAAGGTCATCCACGACACCACCACCACCGCTGGCGGCAGCACCAGCCGGCCGATGCGTGCCCACGCGTCGGTCCAGGCCACGGCGTCGGCGTGGCGCGAGGGCGAACGCCACTCGAGCTTGAGACCGGTGAGCGCGCTCAGCACGAAGAGGCTGTGCGCCAGCATGCGCAAGGGCGCCTGCATGGCAGAGAGCGCCAGTTCGGCGAGGGCGCTGCTCACCAGGCGCGTCGTGCCTCCGTAATGGCGCTGCTCGCCGAGCACCCGCACGGCGACCACCGCCAGCAGGCGCGGCAGCAGCAGCAATGCCAGCGTCAGCAGCCACAAGTGGGCGCTGCCTGCATGGCCGTGCGTGGCCGCCACCACGAAGCCGAGCCCGAGGAAGGCCAGCCACAGCGGGGCCACGAGGTACGAGAACGCCGCCGTGGCGAAGGTGGCGCGGTGCACGGGCCGCCAGCCAGGCTCGGCGATGAGGCGCGCGTTCTGCAGGTTGCCCTGGCACCAGCGGCGGTCGCGCTGCAGTTCGTCGAGCAGGTGCGGCGGGTTCTGCTCCCAGCTGCCGCCGAGCTGCGGCGCCAGCCACACCTCGTAGCCGGCGCGCGACATCATCGCCGCCTCGACGAAATCGTGCGAAAGGATCTCGCCCGCGAGGCCGCCGCGCCCGGGCAGCTTGGCCAGCGCGCAGTGCTTCATGAAGGGCTCGACGCGCAGGATGGCGTTGTGGCCCCAGTAGTGCGAATCACCCAGCTGCCAGTAGGCCATGCCCAGGCTGAACAGGCGCCCGGTGACGCGGTGCGCGAACTGCTGCGCGCGCGCGTGCAGCGTGCCGTGGCCGCAGGGCTGCGGCAGTGTCTGCACGATGCCGGCGCGCGGGTGCGCCTCCATCAGCCGCACGAGAGAGACGAGCGTGTCGCCGTGCATGGTGCTGTCGGCGTCGAGCACGACCATGTAGCGGTAGTTGCGGCCCCAGCGGCGGCAGAAGTCGGCCACGTTGCCGGCCTTGCGCTTCACGCGCCGACGGCGCCAGCGGTAGAAGACGCGCCCGCCGGCGAGCACCGGGTGGTCGCCCATCGTGCGGCGCAGTTCCTCCCAGGCGCGCAGTTCGGCGGCGCGCAGCGCGGGGTCGCTGGTGTCGCTGAGCACGTAGAAGTCGAAGAGCGCGAGCGCGCCCGTGGCCGCCAGCGACTCGCAGGTGGCGCGCAGGCCGCCGAAGACGGTGGCGATGTCTTCGTTGCACACGGGCATGACCACCGCCGTGCGCGCGTCGCGGTGGATGGGTTGGCGCGCCTCGGGCAGGCGCAATGCGTGCGCGTCGCCACGCCACAGCACCCAGGCGCCCATGGCGGCCGTGGCGAAGCCGATGCCCAGCCAGGTGAAGAGCAGCACGAGCAGCGCGCTGTAGACCCAGACGGCCACACCCGCGTCAGGCGGCATCGCCTGCCACTGCAACACGCCGGCCACCGTGGCCAGCGCAGCCACCAGGGCCAGGAGCACGGCGCGCCGATGTCGCGCCGCGCCGTGCCATGGACCCACCTGGGCGGCAGCACGCAGGCCGAGCCCCGGCCAAAGCGCGAGCAGCACGCCCCGCCACAGGCCGAACCAGGGCCTCGGCGTCATCGATGAACGCCGGATCGGCGGCGCGGTTCTGGAGTTCGGCGTCATGTCATCACTCCGGTGGCATCGCGTAGGCCCAGGTCTCGCTCAGGGTCCGTACGCCGGCTTGCAGGTAGGCACGCAGTTCGACCGCCTGTTTCGGGTCGATGCGCTGGAAGTCGATGGTCACGCGCCAGCCACCGGTGACGGCGTTGGGCTGCGCGATGGCGCGCAGGGCGCGCACGTTGGCATTGCCGCTGACGGAGGCGCGCACTTGATCGGCGCCGAGGCCGGCAAGCATGGGGCCCACGAAGTCAACATGGTATTGGTGCTGCTCGGGCTCGCGCGGCAGCTTCTCGTCGCGGTAGCCGTGCCCGCGGCGCGACTGCGCCACCCAGGCGCCGGGCGGCCGCGCGAGGCCCTCGCCGCCGAAGTGCACGCGCCAGGCCAGCTCGAGCGGCGCGCCGCCGGGCTCGGGCAGGCGGTCGGGCGCCCACCAGGCACCGATGTTGTCGTGTGTCTCGTCGGGGGTGCCGAACTGCAGCAGCTGCACGCGGCCGGCACCCCAGTCGCCGAGCGGCTCGACCCAGGCGCTCGGGCGGCGGTCATAGCGGGTTTCGAGGTCCTCGTAGCTGGCGAAGGCGCGGTCACGCTGCATGAGGCCGAAGCCCCGCGGCGAGGTCGCGGCGAAGGAGGTGACGAAGACGCCGCGCGGGTTGACGAGCGGACGCCACAGCCACTCGCCGCCAACCGCGCCGGCCGTGCCGTTGCCGAGCGCGATCTGCAGACCGTCGGAGTCGTGCACCTCGGGGCGGTAGTCGCTGGCCGCGGGTTGCGTCTCGCCCGAGAGGAACATGCTCGTGAGCGGCGCCACGCCGAGCATGGCCACCGGCGCACGCAGGTGGATTCGGGCGCGCACGTCCACCGTCGTCGTGACGCCGGGGCGCACGACGAACTCGTAGGCGCCGGTGGCGCGCGGGCTCTCCAGCAGCGCCAGGAACTTCAGCTCGCGCGCGCCGGGCGCCGGCCGTTCGAGCCAGAACGCGGTGAAGGCCGGGAACTCCTCGCCCGAGTTGCCGCCGACGGTGTCGATGGCCAGCCCGCGCGCCGACAGGCCGTAGTGCAGCCCGGCCCCGACGGCGCGGAAGTAGCTCGCGCCGAGAAACACGATCAGCTCATCGCTGCGCGACGGGTCGTTGAGCGGGAAATGCGCGCGCCAGCCCGCCGCTCCTGCCACCGGCAGGCCGGTGGCCGTGCCATCGTTGCGAAGCGACGAGGCCGGCACCGCCAGCGGCCGCACCTCGCCCTGCACGACTTCGTGCAGGCGCAGCGGCCGCACGTTGCCGCGGCCGAGCGGAAAGAAATGCACCTGGAACGGCAGCCCCGCCTCGCGCCACAACGCTTGCTCTGGCTTGAAGCGCACGGCGCGGTACTCGTCGTAGCTGAGCGCGGCCAGGCGCGCTTCGGTGGCCGGCACCTGGTGCGGGCGCGCGGCCAGCGCGGCGGCCTCGCGCGCCACGTCTTCGAGGCTGAAGGCGAAGGCGCGAGAGGCGAGCAAGGCAACGCAGAGCGCGGCGAGGAATCGAGGCATATGCTGCATTGCAGCAGAAGGCAGGTGGGTGCGCCACCCTAAGGTTGCTGCGCCGGGACGCGGCGCCGTGGACCGATTTCGTGCATGGGCGCTGGCGCTGTGCGCCTCGAGCCCGTGGCCATGAACGTGCGCAAGCGCCGTGCCGTATGACACCGCGGCGGCTGCAAGGCACGAAACAATGTGTGTCGGTGCCCGACGACCGTCACTCCCCACGCGCCATGCGCCGGGCGCGCGGCGCGCGGCGGGCGGCGGGCGGCGGGCGGCGGGCGGCGGGCGGCGGGCATACAGCCGCCGGCTCAGCGAAGGCCCCTGCGAACGACTGGGGGGCATGCCCGGCCGGGTTGGCGGGGTGCGCTTCGCAGGTCGGCCGTCGCAGACGGATCCGGTAGATTCCGGCAGCCGCGCGCTTCCGGTCTCGGGCGCGACCGAAGGAGACACACCCTTGTCCGCCGTCTACGTCATCGGCTCGTCGTGCACGCCGTTCGGCAAGCACCCGGAGCAGTCGTTCCAGGACCTCGCGCGCGAGGCTTACCTCGGCGTGCTCGCCGATGCCGGCCTCGCCGCGCGCGAAGCCACGCTCATCGAACAGGCCTGGTTCGGCAACTGCGGCATGGGCCAGTGGGGCCAGGGCGGCATCCGCGGCCAGGTGGCCTTCACGCCACTCGTCGAGGAGGGCCTCTTCCCCGAGCGCGTGCCGATGGTCAACGTCGAGGGCGGCTGCGCCACGGCGTCGTTCGCGTTCCACGGCGCGGTGAAGGACATCCTCTCGGGGCAGGTGCAGGTGAGCTTGGCCATCGGCGTCGAGAAGCTCGTGAGCCCGGACGACCCGGCGCGCGTGCCGGCCATCTTCGCCACCGCCATCGACCAGCTCGAGTCGCAGCGCTGGCACGAGTATTACCGGCGTGCCGGCGAGGTGGCAGGCAAGCCCTTCGAGACCGGCGGCAACCGCACCGTTTACATGGACACCTACGCCATGCAGGCGGCCTGGCACATGAAGACGCATGGCACGACGCAGCGGCAGATCGCCATCGGCGCCGCGAAGAACCACCACCACGGCAGCCTCAACCCGCTGGCGCAGTACCGCTTCGAGCTCACCGTGGAGCAGGTGCTCGCCGACCGCGAGGTGAGCTGGCCGCTGACGCGCGCCATGTGTTCGCCGCTCGGCGACGGCGCCGCCGCTGCACTGCTGTGCAGCGAAGCCGCGCTCGCCCACTTCCCGCCCGCCGCACGCGCACGGGCCGTGAAGGTGCGCGCCAGCGAGCTTTCCGGCGGCAAGTACCGGCGGCTCGACGAGCCCGGGCTCTCGCGCATCGCCGCGGACAAGGCCTTTGCGCGCGCGGGCCTGAAACCCGAAGACATCGACATCGTCGAACTGCACGACGCGACCTCGTTCTCCGAGATCTACCAGCTCGAGATGCTGCGCCTGTGCCCCGAGGGCCGCGGCGGCGCCTTCGTCGAGTCGGGCGCCACGGCGCTCGGCGGCAGGCTGCCCGTCAACCTCTCGGGTGGCCTCGTGTCCAAGGGCCACCCGATCGGCGCCACGGGCCTGTCGATGGTGCACGAGACCTGCCTGCAGCTGCGCGGCGAGGCCGGGGCGCGCCAGGCCATGGGCGTGAGCATCGGCCTCATCGAGAACGGCGGCGGCGTCATGGGCTTCGACGAGGCGGCTTGCGCCGTGCACCTGCTGGAGAAGAGTGCATGACCGCTGCCATGCGCGCGCTCACCGCACCGCCCATCGACTGAGGACGCACCAAGACAGAAGGCCCGGCCATCTCCTGACCGGGCCCCTGCGGGTCTTCTTGCGGCTCGCCCGGCGTCCCTTGGCGGGGCCGGGGCTTGCCTGATCGATCAGCGGGCTGCCAACACGGCAAAGCCGCGGCGAACGGGCTGGCGCGACAGGGCGAACGAACCGCTGTCTTCACCCAGCATCGTGGCCGTGGCGTCGCGGTCCTTGCCGAGCACTTCGGCCTGCACGTCGGCGCGCGACTTCAGGCTCTTGGCCGCGGCCATGTGGTTGTAGGTGGTGGACCACACGCGCGTCGAGCCGTCGCGCTTGGCCTGCGCCAGTTCGGCTTGCACCTGGGCCCGGGTGGCGCTGCCGGCCACGGCTTGCGGGTACTCGTAGGTGGCTTCCTGGGCGAAAGCGGGGCCGACGGCATAGCCGAGGGCGGCAACGGCGGCGGTGGCGAGAACCTGGGTGAGCTTGTTCATGTTCGTTCCTTCGTGGGTTGTTGGTGGGACGTCTTGCATCGACGTGTGGTCATTGTTGGAAGCACGCACGAAGGCCACCGAACAGGAACATTACAAGTTGGTCATCTGAGGTCTTTGGCTGTAAGGCAAGGTAGATCGCCGGCGTTCGCCAGGTGAGTGGGGCGCCACGGCGCAAGGTCGCTGCATCAGGAGGCGGGCGCCGAGCCAGCCGAGCCACGCCACCGATCGGCCAGCCCTCAGCGCCGCAACCACCATGCCGCCGCCTGGCCGCGCGACTCGAGCCCGAGCTTGTCCAGGATGTTGGCGACGTGCCGCTTCACCGTGTGCGGGCTGATGTCGAGCGTGCGCGCGATCACTTTGTTGCTTTGCCCGCGCGCCATGAGTTCCAGCACCTCGGCCTCGCGGGCGGAGAGTCCTTCCAGAGCGGCCGAGGGCAAGGCCGGCGGGGCCGACGCGGCCGCGCCCGACGCCTGCGCGGCCGCCGCCGCGGAGCCGGCACTGTCTGCACTGCTCGCGCGGTTCGCACCGCCTGCACCGTGGGCACGGTTCGCGGCATGGTCGGCACCCGCCGCTGGGCTGCCCCCGTTCGCGGCGGGTGTGTCTTTGTCCGAGAGCGTCGGCGGCGCGCCCTCCGGGCGCCGCTGCACGCGCGCGGCCAGCGCCGCCGTGTCGGCCAGCCCTTGCGCGAGCCCGGCAGGCAGGCGCGCGCCCAGTTCGTCGGCGAGCGCCTGCAACACCGGCGCGCCGGCCATCAGCGCATAACCCGGCGAGCCTTCGTCGCGCATGCGTTCCAGCGCCGGCTGCATCACCTTCACCGCCGCTTCGGCATCGCCCGCACGCAGGCAGGCATGCGCCGCGCGCAATTGCAGCTCCACGGCGTGCGCGTTCACGTCCATCGTGCCCAGCTTCGGCACGAGTTGCGCGAAGAGCCGCGCCGCCTCCGGCCAGCGGCCCGCGGCCGCCGCGTGGCGGGCGCGCACGGCGATGGCGCGGCCGTTCTGGTGCTCGTCGCTGCGCAAGGGGTCTTCCTTCAGCCACTCGGCCCAGCGCTCCAGCACGGCCGGCCCGTCGCCGAGCAAGTGGCTGATGCGCACGCCGTAGACCGCGAGGTGGTGCTGCCACAGCCGCCGCCGCTCGGGCAGGGCATCGCGGTTGCGATCGCGCAGCGCCTCGAGGCGCGCGCGCACCTCGTCGGCGCGGCCGCTGATGGCGCCTTCGATGAGGCGGAAGATCTGCACCGTGATGTCCGTCTCGCCAGAACACGCGAGCCAGCGCTGGTCGTCCTCGGCGGCCTGCGCCGACTCGCGGGCCTCGGCCACGCGCCCGGCCCAGAGGTGGGCGTAGGCCTGCAGCATCAGGATGTCGGCGCGAAGCGCCAGCGGCTGGCCGCGCAGCTGCAGCGTCGCGCCGTCCACGTAGCGCTGCATCTGCCGCCGCATGCCGGGCAGCGTGCCCCAGTTCGCCGCCGGCACGCACTCCCACCACTCGTAGAGCGAGGCACCGGCCTGCAGCGAATCGAGCACCTCGCCGTACAGAAGTTGCACCTGCGCGTGTTCGCCGCGACGGAAGTGCTGCGTCGCGTCGGCGATGAGCAGCAGGCGGCGCGCGCTCGGTGCCAGCGCCTGGACTTCATGTTGCGCGCGCAGCTGCGCGATCAGCGCCTCCGAGGCGTCGTTGCGGTCGGCCACGTACAGCGCCATCGCGTGCACGGCCAGCGTGCGCTGGCGGGCGGTGCGCTGCCGTTCCGTC
>JAEUPE010000117.1 GCA_016790435.1 Rubrivivax sp. | reverse complement strand
CGCCCGCAATCGCACCTGCAACTGCATCTGCACCTGGGCAACGCCGTGCGCGCGGCGCGCCTGGTTCTGCTCGACGGCAACGGGCACGCGCAACTGCTGCTCGACCGCCCGATGAGCGCGCTGCGCGGCGACCGCTTCGTGTTGCGCGACCCGGCGGCGCAGCGGCTGCTCGGCGGCGGCACCGTGCTCGATGCTTTCGCGCCGGCCCGCGGCCGCGCCACACCGCGGCGCCTGGCCGAGCTCGAAGCGTTGGCCGCGCCGGCACCTGCCGCCGCCCTCGCAGCGCTGCTGGCCCTGCGCCCGGAAGGCGTGAAGTGGCCCGCCTTCGCCGCCAACTGGAACCTGCCCGCCGATGCCGGCAGCGCCCTGGCGGCAGCCACCGCCTCGGTGGCCCTGCCGCATGCGCAGGGCCTGCGGCTGCTGGCCGCGCCGGCGTGGCAGGCCCTGCTTGCCGCGATCCCGCGCGTGCTCGCCGACTCGCATGCCCACGAGACGGCCAGCCGCGGCCTCACCGACGCCGCCCTGCACGAGGCGCTGGCGGCCCTCGCCGACCGGCCGCTGCACCGCGCCGCGCTGGACGCGCTTCAGCGCGAGGGCCGCATCGAGCGCGATGGTTTCGTCTGGCGCTGCCCGGGCCACGTGGCCCGGCTGACGGAAGCCGATGCCGCACTGCTGCAGCGCGTGACCGCGCTGCTGCAGGCGGACGGCCTGCGCCCGCCGCCGCCCGGCGAAATCGCGCCGCTGCTGGACCTGCCGCTGCCCCAGACCCTGGCCTTCCTGCAGCGCGCCGCCACGCTCGGCCACCTGGTGCAGATCGCGAAGAACCGCTTCTTCCTGCCCGCCACCCTGCAGGCCCTGGTGCAGGTGGCGCGCGAAACCGCTGCGGCCGCGCCCGACGGCCGCTTCGAGGTCATCCCCTTCCGCGACCGCTCGGGCATCGGGCGCAACCTGTCGATTCAGGTGCTGGAGTACTTCGACCGCGTGCGCATCACCCGCTTCGTGAACGAGCGGCGGTCGATGGCCGACACCCCCGAGTACCTGCGAGGGTAGCCATCCCTCAAGCACGGTCGCCCAGCCGGTGTGACGCAGTTCTTCCACCGCGACCTGCACCCCACGGTGCGGGCATGGACGCTGCAAGTAGCGGCGATCAAGAATCGACGCAGGAGCGGCGCGCCCCGGTCGGGGCGAGCGCCGCGGCGAGAAGCCCGGCAAGGATGAGCCGAAGAAGCTCTGTGGCTGACGAAAGGTGGTCCATGGTCAAGCACATGTTGCGCCTTCTCCTCGTGATGCTGGCGGCGTCCGTTTCGCCGACCTGGGCGCAGGCGCCAACGACGACGCGCGTCGACCTGGCCACGCCGGCAGCGTACACCGCCAGCCCGGGCGGCACGGTGGCGATCACGCTCAACTGGTACCGCGTCCGTGCTGCGGCGGATTACCTCCAGTTCGTGCACCTCGTGCGCTCCGGAAGCGAATGGTCGGTCGACGACCACTGGACCACTTCGAGTACATGGACCACGGGGCCGTTCACCCAGACGCGCACGATCACGGTCCCTTCCTCGCTCGCCGCAGGCACCTATGACATCCGTGTCGGGCTGTCCGGCGGAAACCCGTGGGTCGATCACGCCTTGACCCTGGGCGCCGGGGTCACCGACCCAGGCAACGACCACCGCTACAAGGTCGGCACGCTCACCGTCTCCACCGGCAACGTGGCTCCGCAGATCACCTCCACGCCCCTCACGAGCGCGACGGTGGGCGTGGCCTATGCCTACCGGGTGACCGCCACCGATGCCAACGGCGGCACGTTGAGCTACTCGCTCACCACGGCGCCCACCGGCATGACGATCAACGCCACGAGCGGACAGATCGCATGGACACCCACGTCCGCACAGGCCGGTCCCCGCGCGGTCACCGTGCGCGTGGCCGACCCAACGGGCCTCACGGCCACGCAATCGTTCAACGTCACCGTCGCGGCGGTCAACGTGGCGCCGCAGATCACCTCCACGCCGCTCACCAGCGCCGCGGTGGGCGCAGCCTATGCCTACCGCGTGACGGCCAGCGATGGCAATGGCGACACGCTGAGCTACTCGCTCACCACGGCGCCCGCGGGCATGACGATCAACGCCACGAGCGGCCAGATCGCCTGGACGCCGACGGCGGCGCAGGCCGGCAGTCGTGCGGTTGCGGTTCGCGTGGCCGACGCCGGTGGGCTGGCAGCAACGCAGTCGTTCAATGTCGCCGTCGTCGCGACCAACGTGGCGCCACAGATCAACTCCACGCCGCTGACGAGCGCGACGTCTGGTGCGGCCTATGCCTACCGGGTGACGGCCACCGATGCCAACGGCGACGCGCTGACCTACTCGCTCACCACCGCGCCCGCGGGAATGACGATCAATGCGACGAGTGGCCAGATCGCCTGGACACCGACGGCCGCGCAGATCGGCAGCCGTGCCGTCACCGCGCGGGTGGCCGACCCGGGTGGTCTGGCTGCCACGCAGTCGTTCAACGTCACCGTCGTGGCCGCCGCTGCCGCGCCGCAGATCACTTCCGCACCGCTCACGAGCGCGACGGTTGGCGCGGCCTATGCCTACCGGGTGGCGGCCACCGATGCCAACGGCGACACGCTGACCTACTCGCTGACCACCGCGCCCACGGGCATGACGATCAACGCGACGAGCGGCCAGATCTCATGGACACCGACGGCCGCGCAGATCGGCAGTCGCGCCGTCACCGCGCGAGTGGCCGACCCGGGAGGGCTGGCCGCCACGCAGTCGTTCACCGTCACCGTCACGGCCGCCGCCGCAGCGCCGCAGATCACCTCCTCGCCGCTCGCCAGTGCCACGGTGGGGGCGGCCTACGCCTACCGGGTCACGGCCAACGACGCCAATGGCGACACGCTGAGCTACTCGTTGACGCAGGCGCCCACCGGCATGACGATCAACGCCACCAGTGGCCAGATCGCATGGACCCCCACGTCCACGCAAACCGGCAGCCAGGCCGTGACCGCGCGCGTGGCCGACCCGGGGGGGCTTTTCGCCACGCAGTCCTTCAGCATCAACGTCGCGAACACCGCCGGCCTGCCCACGCCGCAGATCGGCAACTCGTGGCGGATCATGCCGATCGGCGACTCGAACACCGAGAACCTGGCGGCACTGCCGGGCTATCAGACCATCACGCAGGCCTTGAGCGCCATCGGCAAGAGCTCGGCCGTGTTCGGCTACGTCAATCCCGGCGAACCCAATGTCGTCGAACAGGTGACCTCGCCGCAGATCGGCCGCAGCGGCTGGAGCACCACCCACGTCATCTCCCAGATCAACGGCTGGGTCGACCAGGTGACTCCCGACATCGCGCTGCTCAACATTGGCGTGAACGACGGCTACTTCCCGAACGACGGGACCGCGCAGGACGCCGTGGTGAGCCGCATCGCGACCATCGTCGACATGATTCATGCGCGCAACCCGCGCACCGCCGTGTTCGTTTCGAACTTCGAGCGTGCGACGGATCCGATGCCGACGATGTACAGCAAGATCCAGCAGATGGTGCAGGCGAAGTCGGCCGGCGCCGGCAACAGCATCTACTACCGAGTCTTTTTCGTGCCGTCACTTACCGGCGTGCCGGGTTCGATGTATGCGAGCGACGGGCTGCACCCCAACGACTCCGCGCGCTTGCTCATCATGAACCACTGGATGAATGCCGTGCGCAGCTACGTGCAGACCGGCACCGTGCCGGCCCCGGTGCCGCCGGCCGTGCCGCTCACCACGCGCGTCGACATGGCCGCGCCCGCCACCTACTACGCGTTGCCGGGGAGCCGGGTCAACGTCAACCTCAACTGGTACCGGATGCCGATGTCGGCGAACCTGCTGCAGTTCATGCACCTGGACCGCAACGGAAGCACCGTCGCATCGGTCGATGATCACTTCACCTCCTCGGCAACATGGGTTGCGGGAGCGTTCGCCGAAACGCGCGCGATCACGGCGCCGACCACGCTCGGGACCTATGAGATCCGCGTCGGCCTCTCGGGTGGCAACCCGTGGACGGACTATGTGCTCATCACCGGGGCCGGAGTGACCGACGAGACGAACGGGCGGCGCTACAAGGTGGGAACGCTGATCGTGACCAACACGCCGCCATAGCCTGTAGGCCGACACCCGACCATCGAACCACTGCCGGCGTCAAGCGTCTGCGAGAGACCTTTGCGAGAGGCTTAAGCAGGGCTCCTCTCAAACGCACAAGCGTGGCGAAGGACCGCGGGTAGCGCGAGCCGCTTCGCCTGCCGGCGTGAAATCCACTTTCAGGCTGCCACCCTCCGCTTCGGGGTTCTCCCGGGTCGCAAGGTGTCGCCGCCATGGGTACGCTCGCCCTGCTTGAAAATTCCTTTCACCCTGGAGGGTCGCGCCATGTCACTCGTTCTCACTCGTCGCCGCGTGGCAATCGCGGCTGCCGCCACGGCGGCCGTCGGCCTCGGCGCGCACCGGCCCGGCATGGCGCAGGGCAAGTCGGCCCTCAATCTGGCGATGATCGGCGAGCCGCCGACGCTGGACGTGCAGTCCACGCCGGCCGACCTCGTGTGCATCATCATGCAGCACGTGTACGAACCCCTGTACACCTTCGACGCCAAGTCCAGCCTGGTGCCGATGCTCGCCGAGGCACTGCCCAAGGTGTCGGCCGACGGCAAGCGATACACGATCGAATTGCGCAAGGGCGTGAAGCTGCACAGTGGCCGCGATCTCGACGCCGACGACGTCGTCGCCAGCCTCAAGCGCTGGATGGAGGTGTCGCCGCGCGGCAAGTCGGTCAGCGCACAGGTCGAGAGCCTCGCCGCCAAGGGGCCGCAGACGGTGGAGTTCGTGCTGAAGAACGCCTACGCGCCGCTGATCGCGCAGCTGGCCATGGCTTCGGGCATGGCGGCCATCATGGCCAAGGAGACGCTGGCGCAGCCGTTGAAGGAGTTCGTCGGCACGGGGCCTTACCAGTTCAAGGAGCGCCGGCCCGATCAATACGTGCTGCTCACGCGTTTCGACGGCTACGTCGCGCGCAAGGAAGCGCCCAGCGGCTACGGCGGCAAGCGCACGGCCACGGTGGACGAGCTGCGCTTCGTGCCGGTGCCCAACGCCAACACGCGCGTCGAAGGCGCGCTGGCCGGCCAGTTCCACTATGCCGACCTGTTGCCGATCGAGGCGCTGGGCCGGCTGGAGAAGGCGCAGGCCAAGGTCGTGCCGCTACTGACACCCTCGTTCGGCTTTCCCTACCTGGTGTTCAACACCAAGGAAGGCTCGATGGCCAGCCAGCCGTGGCGCAAGGCCGTGCAGACCGCGCTCGGCCCGGGCGAGATGCTGGCCGCCGGGTTCGGCGACACGCGCGCCTTCATTGCCGAAGGCAACCACTTCCCCAAGGGCACGCCGTTCTACTCCGACGCCGGCACCGCGAACTACAACGAGCGCAATGCCACCAAGGCCAAGACCCAGGCCGAGCAGGCCGGCTACAAGGGTGAGCCGGTGCGCATCCTCACCAGCCGGCAATACGACTTCCACCACAACATGGCGCTGATCATGGCCGAGCAGCTCAAGCGCGCCGGCTTCAAGGCCGAGCTGAACGTGGTGGAGTGGGCCACGCTGCTGCAACGCCGCGCCGACCCGAAGCTGTGGGACATCTACATCACGCACTCGGGCCTGTTCCCCGAGCCGATGCTCTCGCCGCCGCAGCTGGGCGACGGCGCGCCCGGCTGGTGGTCTTCCCCGGCCAAGGCCCAGGCCCTGGCAGCGCTGAACCAGGAGCCCAACCCCGCCAAGCGGGGCCCGCTCTGGGCCAAGGTGCAGCAGGTGGTCTACGACGAGGTGCCCTACATCCACGTCGGCAAGTTCGCCAGCCTGTCCTCGCGTTCGCCGGCCCTCGTCGGCTACACGCCGCACACCTACCCATTCTTCTGGAACACGAGCCTGAAGAACTAGGCTGCAGACGGCTCGAGGACACGGCACACGAGAAACCAGTCGGCGCACAGCCAGCGATGCGGCGCTTCCTCGTCGACCGCGTGGGCGGCATGGTGGTCGTGCTGGCGCTGGTGGCCGTGCTGGTCTTCGTGCTTACGCGCGCCGCGCCGGGCGACCCCGTCGCCGTGCTGCTCGGCGACCAGGCCACCGCCGAAGACATCGCGCGGGTGCAGAAGGTCTACGGGCTCGATCGTTCGCTGCCCGAGCAGTTCCTGATCTGGCTGCGCGAGCTGGCCCGCGGCAACCTGGGCGACTCGATCTTCCTGCAGCGGCCGGTGGCGCAGGCGCTGTGGGAGCGGGCCGAGCCCACCACGCTGCTGGCGCTGCTGGCCGTGGCCATCGCCACGCTGATCGGCGTGCCCTGCGGCATCGTCTCGGCCGTCTTCCGCGGCCGCGTCGTCGACCAGGTATTCACTGGCTTCGCGATGCTCGGTGCCAGCGTGCCCAGCTTCTGGTTCGGCCTCGTGCTGATGCAGATCTTCGCGGTCTCGCTCGGCTGGTTTCCGGTGTCGGGCTACGGCGAGCCGGGCGCAACGCTCGCACAGCGCCTGCACTGCCTGGTGCTGCCCGCCACGGTGCTGGGCGTGCTGAACTCGGCGCTGATCCTGCGCTTCACGCGCGCCTCGATGCTCGACGTGCTCGGCGAAGACTATGTGCGCACCGCCCGCGCCAAGGGCCTGCCCGAAGGGCGGGTGGTGCTGGGCCACGCGCTGCGCAACGCGCTGGTGCCCATCGTCACGGTGATCGGCCTCACGGTGGCGCTGATGATCGGCGGGGCCGTCGTCACCGAGACCGTGTTCGGCCTGCCCGGCGTGGGCAACCTCGTGGTGAGCGCGGTGACGCGGCGCGACTACCCGGTGATCCAGGGCGCGCTGCTGGTGGTGGCGGCGATCTACGTCGTCATCAACTTCCTCATCGACCTGCTCTACACGCTGGTCGATCCGCGCGTGAAGGTCTGAGGGCCCCATGACCTTGCCGCCGCTGCCGCTGCCGCTGCTCGTGCGCAAGCTGTTCCGCCGCCGCATCGTCGCGGTGGCCGCGCTGCTGCTGGCGCTGATGGTGGTGGCGACGCTGTTCGCCGGGCCGCTCAGCGGGTTCGACCCCAACGAAACGGCGGTGTCGCAGCGGCTGGGCCGGCCGTCGGTGGCCCACTGGCTCGGCACCGACGAACTGGGCCGCGACCTCTTCGCCCGCATCGCCTTCGGCGGCCGCTACTCGCTGAGCATCGCCGCGCTCACGGCACTCGGCGCGGTCGTCGCTGGTGGGCTGATCGGCCTGCTGGCGGGATCAATCCATCGCCTCGATGCGCCGCTAATGCGCCTGGTCGACGCGATGATGTCGTTCCCCGACATCCTGCTGGCCATCGCGCTGGTGGGCATCCTCGGTCCCTCGATGCTCAACGTGGTGTTCGCGCTGGTGCTGGTGTACACGCCGCGCGTGGCGCGTGTCGTGCGGGCCTCGGCGCTGGTGGTGCGCGAGATGCCGTACATCGAGGCCGCGCGCGCGGTGGGCGTGGCCACGCCGCGCCTGCTCTGGCGCCATGTGCTGCCCAACCTGGTGTCGCCGATCACCGTGCAAGGCAGCTTCATCTTCGCCTACGCCATCCTGGCCGAGGCCGCCTTGTCGTTCCTCGGCGTCGGCGTGCCGCCGGAGATTCCCACCTGGGGCACGATGGTCGCGGGGAGCCAGCAATACGCGCACCAGGCACTGTGGATCGTGCTGTTCCCGGGCCTGGCCATCGTCGTCACCGCGCTGTCGCTGCAGCTGCTCGGCGACGGCGTGCGCGACCTGCTCGATCCGCGCCTGCGCCGCTCGATGTAGGGCCGCCGCATGAACCGATGCATGAACCGCCTCATGAACGCCACATGAACCGGCTCGACGTCCGCGGCCTGAGCACCTCGTTTCACACCGACGACGGCTGGGTGCACGCGGTGGTGGACCTGAGCTTCTCGATCGGGGTCGGCCACACGCTGGCGCTCGTGGGCGAGTCGGGTTCGGGCAAGTCGGTGACCAGCCTCACGCTCATGCGCCTGCTCGCCCGCACCACGCGCACGCGGGTCAGCGGCCAGGCGTTGTTCGCGAGCCGCGAAGGGCCCATCGTCGATCTGCTCGACTTGCCGGCGCTGCCCGAGTCCCGGATGCGTGCCATCCGCGGCAACCAGATCTCGATGATCTTCCAGGAGCCGATGACGAGCCTGAATCCGGTGCTGCGCGTCGGCGCCCAGATCGCCGAGTCGCTGCGGCTGCACAAGGGCCTGGACCGCATGGCCGCGCAGGCGCAGGCGCGGCGCCTGCTCGAACAGGTGGAGATCCCCGAGGCGGCGCAGCGCCTGCGCGAGTACCCGCACCAGCTCTCCGGCGGCATGCGCCAGCGCGTGATGATCGCGCTGGCCATGGCCTGCGAGCCCACGCTGCTGATCGCCGACGAGCCGACCACGGCGCTCGACGTCACCATCCAGGCGCAGATCCTGGCGCTGATGCGGCGGTTGCAGGCACACACGGGCATGAGCATCCTGTTCATCACGCACAACCTCGGCGTGGTGGCGCACCATGCCGACGACGTGGCCGTGATGTACGCCGGGCGCCTCGTCGAAGCGGCGCCGGTGGTGCCGCTCTTCGCGCAGCCGCGGCATCCGTACACGCAGGGCCTGCTGGCCTGCCTGCCGAGCCGGCAGCGGCTGCAGGCCGGCGCCGTGGCGCGCAGCGGCCACGACCGCCTGCGGGCCATCCGAGGCCAGGTGTCGAGCCCGTTGGCGCCCCCCCCGGGCTGCGCCTTCGAGCCGCGTTGCGACCAGGCCGTGGCGGCCTGCCGCGCGGAGATGCCGCCCTTGCACGCCGTCGGTCCCGCCGGCCCCGGTGATGCCGACCGCAGCGCGCGCTGCGTGCTCGTGGCGGAGGCCTCGTCGTGAGCGCCAGCCCGCCGTTGATCGAGGTGCGGCAACTGCGCAAGTTCTTCGGGCCGGCCACGCACCCGGTGCGCGCTGTCGACGACGTGTCGTTCACGATCGAACAGGGCGAGACCCTGGGGCTGGTGGGCGAGTCAGGCTCGGGCAAGAGCACCATCGGCCGTGCCCTCCTGCGCCTCGTCGAGCCGAGCGCCGGCCAGGTGCTCTACCGCGGCGAGGACCTCGGCGCCGCCAGCGGCAGCCGCATGCGCGCTCTGCGGCGCCAGCTGCAGATGATCTTCCAGGACCCCTACGCCAGCCTGAACCCGAAGATGCGGGTGCGCGACATCCTCGGCGAGGCGCTGCAGGTGCATGGCCTGGCGCCGGGCCGGGCCGCGCGGCAGCAGCGCATCGCCGAACTGCTGCAGCTGGTGGGCCTGCAGCCCGAGCATGCCGAGCGATATCCGCACGAGTTCTCCGGCGGCCAGCGCCAGCGCATCGGCGTCGCGCGGGCACTGTCGGTCGAGCCGGAGTTCATCGTCGCCGACGAGCCCCTGTCGGCGCTGGACGTCTCGATCCAGGCCCAGGTCATCAACCTGCTCCTCGACCTGCGCGAACGTTTCGCGCTGACGATGCTGTTCATCTCGCACGACCTCGACGTGGTGGAGTACCTGTGCGACCGCGTCGTCGTGCTCTACCTCGGCCGAGTCATGGAGGTGGGGCCCACGGCCGAGCTGTTCGCGCGGCCGCTGCATCCGTACACGCAGGCGCTGCTGGCCGCGTCGCCGAAGCCGGACCCGACGGTGCCGATCACGCACGTGCCACTGCAAGGCGACATCCCGAGCCCGGTGAACCCGCCCTCGGGCTGTGTCTTCCGCACGCGCTGCCCGTCCGCCGTCGACGCCTGCGCGCAGCAGCGCCCGGAACCGCGCGTGGTGGCGTCCGGCCGGCTCAAGGCCTGCCTGCGCGACGACATCGCCGGGATGACGCTGCCATGAGCGCGCCGCGCCGCTCCCTGGCGCTCAAGCGCAAGCGCGCAACGCGAAGGCCTGTCCGGTGACCCGGCGCGTGCTCGACAAGGTGTCCGCCATCATCGAGCGCGCACCGAAGGCGCGTCGCACGGTGCTGGCGCTCGTGCTCGAGGACCCGCAGCGCGTGCTCGACGAGACCTTCGAGATGCTCGCGCAGCGGGCCGGCAGCTCGGTGCCGACGATCATGCGCACCTGCCGCGACCTCGGCTTCGCCGGGCTGCGCGAGTTCAAGCTGGCGTTGGCGCAGGACCTGGCGGTCGGTGGCTCGCCGCTCAACCGGCGCGTGCGCGCCGAAGACGACGCGCAACAGGTCATCGCCAAGATCACGCAAGGCGCCGCCAGCGTCGTCACGGGCGTGCAGGCGCAGCTGTCGGCGCCGGCTGCGCAGGCGGCGGCCGATGCGCTGGTGGCCGCCACGCGGGTGGATTGTTACGGCGTCGGCGCGACCTCCAACTTCATGGCCATGGACCTGCAGGCGCGCCTCTTCCGCCTCGGCCTGAACCCGATCAGCTACCTCGACCCGCACGTGCAGCTGATCTCGGCCGCCACCATCGAGCGCGGCGCGGTGGTGATGGCCATCACGCACGTCGGCGGCATGCCTTCCCTGCTGCAGGCGGTGGACGTGGCGCGCGAGCGCGGCGCCACCATCATCGCACTCACGCAGGGCGGCTCGCCGTTGGCCAAGCGCGCCCACATCCTGCTTGCCATCGAGGTCGCGCCCGACCCGGTCATGCCGGTCGGCCCCGAGGCCTACCTCGCGCACCTGACGGTGATCGAGATCCTCACCGTGCTGGTGGCGCAGCGCCTGGGCCGCAAGGCCGAGCGCCGCTTGGCCAGCATCCAGCACGCGCTGGAGACCCGCGGCGTGGACATGCAGCACCATCCCCAGCTCGACTGGGCCACGCCGGCGGGTGCCCTGCCCCTGCCGGCCCGACGAAAGAGGACCCAATGATCCGCGCCACCTTGCTCGAACGGGGCCTCGTCGTCGACGGCAGCGGTGATGCGCCGCAGGCCGCCGACGTGCTGCTGCAAGGCGACCGCATCGCGGCCATCGGCCCCGGACTTCATGCAAGGCTGCCGGCCGGCCTGTCGCCGGCCGAGGTGGAGCGTGTCGACTGCAGCGGGCTCGTGGTGGCGCCGGGCTTCATCGACGTGCACACCCACGACGACGCCATCGTGCTCGAGGCGCCGCAGATGACGCCCAAGCTGTCGCAGGGCGTGACCACCGTCGTCACCGGCAACTGCGGGCTTTCGGTGGCGCCCTTGGTGGCCGCCGAGCCCACGGGCGCGCTGACGCTACTCGGCCGCCATTTCCGCTACCCCTCGGTGGCCGCATACGCCCAGGCGGTGGGACAGGCCCGGCCGGCCGTGAACGTGGCGCCGCTGGTGGGCCACACCACGCTGCGCACGTCCTGCATGGACGACCTCACGCGGCCGGCCAGCGCTCCGCAGCTCGAGGCCATGTGCACGCTGCTGGACGCCTGCCTGCGCGATGGCGCCATCGGCCTCTCTTCGGGCCTGTTCTATGCCGAGGCGATGCCGGCCCCGGCGGCCGAGGTGACGGCGCTGGCGCGCGTCGTCGCCCGCCACCAGGGCGTGTACGCCACGCACCTGCGCTCGGAGATGGCCGACATCCTCGACGCCATGCACGAAGCCAGCGACAGCGCCTTCGAAGCTGGCGTGCCGCTGGTCATCTCGCACCACAAGTGCGCCGGGCCGGCCAACTGGGGCCGCACGATCGAGACGCTGGCGCTGATCGAACGCCTTGCCGGGCGGCAGGCGATCGCGCTCGACGTCTACCCGTACACCGCCGGCTCCACGGTGCTGCGCGAAGACCTGGTCGACGGCGTGATCGACGTGCTCATCAGCTGGTCGGCACCGCACCCCGAGGCCACTGGCCGGTTGCTGGCGTCGATTGCGGAGGAGTGGGGTGTCACGCAACGCGAAGCCTGCCAGCGCCTGACGCCCGGCGGCGCGTGCTACTTCCAGATCCACGAAGACGACATGCGGCGCGTGCTCGCCCACCCGCGCAGCATGGTCGGCTCCGACGGCCTGCCGCACGACCGGCACCCGCACCCGCGCCTGTGGGGCACGTTCCCGCGCGTGCTGGGGCACTACTGCCGCGACGAACAGCTGCTCTCGTTGCCCGACGCGGTGCGCAAGATGACGGGCCTGGCGGCGAGCAACTTCCGCCTGCACGAGCGCGGCCTGCTGCGCGCGGGCTGGTTCGCCGACGTGGTGGTGTTCGACGCGGCCCGCGTGCGCGACCTCGCCACCTACGACGAGCCGCTGCGGCGATCGGAGGGCATCGAGCGCGTGTTCGTGAACGGTCGGCTTTCGTACCTCGCGAAGGGCGCCGGCGAAACCGACCGCGCCGGTCGCGTGCTGCTGCGCTCCGGCAAGGAGACTGCGAAACAGGAGCCGGCCACATGACGGGCGACACGACAAGCTCCGCGCTTGGCGGTGCGACCCCCGCGACGACGCTGCTCGGGCCCGGCCCGAAGGGCTTTCCGCACGGCCATGCGCCCGTGCCGCGCGAGCACATCGCGGCGCTCGGCTGGAACGCGCTCGACGGCCGCCTGCCGCTGCCGCTGGCGCTGCTGAAGCGCGAGGCACTCGAGCACAACCTGGCGTGGATGCAGGCGTTCGTGCGCGAGCGCGGCATCGAACTGGCGCCACACGGCAAGACGACGATGTCGCCCGAACTGTTCCGCCGCCAGCTCGACGCCGGCGCCTGGGGCCTGACCTTCGCGACCGTGACGCAACTGGCCGTGGGCGTGGCGGCGGGCGCGCGCAGGGCGCTCATCGCCAACCAGGTGCTCGGCGACGCGGACCTCGCTGGCATCCAGGCACTGCTGGCGGCCCACGTGGGGCTGCGCGTGGTGTTCCTCGTCGACTCGCTGGCGCAGCTGGGCCTCATCGAGGCCTGGTTCGCCGCGCATCCGGGCAGCGTGCCATTCGAGGTGCTGCTCGAGGTGGGCGTCGAAGGCGGTCGCTGCGGCTGCCGCACGCAAGCGGAGGCGGCTGCGCTGGCGCGCGCGCTGCATGCAAGCGCCGCGGTGCGGCTGGCCGGCATCGAGTGCTACGAAGGGCTCGGCGCCAAGGGCCGCAGCGAGAGCGACGTGCCCTATGCGGCGGCGCTGATGGACCGGGTCGACGCCGTCGTGCAGCTGTGCGATGCCGAAGCCCTCTTCGACGCCGAAGAGGTGCTGATGTCGGCCGGCGGCTCAGGCATCTTCGACCTCGTGGCCGGCCGCCTGCGGCCGCGTTTGGCGCACACCGGCCGTCCTGTGCGCGGCCTGCTGCGCCCGGGGTGCTACCTCACCCACGATCACGGCAACTACAAGCGCCTGCTGGCGCGCGTGCAGGAGCGCTGCGGCTGTGCCGACACGCTGCAGCCGGCCCTGGAGGTGTGGGCGCACGTGCAGAGCCGCCCCGAGCCGCGACTGGCGATTCTCTCCGTGGGCCGGCGCGACCTGTCGTTCGACATCGAGATGCCGATCCCGTTCGCCCGCGCGGCGCGCGGCAGCACGGTGCCCGGCGGCCTGCCCGGCTCGTGGAAGGTCACGGGGCTGAACGACCAGCACGCCTACCTGCGCTGGGACGCGACCGACGAAGACGCCGCGCCGTTGGTGGGCGAACGCGTCGGGCTCGGCATCTCGCACCCCTGCACCACCTTCGACAAGTGGCACTGGATGCCGGTGGTCGAGAACGACTACCGCGTCGTCGACGCGGTGACGATGCAGTTCTGACCGCGAGCCCGGCGCGTGCGCAGATCCGGTGTCAACGGCCTGCGTGGCCGGCGGCGGGCCGGTGCGTCGGGACGGGCAACGCTTCGCGCCGCGGGCTCTTCACGGCATGTTGTCGCGCAGGAAGATGTCGATGCGGATTCGCTCCTGCTCGGGCAACACACGCTCGCCCGACAAGGCGGCAAGCGCCAGGCGGCAGGACGAGCGCACTTCGTGGCCGGCGTCCTGGTTGATGACCGCGTCCGCCACGCCCGTCAGCAGCGCCTGCCGGGCATGTGGCGTCAGTTCATGGCAGATCCAGACGATCTTTGCGGCGCGCCCGCTGCGTTCGAGCGCGGCCTGGATGCCGCGGTTGCCAGCGCCGATGCTGTAGAGGCCCACGAGTTCGGGATGCCGCTCGAGCAACTGCGCCGTCAGGGGCTCCGTGCGTTCGGAACGGTCGTGTCCTTCGATCGGCGACAACAGCTGCAAGGTGCCGTACTCCGCGCCCATCACCTGCTCGAAGCCGAACAACCGTTCGGCGTGATCGCGCAGCCCGCGGCTGCCCATGACGATGCCGACGCTGCCCGGCCGCGGCCCGACGAAGCGCCCCAGCAGCGACGCCGCCGTGCGCCCAGCGGTGACGTTCTCGATGCCGACGAAGCGGCTGCGCTGCGAGCCCGGCACGTCGGAGACCAGTGTCATGACGACGACACCGTCGGCGACGAGGCCGTCGATGGCGGCCCGGACCAGCGGGTGGTCGAGCCCCATGACGATGACGGCATCGAAGCGGCCGTGCAGCCCGGCGAGATGGCCGGAGAGCGCCTGCGGTGAGAACACGTCGGCCCGCTGCACCACGGCGGTGGCGCGCTGCTCGGCCAGCCACGGCGCCATCGACCGGACTTGCCGGTCGAGCATGTCGACGAAGGTGTTGGTGCCCGAAGGCAGAACGAACACCAGCCGCGACTGGTTCTTGCGCGCCAGCCTCGCGGCGGCCGGATCGGGCCGGTAGCCCAGCCTCTCGACGACGGACTGGACGCGCTCGATGGTGCGCGTGCGCACCCCGCCACGACCGTGCAGCACACGGTCGACCGTGGCGAGGCTGACGCCCGCCGTGCGGGCAACGTCGTGCAGCGTGGCGCGTTCGTCTGTCGACATGATCCTATGATAACCATGCCAAATGAGGTGCGTTACTCAAGCGCTGCCATCGACCGATGGCAACGAAGACGAAAGGAGACGTCATGAAACCGGTGGTGTGGGGCGTGCTGAGCACGGCCAGGATCGGTCTGGAGAAGGTGCTGCCTGCGATGCGCCAAAGCGCAGGGGTGGATCTGCGCGCCATCGCCTCGCGCTCCGAGGGCGCAGCGCGGCAGGCGGCACAGGCGCATGGCATCGAGCGGGCCTACGGCTCCTACGAGGCACTCATCGCTGACCCGCAGATCGAGGCCATCTACAACCCCCTGCCCAACCACCTGCACATACCGCTCACGCTGGCTGCGGCCGCCGCCGGCAAGCACGTGCTCTGCGAAAAGCCGCTGGCGCTGCGCGCCGACGACGCGCTCGCCCTGCGCGAGGCAGCGAGCAAGGTGCACATCGAAGAAGCCTTCATGGTCCGGCACCACCCGCAGTGGCTGCGCGCGCGCGAGCTAGTGCGCGCGGGCCGCATCGGCCGGCTGCGAGCGGTGCAGGTGTTCTTCTCCTACTTCAACGACGACCCGGCCAACATCCGCAACCAGGCCGACATCGGCGGCGGCGCGCTGTACGACATCGGCTGTTATGCCATCCTCGCGGGACGCTATCTCTTCGAGGCGGAGCCGTCGCGCGCCGTGGCCCTCGTCGACCGCGACGCGGCGCTCGGCACCGACCGCACGACGAGCGCCCTGCTCGACTTCGGCGACGGGCGCCACCTCGCCTTCACCGTTTCCACGCAGAGCTGCCCCCATCAGCGCGTGCAGGCGGTCGGCACGACCGGCCGCATTGAACTGCAGATCCCCTTCAACGCGCCGCAGGGCGGCCAGATGCGCATCGGGATCGACGCCGGCGGCGCCCTCGACGGCAGCGGCATCGTCACCGAGACGATGCCGGCCGCCGACCAGTACCGCCTGCAGGTGGAGGCCTTCTCGCGCCTCGTGCGCGGGCTGGATGCGCCCGCCTGGGGGCTGCAGGACGCCGTGGCCCAGATGACCGTGATCGACGCGCTCTGGCGCTCCGAGCGCAGCGGCGGCTGGGAGGCGATCGGCTGACCAGCCGCCCCTTCGAGCCCTTCAGGGGAAACCAGCAGAGCGGAAATGAGGTGCGCACCTCACAATGACTTCACCCGGGGTCGAGTGCACATCCGCGCTTCGACCCTGGCAAGCAGCCTGGACCGAGTCGTCAGGTCGTGCACTAGGCCGGCCACGCTCGGTTTCAACCCGGTACCGACAAGCGCTGCGTCGCGGCGCATCCGACTGAGGAGCTAGGAGACATGAACAATTGGGCACGCACGATGGCGGGCGCCGCGCTCGCCGCGATCCTCGTCGCTGGTCCGGCCTGGGCGCAGAAGAAGACCCTGGCCGTGGTCGTCAAGGGCGTCGACAACCCGTTCTTCACCGTGCTCGGTGACGGGTGCGCGAAGTGGAACAAGGAGAACCCCAACTCCGAGTACACGTGCCTGTACACCGGGCCCGCCTCCAGCGCTGACGAAGCCGGCCAGGTGCAGATGGTCGAGGACCTGATCAACAAGGGCGTGGCCGCCATCGCCATCTCGCCGTCGAACGCGCCGGCGATGGGCAACATGCTGAAGGCGAAGAAGCCGAAGATGCCGATCATGACGATCGACGCCGACCTGGCCGCCGCCGACCGGGCGCAGCGCAAGACCTACCTCGGCACCAACAACTACGACATGGGCGTGTTGATGGCCAAGCACCTGAAGCAGCACAAGGCCAAGGGCGGCAGCGTCTGCCTGCAGCTGGGCAACGTGGCGGCGGACAACATCAACGCGCGCGCGGCCGGGTTCCGCGACACCATCAGCGGCAAGAAGGGCACGGCCCGACTCAAGGGCGAGGGTGGCTGGACGGAGATCGCGGGTTGCCCGCTGTTCACGAACGACCAGATCGACCTGGCCAACCAGCAGATGGCCGACGTCTTCACGAAGAATCCGAAGCTCGATGCCTTCATCCTCGTCGGTGGCTGGGCCCAATTCGGGCCGCAGGCCTACTCGCAGGTCACGGGCCAGGTGATGCCCAAGCTCAAGAGCAAGGAACTCGTCATCATCGCCGGCGACACGCTGCCGCCCCAGCTCGACGCGCTGAAGTCGGGCCGCAGCCACGCGCAGATCGGCCAGCGGCCGTTCGAGATGGGCTACCGCGCCCCGTCGGTGATGATCGACCTCATCAACGGAAAGAAGCCGGCCGATCCGCTCTTCACGGGCCTGGACGAGTGCACGGCCGACAATCTCGCCACCTGCCCGGCCAAGTGACCGGTGGGCGGCCGCTGAAACGGCCGCCTGCGAGCCGCCTGGCCGCAAGGACCACGGCTGGGCGCCAGCGGCGCCCTCGGCCGCTGCCCGGCCCGTTCGGCCCATCCGGCCCAGCACCTTGACCGCCATGTCCGCCCTGGAGCTGAGTTCGATCACCAAGCGCTTCGGCGCCATCCAGGCTCTGACGGGCGTGTCGCTGTCGCTGCAGCGCGGCGAGGTCGTGGGCCTGATGGGAGACAACGGCGCCGGCAAGTCGACGCTCGTGAAGATCATCGCCGGCAACTTCCCGCCGAGCGGCGGCACGATGAAGATGGACGGCCGCGCGGTCGCCTTCCACAAGCCCGCCGACGCACGCGACCAGGGCGTCGAGATCGTCTACCAGGATCTCGCGCTGTGCGACAACCTGAGCGCGGCCGAGAACGTGTTCCTCGGGCGCGAGCCGATGCGCCGCTTCGGCCCCTTTCGCTGGGTGGACTACGGCACGATGCGCCAGCGCGCCGGCGAGCTCTTCGCCGAGCTCAAGTCCGAAACGCGGCCGCGCGACCTCGTCCGCCGCATGTCCGGCGGCCAGCGCCAGGCGGTCGCGATCGCGCGCACGCGGCTGTCCGATCCGAAGATCGTGCTCATGGACGAACCCACCGCCGCCATCAGCGTGCGCCAGGTCGCAGAGGTGCTGGGGTTGATCCGGCGCCTGCGCGACCATGGCATCGCGGTCGTACTCATCAGCCACCGCATGCCCGACGTGTTCAGCGTGGCCGATCGGGTCGTCGTGCTGCGCCGCGGCCAGAAGGTGGCCGACAAGCCCGTCTCGCAGAGCTCGCCCGAGGAAGTGACCGGGCTCATCACCGGCGCCATCACCACGGCCTGATTCCATGTCCGCCACGCCGCCCGCCACAGCCGCCACAACGGCCACACCTGCGGATGCCGCCCTGCAAGAGGCCATCGCCGGCCGCACGCATCGCGACTGGCTGCGCTGGGCCATGAGCCAGCAGACCTTCTGGGTCTCGGTCGCGGCGGTGCTCGCCTTCGTCGGCCTGGCGCTCGGCAGCGACGTCTTCGCCACGCAGCAGAACCTCTTCAACGTGGCGCGCAACTTCGCCTTCGTCGCCATCATCGCCATCGGCATGACCGCCGTGATCGTCACTGGCGGCATCGACCTCTCCGTCGGCGCGGTGCTGGTGCTGGCGGGCATGGTCATTGGCATGACGATGAACGCAGGCATGTCCATCTGGCTCGCGGTGCCGCTGGCCCTGGCTGTCTCGCTGGCCGTCGGTGCATTCAACGGCCTGCTCATCGCCTACGTCGGCGTGCCGCCCTTCGTCGTCACGCTGGGCACGCTGTCGATCGCGCGCAGCCTGGCGATGGTGCTGTCGGACAACCGCATGGTCTACGAGTTCGGCCCCGACCAGCCCGTGCTGCTGGCGCTGGGCGGCGGCTTCCTGGACCTGCCGCTGCCGTTCGTCGATGCGGTGCACATCCCCAATCCGCTGCTGTTCCTGCTGGCCCTGCTGGTGCTGACGAGCCTGGCCTTCCGCTGGACGCGCTGGGGCCGCTACCTGTTCGCCATCGGCGGCAACGAGCGGGCGGCGCTGCTCACCGGCGTGCCGGTGAAGGCGATCAAGCTCAGCGTCTACATGTTCAGCGCGCTGTGCGCCGGCATCACCGGCATCCTGGAGGTGGGCTGGCTCGGCACCATCACCACCGGCCTCGGCCAGGGCATGGAGCTCACGGTCATCGCCGCCGCGGTCATCGGTGGCGCCAACCTCGCGGGCGGCATCGGCACCGCCCTTGGCGCGGTGGTCGGAGCGTCGCTGATCGAAGTCATCCGCAACAGCCTCACGTTGCTGGGCATCAGCACCTTCTGGCAAGGCACGTTCGTCGGCAGCTTCATCGTCGTGGCGGTGCTTTTCGACCGCCTGCGCGCGCGCAGCGCGAACGACTGAACCGGCGCCGGCCCAGCGGCCGCCTTGCCGCAAGGCCAACCTGGCGTTGGCTAGCGCTATTGGCCGCGCCGCGCAGCGCGCGTGTTCAGGTACACGGCGTACAGCGAGGTCGTGGCACAGATGAACAGGCGGTTCAGCTTGGCGCCGCCGAAGCACAGGTTTGCCACCGTCTCGGGAACGCGGATCTTGCCGAGCAACGTGCCGTCCGGGGCGTGGCAGTGCACGCCGTCGCCTGCCGAGAGCCAGACGTTGCCGTGCACGTCGACGCGCAGGCCGTCGTAGAGCCCGGCCGGACAGGTCGCGAACACCTCGCCGCCCGAGAGCGTGCGCCCGTCGGCACCGACGCTGAAGCGGCGCACGTGGTGGGGCCCGCCGGCGCGGTGCGTGAGGCCGGTGTCGACGATGTACAGCAGCGTTTCGTCGGGCGAGAAGGCCAGGCCGTTGGGCTGCACGAAGTCGTCGGCCACGATTTCGACGCGGCCGCTCGCCGGGTCGAGCCGGTAGACGTGGCTCGCGCCGATCTCGCTCGGCGCGGCATCGCCTTCGTAGTCGCTGTCGATGCCGTAGCTCGGGTCGGTGAACCAGATGCTGCCGTCGGACTTCACGACCACGTCGTTCGGCGAATTGAAGCACCGCCCCTCGTGCCGATCGGCCAGCACCTCGCGCCGGCCGTCGAACCCGGTGCGCGAGATGCAACGGCCGCGGTGCTCGCAACTCACCAGGCGGCCTTCGCGATCGGCGGTGTGGCCATTGGTGTTCATCGCCGGCTGGCGGAACACCGACACCGAGCCGTCGGTGTCGTCCCAGCGCAGCATGCGGTCGTTCGGGATGTCGCTCCACACCAGGTAGCGGCCGGCCGCGAACCATGCCGGCCCCTCGGCCCAGCGGCAGCCGGTGTGCAAACGCTCCAGGTGGACATTGGGGAAAGCCAGCGCCTTGAAGCGCGGGTCGATCAGCTCGAAGCTGTCGCTCAGCCAGTTCGCCATGTTCACGGCGCCTCCTCGCGCCTGTCTCAATCGCCGGCGCGCCGCCCGCGGCCGTAGACCAGCAGCATCGCAACGATGACGACGCCGTAGATCACGTGGCGGCCCCACTCCTGGATCTGCATCACCGAGAGACTGGACTGCAGCAGCGTGATCAGGATGACCCCGGCCACGGTGCCGAGATAGTTGCCACGGCCGCCGAGGATGGACGTGCCCCCCAGCACCACGGCGGCGATCGCCGGCAGCAGGTAGGCGTCGCCCATCGCCTGGGCGGCCTTGCTCGCATAGCCGGCCAGGAGCACGCCGCCGAAAGCCGAGAGCGCCCCGGCGAGCGCGAAGCTGGCCAGCAGCACCAGGCGCACGCGCGCGCCCGACAGATAGGCAGCGCGCTCGCGGTTGCCGATGGCGTAGACGACGCGGCCGAAGGTCGTGCGGCTGAGCAGGAAGACCGTGGCCGCGCCGATGGCCACCCACACCACCAACGCGTTCGGGACCCCGAACAAGGTGTCGCCGGTGGCCAGGTAGCGCATCGCCGGCGACGACGCATCCTGCGGTGCGAAGCCGCCCGTGTGCGCCACCATCAGGCCCTGCGTCACGGCGTTCACCGCCAGCGTCACCACCATCGAGGGCAGCCTGAGGTAGGCCACGCCGGCGCCGTTGACCAGGCCCAGGAGCACGCCGCAGGCCACGCCCGCCGGAATGGCCAGCACCTGCCCGAGCGGGCCGAGGCCGGCCACGGCGGTGGACATCATGCCGCCCGCGGCCACCACCCAGGGCACCGAGAGATCAATCTGCCCGAGCAGGATCACGAGCATCGCGCCGGTGGCGATGACGCCCAGGAACGAGGCCACTTTCAACTGCTGCAGCAGGTACTCGGGCGAGAGGAAGCTGCTCGAGTACAGGCTGCCCAGCAGCAACAGCACGACGATGCAGCCGAAGGCAGCCAAGATGGCCGGGTCGAGCCTGCGGAACGGGTTCCGATCACCCATAAAGGTCCAGCCGGTTGCGCACCCGCAGCAGCCGCAAGGCCCCCAGGCTCACGGCCACGGCCAGCACCAGGCCCTGGAACAGGGGCTGCCACAGCGGCTCGAGCTCGAACACGAACAGCAGGTCGCCGATGGTGCGGAACATCAGCGCACCGAAGATGGCCCCCACCGCACTGCCCGACCCGCCGAAGAGCGACACGCCGCCCAGCACCACCGCGGCAATCGAGTACAGCGTGTAGGTGTTGCCGTTGGCCGCCGACGCCTCGCCCGAGGACGTGACACAGGTGATGAAGAGCCCCGCCACCGCCGCCAACAGCCCCGAGAGCGTGTAGGCGGCGAACTTGGCGCGCCGCACGGGCACCCCCGACATGTACGCCGCCACCTCGGCCGAGCCGATGGCGTAGGTGGCACGCCCCAGCACCGAGTGCCGGAACGGCAGCCACACCAGCAGCACCAGCCCCAGCAGCAACACCAGGCTCGCGGGCAGCCAGCCGAAGAGCTGGCCGGTGAGCGCGTCGGCCAGCGTGCCGTCGATGTCGCCGCCGGGCACGCGGCGCAGCGCCAGTGCCGCGCCGTAGTACACGGCGCCGGTGGCGATGGTGACGACGATGGGCTGCAGACGCCCGTGGATCACGATGAGCGCGTTGATGGCCCCGCACAGCGCGCCGGTGGCGAGCACGCCCACCGTGCCCAGCGCCACCTGCAGCGGCGAGCCGACGACGAGGGTCGAGGCCAGGCAGTTGGTCAACACGAGCACCATGCCCACCGACAGGTCGATGCCCGAGGTAAGCACGACCAGCGTCTGCGCCATCGCCACGATCGCCAGCAGCACGCCTTTGTTGGCCGCGGTCTGCGCCACGTTGGGCGTGAGCCCCACCGGGTGGTTGGCGATGTAGATCGCGAACATCGCCAGGAAGGCGGCCAGCGCCAGCAGCGTGCCGCGGTACTCGCGCAGCCGGTAGCCCCAGTCGCCCCAGTCACCTTGCCTCATGCGGGCACTCCGGGCAGCTCGCTACGCACCAGCGGCAGGTTCAGCGCGCTGCTGACGAGCGCGTGCTCGGTGATCTCGTCGCCCACCAGCTCGCGCGTCACGGCGCCTTCGAACATCACCAGCACGCGGTCGCAGCAGCCGATCAGCTCGTCGTAGTCGGTCGAGTAGAAAAGGATGGCCGCGCCGTCGTCGGCCAGGCGGCGCAGCAGCTGGTAGATCTCCTGCTTGGTGCCGACGTCGATGCCACGCGTCGGGTCGTTGAGCAGGATGATGCGCGGCGCCGTCAGCAGCCACTTGCCGATGACGAGCTTCTGCTGGTTGCCGCCCGAGAGCGAGCCGGCCGGCGGCGCCGCGCCGTCGCTGCGCACGGCGAGCAGCTTCATGATGCGCTCGATCGCCTCGCCCTCGGCGCGGCGATCGACCACGCCCCAGCGCGACAGCTGCGACAGCGCGGCGAACGAGAGGTTCTCGCCCACCGACATCGGCAGCATCAGCCCCTCGGTCTTGCGGTCTTCCGGAATCAGCGCCATGCGCACCTCGGGCCGCTTGGCGGCATCGGGGCCTTTCACCTGTGTCACCCGGCCGTCGACCAGCAGTTCGCCGCGCGTGCCGCGCAGCACGCCGAACAGCGCCAGCAACAGCTCGCGCTGGCCCTGGCCGTCGAGCCCGCCCAGGCCGATCACCTCGCCGGCATGCAGCTTCAGCGAGATGTCGCTCAGCCGGTCGGTCCACGACAGGCGGCGCAGCTCCAGGCGCGGCGCCGTGCCCGGTGCCCGCTGCGCCTGCGGCTTGGGCGGAAAGGTGTGGCTGATCTCGCGGCCGATCATCAGCTCCACCACCTCGGCATCGGTCTTGGTGCCGGCGGCGAAGCGCGCCACGCTGCGGCCGTTGCAGAACACGGTGCAGTCGTCGGCCAGCTCGGCGATCTCGTGCATGCGATGCGAGATGTAGATCAGCGCCAGGCCTTCGGCGCGCAGCCGCTTGAGCACGGCGACGATCCGGTGCACATCGGCCGCCGCCAGCGCGGAAGTGGCCTCGTCGAGGATCAGGATGCGCGGCCGCCGCGCCAGCGCCTTGGCGATCTCCACCATCTGCCGGCGCGACAGCGACAGGTCCTTCACCTGCGCCAGCGGGTGGATGTCTTCGGCACCGGCCCGCGCCAGTGCCTCCTCGGCCATGCGGCGCTGCGCGCGCCGGTCGATGAGGCCGAAGCGCCGCGGCGGGTTGCTGATCGCGATGTTGTCGGCCACCGAGAGGTCGGGGATCAGCGACAACTCCTGGAAGATGCAGGCGATGCCCGCCGCCGAGGCGGCGGCGGGCGTGGCGAAGGCCACGGCACGGCCATCGAGCAGCAGGCGCCCTTCGTCGGGCGCCACCACGCCGGCGATCACCTTGATCAGCGTCGACGTGCCGGCGCCGTTCTCGCCCAGCACGGCGTGGATGCGGCCGGCCTCGACGACGAGGTCGGCCTGCTGCAAGGCATGCACGCCGCCGTAGCGCTTGCTGATGCCGTGCATCTCGAACAGGCTCATGCGGGTCGACCCGGGCGAAGGTGCGAGGCCTGGATGCGAGGCGCGTGGCGGATGGCGCGGCGGCGGCTGTGCACGGCTACTTGTTGGCTTCAGTCTGCCCCATGATCTCCTGCGCCGAGAAGTTGATGCCGCAGGTGGGGAAGGAGTTGCCGACGAAGAAGTTGTCGGACTGCCCGGCGTAGAAGTCGTTGCCGTCCTTCAGGTTCGGGTGCTCGGCCTTGGCCAGCGGCAGCTTGATGGCCTGCGGCAGCACCTTGCCCTCCAGCGCCGCGATCGCGACCTTCAACGCCACCGCCACCTGGGCCGGGCCGGTGCCGGCCGAGGCGCACTTCAAACCCTGGGCGCCGTGCTTCGCGCAGAACTTGCGAAAGCCGTTCTCGGTCTCACCGCCGAACGGCACGAACGGATGCTTGGCGTCGAGCATCGCCTGCACGATGCCGGTGTCGCCACCCTGCGCCGCGATGGCGTCGAACTTCTTGTGCACGGCGATCGCGTCGGCCGTCACCTTCTGGGCGGTGGGATCGTCCCACTTGCCGATCACCTCGACGACGTCCCACTTCTTGCCCGACCGCTTGAGCACCTCGTGCAGGCCGTCGTGGCGGTCGCGGTCCACCGAGGTGCCGGACACGCCGCGCACCTCCAGCACCTTGCCACCGTTGGGCACGTGCTTGATCAACCAGTCGGCCCAGTACATGCCCAGGCCCTTCTGGTCGACGTTGACGTTGATCGCCTCCTCGGTGTCGAGGATGTTGTCGAAGGCCACCAGCACCACGCCGGCATCGTTGGCGCGCTTGATCACCGGCCGGAAGGCGGCCGGGTTCTGCGCGTTGACGACGATCGCGTCGTAGCCTGAGTCGATGAAGTTGTTGATCGCGGCGATCTGCGCGGCCACGTCCTCGCCGGTGGACACGACCTTGAACTCCTTCAGCTTGGCCGCGACGCCCGGCTGGGCCGCGTAGGCCTTGGCCGTCTTGATCATCTGGATGCGCCAGGTGTTGGCGATGTAGCCGTTGGCCAGCGCGATCCGGTACGGACCCTTCTTCGCCGGGTACTGGAACGACTTGGTGCTTGCCGACCAGGGCGTGAAGCAGCCGGGCTCGGCCACGGGCGCCGTGACCACCTTCGGCGGGGCGGTGAGCGCGGCGCCGGCGGCCATGAGCCCGGCCAGGGCGAACGAGATGCGGGAAAGTCTCATGTTGTCTCCTTGGGGTGTGAACACGGCGCAGGGGCCGCCGCAGGGGCATCGCGCAGCGCGCGCATCGGCAGGGCCATGGCGGGCACAGGCACGTTCAGCCCGGGTACCAGATGCGGCGCGGATCGTCCGCGCTGCGCTGGTACTCCCAGGCCTCGTCGGCCAGCCGCGCCAGGTCGTACCGCGGGCGCCAGCCGAGCAGGAACTTCGCCTTGCTGTTGTCCAGCCAGGTCGAGTGGAAGCGGTCGCGGATCGGCACCAGGGGCAGGCCCCGCGTGCGGTGCAGGTGCTCGCCGAGCCGGCCGTAATCCACCGGCTCGTCCATGCCGATGTTCATCAGCTGGTGGCGCGCGCGCGGATGGTCGATGGCCGCGAGGAGTGCCGCGACGAGGTCTTTCACATGCACGAAGTTGCGCAGCACCGGTGCACCGTCGGCGTCCAGCAGCACGGGCACGGCGCCGCGCGCGGCGTGCTCCGCAGCGGCCTCGCTGCCCACGAGGTCGCACCAGCGCGGCTCGCCGAACACGTCGGGACCGAAGCTCAGGTGGAAGCGCAGGTCGTCCTTCTCCAGGATCCAGGGCGCGCGCAGGCAGCAGCCGTTCAGCCCGTACTGGATCTGGTACTGCTGCAGCATCGTCTCCTCGAGCACCTTCGACAGCGCGTAGCAGCCCGGGTAGGCGCTCGGCGGCTGGCTCTCCACCACCGGCACCGGATGCGGATAGTGGAAGTGGCCGACCGCCGCGTCGCCGCCGACGAGGATGAACTGGCGGAAATCCGGGCTCGCGCGGCAGCCCTCCAGCAGCCAGAAGAGCCCCTTCACCGCCACATCCATGGCGTCTTCCGGCGTCTCCTTGCTGGTGGCGAGGTGCAGCACGTGCGTCACGCCTTCGAGCGCATGCATGACGTCCCCGCGGTCCTGGATCGCGCCGGCGACCGATTCCACGCGGGCGCGTTCCGGGCCGCCGCGCAGGTGCCGGAACTCGCGCACGCGCCAGTCCGTGAAACGCGCGTCGTGCAGGAACGCGGCCACGAACGCCCGCCCCACCTTGCCGGTGGCGCCGGTGACGAGCAGCAGCGGATCGGAGCTTGAACGCATGGGCGATGCGCACCACGGCACACCGGCGGTCACCGGGCCGAGGGCGCGACTAAGTACGGACCTCATTGGGCCCCGCGCCGAAGGCCGCGCCTATTGGTATAGATCCTGAGGTGCGTACCTCATTTCTCGGGCTCAATCGCATCCTCGGTCAGCCACCCAGGCGCGCTCCGCGGCGCCGGCCGATCGCACCCGCACCTCGCAGGCAGGCCGCCTGCTCGGGTCATCAACGAGGAGAACCCGGCCATGAGCATTCGTTGGAATTCCCTGCCCCCCACGCGTCAGGCCACGCGCCTGGCCCTGGCCGTCGCGGCGGCCCTCGCCCTGGCCGCAGGCACCGCCGGGGTGGCCACCGCGCAGCCGAAGAAGACGCTGGTCTTCGTCGTCAACGGTGCCTCGGACTTCTGGAAGATCGCCGAGGCCGGCGTCAAGAAGGCCCAGGGCGAGTTGCCGAAGTACACCTTGCAGTTCCGCTACCCCGAGCAGGCCGCCGCGGCGGCCCAGCAACGCGTGATGGAGGACCTGGTCGCGGCCGGTGCCGCCGGCATCATGGTGAGCGCGGTGGACCCGAAGAACCAGACTCCCGGCCTGGACAAGGTGGCCAGCCAGACGCTCCTGTTCACCACCGACTCCGACGCACCGCAGTCCAAGCGCGTGGGCTACATCGGCTCGTCGAACGTCGAGCTCGGCAAGGACGCCGGCAAGCTGATGCTCAAGGCGCTGCCGCAGGGCGGCAAGTGCATCGGCTTCGTCGGCCTGCCCGGGGCCGACAACGCTCGCGAGCGCATCGAAGGTGTGCGCGCGACGATCAAGGGCTCCAAGGTCGAACTCGTCGACGTGCGCGGCGACGAGATCGACCAGGGCCGGGCCAAGCGCAACGTCGAGGACGCGCTCGCGGCCAACCCCGACATCGCCTGCATGGTCGGCTTCTACTCCTACAACACGCCGCGCATCTACGAGGTGCTGAAGGAGACCGGCAAGCTCGGCAAGATCAAGGTCATCGGCTTCGACGAGGACCCCATCACACTGGGCGGCGTCAAGGAGGGCACCATTGCCGGCACCGTCGTGCAGCAGCCTTTCGAGTGGGGCTACCGCGGCATGAAGCTGATGGCCGCCTACCTCGAGGGCAACAAGGCCGGCGTGCCGAAGAACGGCGTCATCATCGTGCCCGGCAAGGTGGTCGACAAGTCGAACGTCGATGCCTTCACCAAGGACCTGAAGGCGATGATGGGCAAGTGAGGCTGCCGGCACAAACGTCGCATGCCGCCCCCGTTCCCGCCCCCGTTCCTCGAGCTCGTCGGCATCGGCAAGCGCTACCCCGGGGTCGTCGCGCTCGCCGGCGTTGACCTCGCGGTGGGCGCCGGCGAGGTCATCGGCCTCGTCGGCGAGAACGGTGCCGGCAAGTCGACGCTGATGAAGGTGCTCGGCGGCGTCGTCGCGCCGGACTCGGGCGTGATCCGCCTGGATGGCGCAGAGCACGCGCGACTCACCGTCGCCGGCGCGCTGGCCGCCGGCATCGCCTTCGTGCACCAGGAACTCAACCTGTTCGACAACCTGGACGTGGCGGCCAACGTGCTCATCGGCCGCGAGCCGCTGCGCGGCGGCTTCCTGAGGCTCGTGGACACGCGCGCGATGCATGCACGCGTGCAGCCGCTGCTCGAGCGCCTGGGTTGCGACTTCGGGCCCGGCACGCCCGTGGCGGACCTCTCGCTGGCCCAGCGGCAGTTGGTGGAGATCGCCAAGGCGCTGTCGCTGCAGGCGCGGCTGGTGATCATGGACGAGCCGACGTCCAGCCTGACGCTTTCGGAGACCGAACGCCTGTTGCGCGTGATCGAGGCCCTGCGCACCGACGGCGTGGCGGTGATCTTCATCTCGCACCGGCTGACCGAGGTGGAGCGCTGCGCGGCGCGCGTCGTCGTGCTGCGCGACGGGCGCGTGGCCGGCGAGCTGCCGCGCGAGCGCATCGACCACGGCTCGATGATCCGCCTGATGATCGGGCGCGACCTCCAGGGCCTGTACCGCGCACCGGCCCGCGCGCCGGGCGCGCCGGCGCTGGAGGTGGTGCAAGCCCGCACGGCCGCCAAGCCGGCCCGCAGCGTCGACCTCGTGGTGCGCGAGGGCGAGATCGTGGGCCTGGCCGGCCTGGTCGGCTCGGGTCGCACCGAGCTGGCGCGCGCGCTGTTCGGCATCGACCAGCTGCTCTCGGGCCGCGTGCGCGTGAGCGGCAAGACGGTCGAGCCCGGCCGTCCGCGCGCCGCCATCGAGGCCGGCCTGGCGCTCGTGCCGGAGGACCGCAAGCTCTCCGGTCTGCTGCTGGACCTGTCGGTGGCCGAGAACATCTCGCTGCCCAGCCTGCGCGCCCACGCGCGGCTGCTGCTGGTGTCGAAGGCGGCCGAGCGCGAGGCCGCGCAACACCAGCGCGAACAACTCGGCATCCGCGTGCCCGACGTCGGCACCGCCGCCGGCGTGCTGTCCGGCGGCAACCAGCAGAAGGTGGTGCTGGCGAAGTGGCTGTCGATGGCGCCGCGCGTCATCGTGCTGGACGAGCCGACGCGCGGCATCGACGTCGGCAGCAAGAACGACGTCTACGACCTGCTGCGCCGGCTGGCCGACGAAGGCGTGGCCATCCTGATGATCTCCTCCGACATGGAGGAGGTGATCGGCGTTTGCGACCGCTTGGCCGTGATGCACGAAGGTGGCATCGGCGGCTGGCTCGAGCGGCCGCAGTTCAGCGAGCAGAACGTGCTGCGCCTGGCCGTCGGCCTCGGCGCCGGCACGCCGGCGTCGCAGCCGCGGCAGGCGCAGGTGGTGGAGAAGGCGGCGTGATCTTCAAGAAGGACATCGGCCTGCTCGTGCTGATCCTCGTCGTCGGCACGATCGTCGCCGTCATCAACCCGCGCTTCCTGCTGCCGGCGAACCTCTCGAACACGGCCAACCAGATCGGCATGTTCGGCATCATCGCCATCGCGCAGGCCTTCGTCATCCTCGTGTGTGGCATCGAGCTCTCGGTGGGCGCGGTGGTGGCGCTGCTCGGCGTGCTGTTCATCGACCTCATCGCCAACCAGGAGGTGCACTGGCTGCTGGCGCTGGCCCTCGTCGTCGGCGCGGGCATGCTGATGGGCCTGCTGCACGGCACGCTGGTGGCCAAGGTGGGCCTGCAGCCCTTCGTCGTGACGCTGTGCGCGCTGCTCATCTACCGCGGCGCGGCGCGCTACTACACCGAGGACGCCACGGTCGGCTTCGGGTTCGGCGCCAGCTTCCCGACACTGGAGTGGCTCACGGCGGGGCGCTCGGAGATCTTCGCGCCGCTGGCGCGCCTGCTCGGGCACGAGGGGCCGACGATCGCGGTGCCGCACACGCTGATCGCGCTGGCCGTCGTCACCGTCGTTGCGGGCGTCGTGCTGCACCACTCGGTGCTCGGCCGCTACCTCTTCGCCATTGGCAAGAACGAGGAGGCGGCCCGCTACTCGGGCATCGCCACCGGCCGCACGACCGTGGCGGCTTACGTCATCTGCTGCGGGCTCACGGCGCTGAGCGCGGTGCTGTTCGCGATGTACACGCGCTCGATCTCGCCGGCCGTGCATGGCAACTTCTACGAGCTGTACGCCATCGCGGCCGCGGTGCTCGGCGGCTTTTCGCTGCGCGGTGGCGAGGGTTCGGTGCTCGGCGTGGTGCTCGGCACGGTGCTGCTGCAGGTGCTGCAGAACCTGGTCAACCTGCTCGGCATCCCCAGCTCGCTGAACTTCGCCGTCATGGGCTCCGTCATCCTGCTGGGCGTGTTGGCCGACCGCCAGTTCGCCGAGTACCGCCGGCGCTCGCTCGCCCGCCGCTCGCGCGCCGATGGCGCACCCGCCGCATCAGCTGCACCAGCGGCACAAACCGCGCCCTCCCCGGCCGTCCAGACGACCTCTGTGACCGCTTCGTCCCCCACCGAACGCGCGCCCGCGGCCTCGCCTTGAAGGCCGATCGCGCTCCGAGATCCAACCCGATGCCCGAGGTCACCACTCCATGAACATGAACGCCCGCTACCCCAGCCTGCAGGACCGCGCCGTGCTGGTCACCGGCGGCGCCAGCGGCATCGGTGCCACCCTGGTCGAGCGCTTCGTCGCGCAGGGTGCACGCGTGGGCTTCGTCGACATCGACGTCGGCGCGGCGCAGGCCCTCGTGGCGAAGGCCTCCGCCGACGCCCGGCATGCGCCCGTCTTCGTCGAGGCGGACCTGACGCAGATCGCGGCGCTCGAGTCGGCCATCGACACGCTGCGCGGTCGCGTCGGCCCGTTCACCGTGCTGCTCAACAACGCCGCGAACGACCAGCGCCACACGATCGACGAAACCACCCCGGCCAGCTGGGACGCCGGCGTGGCAGTCAATCTCAAGCACCAGTTCTTCGCCGCCAAGCAGGTGGCGGGCGACATGCGCGCCGCAGGCGGTGGCTCGATCGTCAATTTCGGCTCCATCAGCTGGAAGCTCAAGCAAGGCGGCATGCCCGTCTACACCACGTCCAAGGCGGCGATCCAGGGCCTCACGCGCAGCCTGGCGCGCGACTTCGGCCCCTTCAACATCCGCGTCAACACGCTGGTGCCCGGCTGGGTGATGACCGACAAGCAGCTGCGGCTGTGGGTGAACGACCAGGCCCGGGAGGACATCCGCCGCGGCCAGTGCATCAACCAGCCGCTGCTGCCGGCGCACATCGCGGCGATGGCCCTGTTCCTGGCCGCCGACGACAGCGCGATGTGCACGGCGCAGGACTTTGTCGTCGACGGCGGCTGGACCTGAAGCGTGGCCGCGGCCGGCGTCACCGTGCGACCCTTCGGCCGCCTGGCCGACGGCCGCGAGGTCGCGGAGTACACGCTCGACAACGGGCACGGCCTGCGGCTGCGGGCGATCAACTGGGGCGGCGTCGTCACCGCCATCGAGTGCCCCGACCGCGAGGGCCGCAGCGCCAACATCGTGCTCGGCTTCGACGGCCTGGCCGGCTACGTCGCGCCGCACCCGCACTTCGGCACGCTGGTGGGGCGCTACGCGAACCGCATCGCGCTCGCGCGCTTCGAGCTTGATGGCCAGGCGCACCAGCTCGTGCCGAACGACGGGCCGCATGCGCTGCACGGCGGCGCGGAGGGCTTCGGCCGCCGTTGGTGGGACATCGAACCCCTTCCGCCCGCGGCCAACGCAGTGGCCGGCATCCTTCTGCGCCTGACCAGCGCCGATGGTGACAGCCACTTCCCTGGCCGCCTCGACGTCGAAGTGCGCTACGCCTTGGGCGCCGATGACACGTGGCGCATCGACTACCGGGCCGTGACGAACCGCCCCACGGTGGTGAATCTCACCCACCACGGTTACTTCAACCTCGCTGGTGGCGGCACGGCCATGGACCACCGGCTGGCGCTCGCGTCGAGCCGCTACCTCGAGGTCGACTCAGCGCTGATCCCGCGCGGCATGGCCACGGTGGCGGGCACGCTGTTCGACTTCCGCGAAGCGCAACCCATCGGCGCGCGCATCCACGGCCATCACCCACAACTGATCCTCGCCGGCGGCTACGACCATTGCTTCGTGCTCGACCGCAGCAGACCGCAAGGCCTGGCCTGGGCCGCAACGCTGGCGGATCCGGGTTCGGGCCGCTGCATGGACATCGAGACGACCGAGCCGGGCCTGCAGTTCTACTCGGGCAACTTCCTCGATGGCCGGCTCCGGGGCCGCGGCGGTTGCGCGTATCGGCGCGGTGACGCGGTGTGCCTGGAAACGCAGCACTTCCCGGACGCGCCCAACCGGCCGGACTTCCCCTCCACGGTGTTGCGTCCGGGCGAGATCTTCCGCAGCAGCACCCTGCACCGCTTCCGCACCGCGGGTTGATCACGCGGGCCACCGAGACAAGGCCGCCGCCTTGCCCTCGCCCGGGCTCCGTGTTCACAATGCCTGCTCGATTCACGATGCTCGCGCCCCGCCAACGATCTGATGGCCACCGACCCCAAGCAAGCGGCGCCCGCGGCCGAACCGCAGCGGCTGGGGCTGACCGCCGCCGTGATGGAGATCCGCCAGGCCTGCGACGAGCTCGGCTCCGAGGCGCACCGCTGGCCCTTGGGCCGCAGGATCGTCATCCTCGACTTCTAGCGGCGCGCCGGCCGCACGCGCGCTCCGCACGGCGGCCGCCGCCCCGGTGTGTCAAGCCGCTACGATGATGCGATGGCTCTGAAACCCGTTCTCCTCCCTCCCGTGATCACCGGCTTGTGTGCACTGGCCGCTGGCTGCGCCTCGGGCCCGCGGCTGGGCGGCGACGCCTGGGTGGGGGTGGACAGGGTGCTCGCTGCCCGCGACCTGAGCGGCCACCAGGGCTACAGCGCGCGCCTGAACCTCGATGCCGCGCGGCTGCGCGCCGCTGGCGTGGACGACGCGGCCGTGGCGGCCGGGCGCGTCGCCCTGGTGTCGTGCTCACCCTCGGTGGACGCCACCTGGAGCAGCTTCGCCATCCTGCCGCCGGGCTTGGCGGTGCAGCGCGGCCAGGCCGTGCGGCTCCGCGTGCTGGAAGACAGCGGCAACGAGCGGCTTGGGCTGAATGCCGTCGTCGGCGGTGTCGAGCCCGGGCTGCCCGGCAGCCGGCTGGCCCATCGAGCCATCCCCGACTGGCGCGAGCGCGGCCTCTCGAACAACTTCGAACGCATCACGCTGCCGCCCGAACAGGCCGGCCGCTACCGCATCGTGCAGGGCAGCTACGTGATCTCCTGCTGAACCCACTCGGCACCAAGCTCCATGCCTCCCACCTGCGCCTACGAGCCCCGCGCCGCCCACCACTTTGCGGCCACCGAATACACCCGCGGCCCTTGGAACCCGCAGCACCAGCATGCGGGCCCGCCCACCGCGCTGGTGTGCCGCGCCATCGAGCAGGCCGCGGCCGCCCAGGGCCTCACGCACCTCGGGCGCCTCACGGTGAACCTGCTGCGTCCGGTGCCCCTGGGCGAGTTGCGGGTCGACGTGACGCCCGACTACGTGGGCCGCAATGCCGGCCACTACTCGGCGCGGCTGCTGGATGCCGGCGCCGGCGGCAAGGAGCTGGCCCGCTTCACAGCCCTGATGCAGCGCGAAGACGACGATGCGCCCGTGCCCGAAGGCACACCGGGCCACCCGTTGCCCCGACCGCCACCGCTGCCAGCGGGGTGCCCGCGCGTTTACATGCCCTTCGTCGGCAAGGTGATCGGCTACGGCGACTTCGTCGAGAACCGTCTCGTCGCGGGCACCTTCTTCCACGGCCCGTGCACGGCCTGGTTCCGCATGCAGTACCCGCTGGTGACTGGCGAGGAGCCCAGTCCTTACCAGCGCGTGGCCGTGGCGGCCGACTCCGGCAACGGCATCAGCGCCGCGCTCGACTTCAAGAGCCACGTCTTCGTCAACTGCGACCTCACGGTCCACCTGCTGCGCCGGCCGCGCGGCGAGTGGATCTGCCTGGAGGCGCGCACCTCCCTCGGCGGCAACGGCTGCGGCCTGGCCGAATCGGCGCTCTACGACGAGCGCGGCCTCATCGGCCGCGCCGTGCAGAGCCTCGCCGTGCGGCGGCGCGAGGCCGCCTGAGCGGCACGGGGCGGCGCAACCTGGCGCGTGGCCGCCGCCTCTTGCACCGGGCGAGTGGCGGCGTGGACCAGACGCGGCTCGGTGCCCCAGCCGGCTACTTCGTGATGGCCGGCAGCCGCTCGCGCAGCACGTTCTTAGCGATCTTCTCGAGCGTGGAACGCGGGAAGTCGTCGACGAGCTCGATGTGCCGCGGCACCTTGAAATCCGCGAGCTTGGCGCGGCAGACCTCGAGCAGGCGCTCGGGCAGGTCGATCGGCGCGCCCTCGGCCGCGCGTACGAAGGCGGCGGGCACCTCGTCGAGCATGTGGTGCTTCTGCGCGACCACGGCGCATTCGCGCACCCAGCCGGTCTCCAGGATCACCGCCTCCACCTCGCTGGCCGCGACGTTCTCGCCGCCCACCTTCAGCATGTCCTTGTCGCGGTCGCTGAAGAAGAGGTTGCCGGCCTCGTCGATGCGGATCATGTCGCCGGTGGCGAACCAGCCGTCGGCGTCGAAGGCCTTCGCATTGGCCTCGGCATTGTTGAAGTACTCCTTGAAGAGGCTGACACCGCGCACGCCGCGGATGAAGAGCGCGCCACGCTCGCCGGGTTGTGCCGGCGTGCCGTCGGGCCGGCGGATGGCGATGTCGTAGCCGGGCGACGGGCGGCCGATGCCCATGCGCGGGTCCTGCACGCAGGGGTCGCCGGTGATGCCGTGCGTGATCGTCTCGGTCATGCCCCACCAACCGAAAGTGGCGATGCCGAACGCCTCCTGCACTTCCGGCAACGACACGGCCGGGCCCCAGAAGCGGTAGTGATGCGGCTTGGCGGGCTTGGGCACCTCCACGATCGCCTTCACGCAGAACGGGATCATCGAGCACCACGTGCAGCGGTGGCGCAGCGACACCTCCCAGAAGCGCGAGGCGGAGAAGCGCGGCTGCACGACCATCGTCGCGCCCACCCACATCGAGCCCAGCATCGAGTACGCCTGCGCGTTGGTGTGGAAGAGCGGCAGGAAGGCCAGCGTCACGTCGTCGTCGCGCAGCCGCATGTGCAGCGCGTTCATCTGCGCGCCCCACAGGCCGTTGGCATGCGTCCACAGAACAGCCTTGGGCCGCGACGTGGTGCCCGAGGTGTACTGGATGCCCAGGTTCGCCATCGGGTCGGCGGCGCGCGCCGGTGCAGCGTGGCCCGCCCCCAGCAGCGCGCTGAAGCGCAGGTGCGGCAATGTCACCGGTGCCGCGGGGGGCTCTCCGGCATCGTCGTCGGTGACGATCAACGCCCGCAAGCCGGGCGCGTTGTCTGCCACCAGCGCCGCGAAGCCGGGGCTCGTGACCGCGGCCACCACGCCCGCGTGCTCGGCGAAGTAGGCCATGTCGCGCGCCACCGAGCGCGTGTTGGTCGACACCGCCACGGCGCCGAGCCGCGCGCAGGCGAACCACGCGATCACGAACTCCGGGCCGTTGTCCAGGTGCAGCATCACGCGCTCGCCGAGGCGCACGCCCAGCGAATGCAGCGCGCCGGCGAAGGCCTCGACGTCGCGCGCCAGTTCACCGTAGCTCCAGGTGCGGCCCGCACCGGTGAACGGTTCCCATACCAGGAAGGTCTTGTCGGGCGTGCGCTCGGCCCACTGCCGCAGCAGCCAGGGGATGTCGCGCCCGGTGGTCATCCGCGCGCGGGCGGTGTCGATGTCGGCGTGCACGGTCATGCCGACACGATAGGGTCGATTCAGCGGGCTGGACAGCCCCCCGCGATCCGTTGAATCCCGGGTGTCAGGGGCCTTTCGACGCCGCGGTTCCGAAGTCCTTGCGCTCCAGCAGCCGCGACACCGCGTAGCCGATCACCAGGCCCCAGAACGGCGCGCCGATGTGGAAGATGGGCACATCGGCCACAGTGACCAGGAAGGTGACGAGCGCGCCGAGCGTGAAGCGCTCTCGGAACGACACGTTGAACGCCGTCTGCAACACGCGCAGCATGGCCAGCCCTGCGAGCGCCGCGATGAAGGCCGGCGGCGTGGCCAGCATCAGCCGCGTGAAGACGGGCGCGAGCAGCCCGAACGCCAGCGCGAACACGCCCACCGCGAGCCCGGCGGTGTAGTGCCGGTGCCGCTCGCCGGACGCCGAGATGATGGCGTTCACGGGGCCGGTGAGGCAGGTGGAGACCGTACCCACCAACGCCGCGAGCATCGAGCCTGCGCCGCAGGCCACCGTGATGACATTGATCGGTGCCTTGTGCCCGGCGGCGTCGAGCACGGCGAAGCCCTGGCCGTTCTGCACGACGAGCACGGTGATGGCGAGCGGCACGACGAGCTCCACCATCGCGCGCCACGAGAACACGGGCAGCACGAACTCGGGCTGGGCAAGCAGGTGCGCCCCGACCAGACCACCACCGCTCGACTGGAACTTGCCCAGCAGGGCAACGGCCACCGCGCCGACGATCAGCGCGCCGATGAGCGGCGGAATGAAGCGAAAAGGCCTCGCCCAGGCAGCCGTGGCGCTGAGCAGGAGGAACGCCACCACCATCGGCGCTGCGATCCAGAAGTCGTCGCGCACCGCGTGCACCAGGCCCAGGCCGAAGCGCAGGAACACGCCCGCCACCATGCCCATCACGATGGGCATCGGCACCGCCGACATGGCCCGCCGCACCCAGCCTGACAAGCCGAGCACGAACATCAGCGCCCCGGTGGCCAGGAAGGCGCCGATCACCTCGGGCCAGGCGAGGTGGCCCAGCGCAGGGCCGACGAGCACCGTGCCGGGAATCGTCCAGAAGAAGACCAGTGGCTGTCGGTACAGCGTGCAAAACAGCAGCGTGATGAGCCCGTTGAGGAAGAACGCGCCGAAGATCCACGAGGACAGGGCCGACTCGCTCAGGCCCCCGTTCGAGCCGACCGCCAGGATGATGGCCACCGGGCCCGAGGCGGCGAAGATGAATCCGATGATCGCATTGGCGAGGTACAGGCTGCCGGAGTCGGCGAGGATCTGGCGCGGGCCGGGGAGCGGGCGGTGGGCGGGCTCCAGGGGCATGGGGACTCCAGCGTGAACGACCGGAACGATTGTGCCGAACTGACGCCCCACCACCGGCCTGCCCCGCCGCCGACACCATCGCAACGACGGCGTGACACAACGCCGCTACCGGTGCGGGCCCGGCACGTGTCACCTCAAGTCGTCGTCGCCACGGCCGAAAGGCGATGGATCCGTCATCCCGCACTGCCACCCCTGGTCCCTGTCTCCATGCCCTGCGTCCTGCCAGCTCCCGACACCCTTGTTGCGGCGCCGCAGGCTCCGTCGTCGCCGCGGCGCACCGATCGGTCGTCGACGTGCCGATCGAGCCTCGCCTGACCGTGCAGACCGCGACCTCCCCGACGCCTCTTCGCCCGTCGGACCGCCCCCCTGCATCGCACACGCCGGCCGGACACCTCCGCCGGGCCATGCGTACGCAGATCATGGTGCTGTCGTTCTACCTGGTAGACGTCCTCTTCATGGTGGCCTTTGCCGAGCATGGCCTGCTTCCTGCGCTCGCCCCGGTGGTCTATGGCGCTGCAGGTTGCGGACTGACCGGGCTGTTTGCCGTCGTCGTGCGCATGGGCCTTCATCGGCGAATGGGTGGCGCGCGCTTCACGACGGTCCAGTTGGTGACCGCATGCAGCCTGATGCTCGTCACCGCGGCCGTGGTGCCGCAAATCGGCATGCTGCTGCTGTTGACCATGATGGTCGCCGTCGCCACGGCCGCTCTGCAGCTGCCGCTCAAGCACGTGCTGGCGGTTTCTGGTCTCGTCGCCACCTGCTCATTGGCCCTTCTGATGGCCCACGGCGACCGGTTCGGCATGCCCCTGGAGGACCGGTGGTCGCGCCTGCTCAGTGGTCTATGGTTCGCCGTGGTCCTGGGCAAGATCGCTGCCATCAATCTGATCGGCGTCGAAATGCGCAAAGCACTGTCGGCCAGCAATGCCCGGCTTGCCCTGGCCCTGACCCAGGTGCGCGAGCTCTCGGAGCGGGACGAGCTGACCGGGCTGAAGAACCGGCGGAGCATCCTGGCCTTGCTGACCGAAGAGGGTGCGCGGTTCGCGCGCGGCGGCCAGGCGTTTGGGCTGGCGCTCCTCGACATCGATCATTTCAAACGAGTCAATGACCGCCTCGGCCATGCAGCGGGCGACGACGTCCTGCGGGTGTTCGCCAAGATCGTCACCGGCAATCTGCGCGGCACCGATCACTTCGCGCGCTATGGCGGCGAGGAGTTTCTTCTCCTGCTGCCGAACACCCTCGACGCTCCCGCCGCGGTGCTGGCGGCCGAGCGTCTGCGTCGTGTGGTGGATGAGCATCCCTGGACGGACCTCGCGGCGGACCTCAAGGTCACTTGCTCGATCGGGGTGACCGTGAGCCACGCGGGGGAAGGTGTGGCTGAGATGCTGGAGCGGGCCGACGCCGCTTTGTACCGGGCCAAGTCGGACGGGCGCAACATCGTGTGCGCTGAATGAGGACCAGGGACCACGACCTGTCGCACCCGATCAGCGCCAATCATCCACCTTCACCATCTTCGCGCGCGCGAAGTTGCCGCCGACCATCTTCCACGCCGACTGCGTCTCGCCCCCTAGCACCACGACGCTGATGTCCTGCGCTCGGTACTTGCGCACCATCGCATCGGGGTCCGCCTTCCACATCGATGCCCAGGGCTCGACGCCGGCCACGGCGTGCGGCTTGATCAGCGTCTGCGTCCACGGGTCGTCCCAGTACTCGCGCGCCGTCACCTGCGCGTTCCGGGCCAGCCAGTCGATGAGCTGCTGCTTCTTCGCAAAGCCCTTGTCGACGAAGCCCCGCGCCACGCTCGGGTCGAGCAGCACGATGGGCGGGCTGTAGGGCTCGCACGCCTCCAGCGCATGGCGGAAGCGCTGCTCCCAGGTGTCGCGCGGGCCGTAGCCGCTGATCGTGTACCAGCCGCCCAGGAACACCGTGACCACGCTGTCCTCGGGCTTGAAGCCGTGCTGCACGTGCAGCGGTTCCCAGGGGCTCTTCTCCTCGTTCTCGGCCCAGGTGCACGCATAGTTGTAGGCGTTGCCGATCGAGCCCATGTAGGTGTCGCCGACCACCGAGCCGCCCTGCAGGTTCTGGCTGAGCAAGGCATGCGCGCGGCCGATGGCGACATTGGCGTGGCTGTACGGCCCCATGGCGCCGATGCCGCAGTGCATGCCGATCTGCTGCCGCACGGGCCCGTTGACGATGGCCGGCGCCGCCCAGCTCGTGGTGCTGCTCTGGCGCGCCGTCATGCCGCTGGCCGCCATGGCCAGGATGACCGGGAAGTATTCAGGCCGTGCGCCGGCCATCACCGCGTTCACGGCCACCTTCTCGACCGTGTACTCCCAGAATTCGCGGTAGTTGGTGGGGCGCATGCGGCCCACGACCTCGTCGGGCTTGCGGCTCGTGCCCGCCAGCATGGCCGCCACGCGCTCTTCGGTGGGCAGAACGATCGGCAGGTAGTCTGTCCAGCGTTCCTCCTCGAAGCGCCGGCGCAAGTCGTCCTCGGTGCCCGGTTCCAGCAGGCGCGGCGTGTTGCGCTCGAACGAGATGCCGGCGAGGTCTTCCTCCGAGAGCGGCCGCGTCAGCCCCTCGATCACCTCCTGCACGAACGGGCGCTGGTTGACCGGGTCGATGCCCTCGATGTACGCGCGCAGCTGCGCCGGCGACTGCCCCACCACCGGCTGCGGCACGAAGGCCTGGCGCAGCGTGGGCGTGCCGTTGACGCGCGCGGCGTTGCGCGCGAGGCGCGCGAACACGTGCGTGTGGATGGCGACTGTCGGAACCCCGTCAGCCTCTACCGCCATTGCGAGCCCGGCGACCGTCGGGCAGCAAGTGCTTCAGAGACCGACGGCGAAGACCGCGGCGTCCGCCTCCTTGACGACCTTGGCGCGCATCGCCGGGTCGTCGACCCAGCTCTCGCGCGGCTTGACGATCTCCGTGCGCACGCTCGGCATGTGTTCTGCGAACCAGCCTTGCAGTTGCTGCATGAACAGTTCGGAGTTGTCGAAGAGGCAGTCGACCAGGTGGATCAGCTTGCCGTCCAGGGCCTCGAGCCGCGGCGCGAGCCGCTTGGCCGTCACCTTGGGTGGGTAACCGCGCGGGTCGTGCACGGTGAGCAAGGCACTCATGTAGGAGTCCTTTCTTCGGTGGGAGATTCAGGAGCGACGGGCCATACGGCACCGTCGGCGGGATCGGCCGCCATGGCGGCCTGGACAAACGCGTTTGCGGCTTCGGCCGCAGCCACGCCATCGGCGATGGCGCCAGCGGCCTGGCCATCGTGGCCGGCGCGCACGCTCCCGGCGGCGAAGGCGCCGCGTTCGGAGGTGCGCAGCCGTGCATCCACGCGCACGTGACCCGCGGCGTCCAACGCGACGAGGTCGGATGCGCCGGCCGTGCCACCGGCCGAGCGCAGCAGCGCCGTCGCCGGCACCAAGCCGGCATAGACGAACACGGCCTCGACGGGCAGCGTCTCGCCGCCACGCAGGCGCACGCCACCGACGGTGGTGTCGCCGACGATCTCCTCCACCACGGCCCCGTGGCGCGCGGCGATCTTCGGCTGCTGCGCCACGCGCTCGCGCCAGGCCGGCCGGGCCTTCAGCGTGTCGCCGCGAACGAGCAGGTGCACACGCTCGGCAAAGGCGGCCAGCGTCAGCGCCTCCTGGCAGGCGGCGTCGCCCCCGCCCACCACGGCCACGGCGCGGCCGCGCAGCATCGGCCCGTCGCAACTGGCGCAGTGGCTCACGCCCTTGCCGGCCAGGCGCTCCTCG
>JAEUPE010000116.1 GCA_016790435.1 Rubrivivax sp. | reverse complement strand
TCTCCGGACTGAACGCGACCAGCAAGAACCTGAGCGTGATCGGCAACAACATCGCCAACGCCAACACCTTCGGCGCCAAGGTCTCGCGTGCCGAGTTCAGCGACATGTTCGCAATGTCCCTCAACGGCGCCGGCAGCAGCGGCATCGGCATCGGCACCAACCTCGCCGCCGTGTCGCAGCAGTTCACACAAGGCAACATCCGCACGACCGAAAACCCGATGGACCTCGCCATCAACGGCGCCGGCTTCTTCCAGCTGACCGACGGCGTCAGCCCCATCACCTACTCGCGCAACGGCCAGTTCAAGCTCGACCGCGACGGCTACGTCGTGAACAACGCCGGACTGCGCCTGATGGGCTATGCCGCCAACGCGCTCGGCGCCATCCAGCCCGGGCAGGCGGTGGCGCTGCAGCTGCCCACCGCCGGCGTCGCACCCCAGCCGACGACCGAGATCGACCTCGAGATGAACCTCGATGCGCGCCAGGGCGTGACGCAGCCTGCGGCGGCGCCGTTCATCGATTTCAACGACGCCGACACCTACAACAGCGCCACCTCGCTGGCCGTGTACGACACGCTCGGCAACCCGGTCTCGCTGACCTACTTCTTCCAGAAGACGGCCGATGGCGTGTGGGACGTCTACGCCACCGCCAACGGCGCCACCGTGGCCGGCACCGCCGGCGCGCCGGCACCCATCACGACCATCACCTTCGCCCCCGACGGCAGCGCGCCCACTGCGCCGACCGGCCCCGTCGCCTTCGACGTGCCGACCACCACCAACAGCGCCGGGGCCGTGACGCAGCCCATCCTCGGTGTCATGTTCGACGTCACCTCTTCGACCCAGTTCGGCTCGCCTTTCGGCGTCACCGACCTCGCCCAGGACGGCTTCGCCGCCGGCCAGTTGACCGCCATCGCGGTGGAGGGCAACGGCATCGTGATGGCCCGCTACTCGAACGGGCAGTCGCGCCCGGCGGGCCAGGTCGAACTGGCGAACTTCCGCAACCCGCAAGGCCTGCAGCCGATGGGTGACAACGGCTGGATCCGCACCTACGTCTCCGGCGACCCGGTGGGCGGCGTGCCCGGCGACGGCAACATCGGCGTGCTGCAGGCCGGCGCGCTCGAGGAACCGAACATCGACCTCACCTCCGAACTGGTGAACATGATCACGGCGCAACGCATCTATCAGGCGAACGCGCAGACGATCAAGACGGAAGACCAGGTCCTGCAGACCCTGGTCAACCTGCGCTGATCGCCGTTCCCGCGGCAATGACCACGAGGCGCTAGCGCATGGACCGCCTCATCTACCTGGCCATGGCCGGTGCCAAGGCCACCATGCAGCGCCAGGACGTGCTGGCGCACAACCTGGCCAATGCCTCGACCACGGGCTTCCGCGCGGAGATGCAGGCCTTCCGGGCCGTGCCGGTGCGCGGCGACGGCGCCAGTACGCGCGTCTATGCGCTGGAATCGACCGTCGGCTACGACGACCGCGCCGGGCCGCTGCAGACCACCGGCCGCGCACTCGACGTGGCGCCGCAGGGCAGGGCGTGGCTGGCCGTGCAGTCGCTTGAGGGCACCGAGGCCTACACGCGCGCCGGTGCGCTGCAGGTCAGTGCCGAGGGTCAGCTCGTCACGCCCTCCGGCCTGCCCGTGCTGGGCGACGGCGGGCCGATCGCCGTGCCCGCGGGCGCGACTCTCGAGGTGGCAAGCGACGGCACCATCACTGCGACCACCGCGAATGGCCGGCCGACGCCGGTGGGGCGGCTGAAGCTCGTCACGCCCGAGACGCCGCTCGAGCGCGGCGCGGACGGACTCTTCCGCGTCGGCGGCCCCGACGCCGGCGACCTGCCGGTCGACCCGACCGCGCGCCTGCAAAGTGGCGCGCTGGAGGGCAGCAACGTCAGCGCCGTGGAGACGATGGTTGCGATGATCGCCGCGGCGCGCCAGTTCGAGCAGCAGATGAAGGTGCTGCAAGGTGCCGAGCAGCGCGAGCAGGGTGCGACTAAGCTTCTCGCGCCGCAGTAGAAGCACTGCTGCCGTCTCGCTTCGCCGCGACGGCAAGGCATCGGCCGGGCTCCCGCCCTGCGAGGCCCCGGTAAAGGGCCCTCCAACCGGCCCTATTCGAGGGCTCCCCCAAGGGCTCCCCGGGCCAAGATGACGCCACCCCCGCTGTCATCACCGAAGGCCCCCGATGCTCCGCTCCCTCTGGATCGCCAAGACCGGCATGGAAGGCCAGCAGACCAAGCTGGACTCCGTGGCGCACAACCTGGCCAACGTCGGCACCAACGGCTTCAAGCGCGGCGGCATCGTCTTCGAAGACCTGATGTACCAGAACCTGCGTCCCGCGGGTTCGTCCACGAGCGAGCAGAGCCAGCTGCCCACGGGTCTGCAGGTGGGCCTGGGCGTGCGCGCCGCCGCGAGCACGCGCAACTTCAGCCAGGGTGCGCTCACGGGCACCGGCAACAACCTCGACCTGGCCATCAAGGGCTCGGGCTTCTTCCAGGTGCAGTTGCCCGACGGCACCACCGGCTACACGCGCGACGGTGCCTTCCAGGTCGACGCGGCGGGGCAGATCGTCACCAATGCCGGCTACGCCCTGCAGCCGGGCCTGACCGTGCCGGCCACTGCCACGGCCATCACCATCAGCGCCGACGGCACGGTCTCCGCGACCATTCCGGGCCAGGTGCAGGCGCAGGCCATCGGCCAGATCCAGCTCGCCAACTTCATCAATCCGGCCGGCCTCGACCCGCGCGGCGGCAACGTCTTCGCCGAGACCGCCGCCTCGGGCACCGCCACCGCGGGCGCGGCCAACAGCAATGGCCTGGGCGCCGTGCAGCAGGGCTTCCTCGAGGGCAGCAACGTCAATGTCGTCGAGGAGCTGGTGACGATGATCGCCACGCAACGCGCCTACGAGCTCAACTCCAAGGCCATCCAGACGAGTGACCAGATGCTGCAGCGTCTGAGCCAGGTCTGACCCGAATCGCCCACGCCTGCCACGTTCCCGGCCGAAACCGATGACCCGCTTCCTGCTCACCGTCTTCACCGCTTTCGTTGGTGCCTGCGCCCTGCTGGCATTGCAGGGCTGCGTCTTTCTCGGCCCCACCGTCGAGGTCGCCGAGACCGCGCCGCCGGTGCCCGAAGCGCCGCCGCCGCTGAGCGCCGCCGGCGGCTCCATCTTCAAGGCCACCAACTACCGGCCGCTCTTCGAGGACCACCGCGCCCGGCTGGTCGGCGACACGCTCGTCGTGCAGATCGTCGAGAAGGTCACGGCGGTGCAGAAGAGCACCAGCAGCATCGACAAGAGCGGCAGCGTCGCCGCCGGCGTCACGGCGCTTCCGGGCATCGCGCCGAACTCGTTCTCGCGCGCCGGAGCGGCCGGCAACTCGAGCAACACTTTCGAGGGCAAGGGCGCGGTGGAGAACAGCAACGACTTCAGCGGCACCATCACCGTGGTCGTGCGCGGCGTGCTGCCCAACGGGCACCTGCTGATCGCCGGCGAGAAGCAGATCGGCGTGAACCAGAACGTCGACGTGCTGCGCTTCTCCGGCCAGGTCGACCCGCGCGCCATCCAGCCGGGCAACCTCGTGCAGAGCGCGCACATCGCCAACGTGCGGCTCGAGCAGCGCGGCCGTGGCGCGCAGGCCGAGGCCCAGGCGATGGGCTGGCTCGGCCGCGTCTTCCTCTCGCTCCTTCCGTTCTGAGGACTGCGCCATGGCCAGCCTCGCGAGCGAGTTCGAATTCGACGGCATCGAAGCCGATGCCGAGGACAGCCTGCTGGAGCTCGTCTGCTCGGGCGCGGACGGCGAGCTCCTGGGCGCCTGGCAGGCGCTGGCCGAGCGCGGGCTTCGGGTGCTGCTGGCCTTGGCCTTCATCGCCGCCACCGCGGCGTTGTGGTGGCCGGTGGACGCTCGCGCGCAGAAGGTGGCGGCACCCGCGGTGGCCCAGACCGCCTCCGTCTCCGCCGGCAGCGCGCGTCGCATCAAGGAGGTGGCGGCCGTCCAGGGCGTGCGCAGCAACCAGCTGGTGGGCTATGGCCTCGTCGTCGGCCTCGATGGCACGGGCGACCAGACGACGCAGACTCCCTTCACGACGCAGAGCCTGCAGGCGATGCTGCAGCAACTGGGCATCACGGTGCCAGCCGGCACCAGCATGCAGTTGCGCAACGTGGCGGCGGTGCTCGTCACGGCGCAGCTGCCGGCCTTCGCGACACCGGGCCAGAACATCGATGTCAACGTCTCCTCCGTGGGCAACGCCAAGAGCCTGCGTGGCGGCACGCTCATCGCCACGCCGCTGAAGGGCGCCGACGGGCAGATCTATGCGCTGGCGCAGGGCAACCTCATCGTCGGCGGTGCCGGCGCCTCGGCCGGAGGCAGCAAGGTGCAGATCAACCATCTCTCGGCCGGCCGCGTGCCCGAGGGTGCCACGGTCGAGCGCTCCGTCCCCACGCCGCTGATGGATGGCGAGACCTTGCAACTGGGCCTGAACGCCAGCGACTTCGCTACCGCCCGCGCCGTGGCCGATGCCATCAACGCGGCCAAGGGCGCCGGCACGGCCAGCGCCCTGGATGGCCGCACCATCCGCGTCAAGGCGCCGCGTGGCGACGAGCGCGTGGGCTTCCTCGCCGACATCGAGAACCTGCCGATCTCGCTGGCGCGGCCGGCAGCACGCATCGTCCTGAACGCGCGCACCGGCTCCATCGTCATGAACGAGGCCGTGACGCTCGCGGCCTGTGCCGTGGCGCACGGCAACCTCTCGGTCACGATCACCAACACCCCTGTGGTGAGCCAGCCAACACCGCTTTCTGGCGGGCAGACGGTGTCCCGCGACCGCACCGACATCTCCGTGGTCCAACACCCCGGCTCCTTGATCCAGATGGGCGCCGGCGCCAAGCTCACCGATGTCGTGAAGGCGCTCTCGGCGCTCGGTGCCACGCCGCTGGACCTGCTGGCCATCCTGCAGGCGATGAAGACGTCCGGCGCGCTCAACGCCGAGATCGAGGTGATCTGACATGCCCGGTGTCTACGGCGCCGGAACGGCGTTGCCCTCCGCCCTGGCCACCGACGTGCGGGGCCTCGACGCGCTGCGCAGCAAGGCGGCAACCGACCCCAAGGCCGCCGTGCGGCAGGCCGCCAAGCAGTTCGAGGCCCTCTTCATGAACGAGCTCATGAAGAGCATGCGCGCCACCACCCTGGCCAGCGCGGAAAGCCTGGGGGGTGCTTCGGGCACCATGGGCACCGAGATGCTGGACCAGCAGTATTCGCAGCAACTGGCCGGCCTGCCCGGCGGTCTGCACGAGGCCATCACGCGCCACCTCGAGCGCCAGATGGGGCTCACGCCCGGGCCGATCCCTGCCACGGGCAGTGCCAACAACACCGTCGCGCCGCTCGACGCCCGCCCGACGCGCGTGCCGCAGAAGGGCGCCGCCGGTTTCGTCGATCAGCACCAGGATGCCGCACGCGCCGCCGAGGCGAAGACCGGTATTCCCGCCACCTTCATGATCTCGCAGGCCGCGCTCGAGACGGGCTGGGGCCGCAAGGAGATCCGCCACGCCGACGGCAGCCCCTCCTACAACCTGTTCGGCATCAAGGCCGGGGCGAACTGGAAAGGCCCGGTGGCCGAGATCACGACCACCGAGTACGTGAACGGCCAGCCGCAGAAGGTGGTGGCCCGGTTTCGCGCCTACTCGAGCTACGCCGAGTCGTTCGCCGACTATGGCAAGTTGATGCAGGACAGCCCGCGCTACGCCGGCATCGCCTCGCGCGCCGCCAAGGGCACACTGCAAGGTCAGGGCGGCGCCGTGGCCTTTGCGCAGGGCCTGCAGCGCGCCGGCTATGCCACCGATCCCGCGTATGCCGACAAGCTAACGCGCGTGATCAATACCACCCTCAGGCTGCAGCGCAGCCTGACCACGTGATGTTCGCTGCAGCGCAGCCTGACCACGTGATGTTCGCTGCAGCGCAGCCTGGCCGCGTGAAGACCGCAACCAGGCAGCCCGACCGCGTGAGCCCACAGGAGATCCGCCCATGAGTGCCGGCGCCTTGATGTCCCTGGGCATGCGTGCCCTGACCGCCAGCTACGCGGCGCTGCAGGCCACCGGCCACAACATCGCCAACGCCAACGTGACCGGCTACTCGCGGCAGTCGGTGATGCTGGAGACAAGCGAGGGTCAGTTCACCGGCGCCGGCTACATGGGCAAGGGCGTGGACGTGACCAGCGTGGTGCGGGCCCACGATGCCTTCCTCACGCGCGAGGCGGCCAGCGCGCGCTCGCTGGCCGCGCTCGACGCGGCACGGCTGACGCAGCTCGAGCGGCTGGAAGACGTGTTCCCGCCCGGTGAGCAGGGGCTCGGCTACGCGGCATCGAGCTTTCTCAACTCGATGCTCGACCTTTCGAACCGACCCTACGACGCGAGCACGCGGCAGGTGGTGCTGGCGCGCGCCGGCGACCTCGCCTCGCGCTTCTCTGCCGCCGGCGCGGCATTGGACGACCGGCAGCAAGGGGTCAACTCCGACCTGCGCGCCGCGGCGAGCGAGGTGAACTCGCTCGCCAAGTCCATCGCCGAGGCCAACCAGCGCATCGCCGCGATGAAGGGCCTCGGCCAGCCGCCCAACGACCTGCTCGACGAGCGCGACCGCCTCATCGCGCAGCTGAGCGACAAGATCAGCGTCACGCGCATCGAGGCCGAAGACGGCTCGATGGGCATCTTCATCGGTGGCGGCCAGCGCCTCGTCCTGGGCGCCGACGCCGCTGAACTGGCCCTGACGACCGACCCGAGCGACCCGATGCGCATGGCGATCGGGCTGCGCGAGAACGGTGTCGTTCGCCCGCTTTCGGCGCAGCTGCTCGGCGGCGGCAGCATCGCCGGCGTGCTGCGCTTCCAGAACGAAGACCTCGTCGAGGCGCGCAACCTGGTGGGCCAGATGGCTGCGGCCATTGGCCACGCAGTCAACGAGCAGCAGGCGCTCGGCCTGACGCTGCAGCCGCCGCTGGGCAGCACGGCCGGCCCGGCAATGTTCGGCATCGGGGCGCCGATGGCGACCGCCCACGCCGCCAACGCCCGTGACGGCGCGGGTGTGCCGCTGACGGCCGTGGCGCTGACGGTGACCGACGCCTCGGCGCTGGAAGCGAGCGACTATGACCTCGTGCCCGACCTCGCGACGCCCGGGAACTACCAGCTGACCCGCCTGTCCGACGGCCTCGTGCGCAGCATCGCCAGCGGCGACGTGGTCGACGGCATGCGCATCGATGTCGGCCCGCCGGCGGCGTCGCCGGGCGACCGTTTCCTGCTGCAGCCCGTGGCACGGGCGGCCAACAACTTCTCCGCGCTGCTGAACGACCCGCGCGACCTGGCGGCGGCGTCGCCGCTGATCGCGCTGGCCAGCGCGAGCAACGTCGGTACCGGCACCGTTGCGTCGCTCCAGGTGACGAGCTCGCCCCTGCCCGTGCCCGGCGCGACTGCGCGCGTCACCTTCACCGACGACGCCGGGGGCTATGCCTGGCAGCTCTTCGACAGCAGCAACGCGCTCGTTGCCAGCGGCACGGGTACCTGGAGTGCCGGCAACGCGGTACCGCAGCCGCCCACCGACATCAACGGCTTCAGCCTGAAGCTGGCCGGGGCGCCGCGCAGCGGCGACGTCCTGACCGTGGAGCCGACCCCGGCCGGCGCGATCACGACCAACAACGGCAATGCGCTGGCCCTGCTGGCGTTGCGCGACCAGCCGCTGGTGGACGGGCTGAACCCGGTCGATGCCTACGCGCAGGCCATGTCCCGTGTCGGAGTTCGCGTGCAGGGCACGCGGTCGGCCGTGGACCTGAGCTCGGCGGTCTCGGCGCAGAGCGAGCAGGCCCTGGCCGGCCGCACCGGCGTCAACCTCGACGAGGAAGCGGCGCGGCTCATCGCCTACCAGCAGAGCTACCAGGCCGCGGCCAAGGTGCTGCAGGTCGCGCAGTCGATCTTCGAGACGCTGCTGCAGACGGCCGGCGCTCGATGACGAAGCCCCCTGACCTACTGACCCCCACTGACACTTGACGAACGGAGACGCCCCTTGTCCCTGCGCATCACCGCCGCCAACGCCTTCGACAACAGCGTGCGCAACCTGCAGCGACGCCAGCAGGAGATGACCGAGGCGCAGGAGCGGCTCACGAGCGGCAAGCGCGTGATCCGTGCCAGCGACGACCCCGCGGCGGCGGCTCGCGCCGAGCGCGCGATGGCCGCCGTCAACCGGGCCGAAGCCGACCAGCGCGCGCTGGACACCAGCCGCAGCGCGATGCAGCAGGTGGAGGCGGCGCTCGGCGACGCCGGCGAACTGATGCAGCAGGTGCGTGAACGGGTCATGCAGGCCGGCAACGGTTCGTTCAGCGATGCCGAGCGCGCCTCGCTCGCCGACTCGATCCGAGGCCTGCGCAACGACCTGCTGACGCTGGCCAACCGCAGCGACGGCGCCGGTCGTTACCTGTTCGGCGGCCAGGGCGCCGACCAGCCGCCGCTCGTGGACGGCATTGGCGGGGTGACCTATGTCGCCGCCGCCGGCGAGCTCTACACGGCCTCCGGCGAGGCGACCCCGCTCACGGTCGACGGCCGCGCGGCCTGGCTGCAGGCGCCCGATCCGCAGAACCCGGGCGCGACGCTGTCGGTGTTCGACGTGCTCGACCGCGTCGCCGGCGAACTGGCCACGCCCGGGCGCGACACCACGGTCATCGCGCAGGGGGTGCGAGACGGCCTCGGTGACATCGACGCGCTCGCGGAGAACCTGTCGCGCTGGCGCTCGCGCACCGGCGAATCGTTGCGCCGTGCCGACGACATCGAGGATCGCCTGGCCCAGGGCAAGCTCGAAGCCCAGGAGGAGCGCTCGAGCAGTGAGGATTTGGACATGGTGGCCGCCGTCTCCGACTTCCAGGCCCGCCAGAGCGGCTACGATGCCGCGCTCCAGTCGTACTCCATCGTGCAGCGCATGTCGCTGTTCGACTACCTGCGCTGAGGGGCTGCGGTCTTCCGAGAGACTTCCGGCGGCGCGAGCCGTCGCAGGGGGCCGCCGCCGGCCGGTTGGGCTTGACAGGGGGCGAGAACCACATGCAAGAGCATTCCGTGCTGGGCCAGGTGGCCCTGGGCTACAGCCCGATGGTGGACCGCCGCCGCGAGGTGGTGGCCACGCGGCTCACCATCTTTCCCGAGCGGCCCGATGCCCTCGGCAGTGCCGCGGATGCCACGTCGCTGATGACCGCGCTCGAGGCCGTCTGGCCCCGGCCGCAGACCAGTGCCGACGGCAAGCCCATGCGGCCGCTCGACCCGGTGGTTGCCGGCGCGCGGGCGCCCGGCGCGGAAAAGCCGGTGGCGCTCAACATCGCCGGTGAGAGCCTCTTGCGAGCGGTGCTCGCGACGTGCCCGCCTGGGCAGTTCCTGATCGAGGTGCCGGCGTTCATGGCCGGCGATCCAGCCCAGGCGGACGCCCTGGCGGCGCTGCACCGGGCCGGCAGCGTGCTGCTCATCAAGGGCCGACCGCTCAAGCCGCTGCCCCCAGAGGTGCTGGCCTGTTTCAGCCACTCGCTCGTCGATGCCGGCGAGGAGCGCCGCACCGACGGTGGCGCCGGCGCCACCTCCGGCGTGCGCAAGGTGACCACCGTGCAGACGGGCGTGCGCACCTCTGCCGAGGCCGAACAGGCCTTCCAGCGCGGTGCGGTCGCCGTGCTCGGTTGGTCGCGCGACGAGGCGGTGCTGAAGGGTGACCTCAAGCGACCCGTGCCGGCCGACGTGACGGTGGTGATGGACCTCATCCGCGGCGTGGACCGTGAAGAGCCGGCCAGTCGCCTGGAGGCCATGCTCAAGCGCGAGCCGACCATCGCGTTCCGCTTGCTGCGCTACCTGAACTCGCCCGCCTTCGGCCTTTCCGTGGAGGTGAACTCCTTTGGCCACGCCGTGATGCTGCTGGGTCACCAGCGGCTCAAGCGCTGGTTGGCGCTGCTGCTGGCCAGTTCGTCGAACGAGCCGGGTGCACGCGTCACCATGCACGCCGCGGTGCGCCGCGGCCTGTTCATGGAAGAACTAGCCCGGCCGCACGGCGACCCCGAGATGTCCGCCGAGATGTTCATCTGCGGCATCTTCTCGCTGCTCGACCGCCTGCTGCGCCAGCCCGTGGCCCAGTTGCTGGAGGGCGTGCCCGTGCCCGAGCGGGTGCGCCTGGCCTTGCTGGGCGAGGGCGGGCCTTACCAGCCCTACCTGCAACTCGTGCAGGCCGTGGAGCAGGAGGCCGTGTTCGACATCCGTGAGGCGTCCGAGCAGCTGATGCTGCAGCCTCTCGAAGTCAACGCAGCGCTGCTCGCGGCGCTGAAGGCCGCCCGGCTGGTCGACTGAGCGATTCACGAGCGCCAGCCGCCGCGGTGATGTCACAGAGGCAAGCCAGCCTGTTCGACGCCTTGGTGGACGACGTGCCGCCACCGGATCCCTTCGATCCGACCCAACCGGTGCTGTCCGCTACGGGGCTTGCGGCGCTGTGGCGCATGCCCTTCGCGGCGGCGCTGCTGGATGTGGACTTCCGGCTGCTGGCGCTCAACCCGAGCTTCGAAGAACTGCTTGGCCCGGCGGCGGCGCTGAAGGCCCGTGGCCGGTCGCTGACATCGTTGCTGCCGGCGGCCGAGCGCGAGGCGCACGAGGCCGAGCGCAGCGAGGCGCTGCAGGCTCTGGCGGGCGGCGCGCCGGCGCCGCTGCTGCCCCTGCGCCTGACCGACGGGCGTGGACGCGAGAACTGGCTCTCGCTCGCCTTGCAGCCCCTGCAGGCCGAGCCGCAAGATGACGGACGGGCCGTGCCTCGCTGGCTGGCCCTCATGCAGGACCTGAGCTTCGAGAGCCGCGCGCGCGAGCAGGTGCGCCGCGGCGAGGACGAGCTCGACCAGTGGTTCGAGCTTGCCGGCGCGGGCATGCTCGTCTACGACGACGACGGGCTGATCGTGCGTTCGAACGCGGCCTTCGAGACGCTCGTGCAGCGCGTGCCCGAGGTACTGCCCGACGCCGGCCCGGAACTGCGCCACCTGCTCGGTTGGGAGGACGCACCGGACGGCGGCCGCGCGCACCCTGCGCTCCTTCCGGGCGCGCCCGTGCTGGTGCGCCAGGCGCTCGTACCGTTGGCCGCGGGGCGAAGCCGGCGCCTGGTGGCGCGACTGGCGCGCATGTCCGGGCCGGCCGGCCTGCCCGGAACCCCGGGCGGCGAGGGATCGACGGGCCGCATCATGGCGGTCGTCGAGGACCGCAGCGCCGAGGACGAGCGCGATCTCGCGCAACTCGAGAAGGGCATGCTCATGAGCACGGCCAGCATCGGCGTCGCGACCTTCGACCCGGCGCGTGGCTGGCTCGATTCCCGCCATGCCCCTGCCGATGCGCCGCGGCCGCCGAGCCCGCAGGAGAGCGTGCCGACGCCCGCGCCGTCGGCCCGCAGTGCCTTGCACCACATCAGTCGCGAACTTGTCGTGGCCGACTCGTTGCCCGACTACGAGCGCCTGCAGCGTGCGCTGCGCGAAGGCCGCCGCATCGAGGTGCGCTACGCGGTCCGCCATGCCGAGCTCGGCGTGCGCTGGCTGCTCACGCGCGTCGAGCCGGGCGTGCTGGCCGCCGGCCGGCCGACGACTTCGGTGGTCACGCTCGATGTCACCGAGCAGGAGCTGGCACAGCGGCGCAACGCGCAACTGCTGCGCGAGCTGACGACCATCCTGGAGAGCTCGACGGCCGGCATCGCCTACCTGCGCGGGCCGGCGCTGGTGCGCTGCAACCGGCCGTTCGAGCGCATGTTGGGCTTCGAGCCGGGTGCCGCCGCGGGCGCCTCGCTGGCCGAGATCCTCGGCCGGCAGGGCGTGCCCGAGTCGGTGGTGGCCGAGGCGCTGGCGGCGCTGCAGAGCGAGCGGCGCTACGACGTCGAGTTCGAGCTGGCCGCCGATGTGCCCACCGGGGGTGCCATGCGCGCGGGCGCAGCGTCTGCTGCCGCGGCCGCGCCACCCGCGCGCTGGGTGGCGCTCTCGGTGCGACGGGCCGACAGTGGCGGCGAGACGGCCGAGGCGGTGGCCGTGCTCACCGACATCACGCGCCTGAAGGCCCAGCAGGCCGAACTCGAGCGCGCGCTGTCGGACCGTGAGCTGGTCTTCAATCTCTCCGACGTGGGCATGGTGGTGCAGCGCGGCACACGCTTCGTGCGCGCCAACCAGGCGATGGCGCAGCTGACCGGCTACGCGGTCCCTGAGCTGGGCACGCTGGATCCGGCCGAGCTGTACGAGGACGCGCGGGCCTGCGTCGATTTCGAGGCGCGTGTCGCGAGCGCGCTCCGGCAGTCGGGCCGCTTCGCCGACGAACGCCTGCTGCGACACCGCGACGGCAGCCTGCGCTGGGTGCAGGTGGCCGTGCGCGCGCTCGACGCCGAGGGCCTGGCCGACTCCCCCGGCGCGGAGCCCGGCCTGGCGAGCATCTGCTCCTTCGTCGATGTCGACGAGCGGCACCGTGCGCGCGAAGCGCTGGCGGCGCAGGCCGAGCGCACGCGCGCCGTGCTTAACTCGGTGCTCGTGGGCATTGTCACGGTGGGCGCGGACGGCATCGACTGGATGAACCGCTCGGCGCGGCGCATGTTCTCCGGCGAGCTGGCGGACTTTGTCGGCGAGCCGATCAGCACCGTGGCCACGCCGGAGCCCGACCATCCGCTGCGCCGCACCGACTGGTGGCAGCGGGCGCGCGAGGGGCGGATCGATACGTTCGAGTGTCGGCTGCGCGGCCGCGACGGACGCGAGTTCTGGGTCGTGGGCAACGCGGTGGCGAGCACGCTCGACACCGGCACGACACAGCTGACCTTCGCCTTCCTCGACATCGAGCGCCGCCGCCAGGCCGAGGTGAGCATCGCGCGCACGCAGGCCTCGTTGCAGCGCCTCATCGAGACGGCGCCGCTGGCGATCGCCTTGTTCGATGCGCGTCGTGGCCAGCTGCTGCAGATCAACCGCACGGCGGCGGCGCTGTTCGGCATCGACGACGGTGGTGCCGGCAACGAAAGGGCGGTGCTGGCGCTGCCGAACCTGCCCAACCGTGCCCTGGGCGAGGCGCTGGCCGGATGGCTCGGCTCGGTCGCGCCCGGCGAGGCGGCCTCGCACGAGTGGCGCGACGAGCGCACCGGCTCGGCAGGAACAGGCGACCAGACTTCCGGCGACGCGGCTTCTCTGCGCGTGTGGGACTGCCGCGTCGCCGCGCTCGGTGCGGCCGGCGACCAGTTCGGCGAGGTGGGGCAGGTGATGCTGCTCGCCAGCGACGTCACCGAGCAGCGCGCGGCCAACGAAGCGCGCCTGCGCGAGGCCATCGCGCAGCGAGAGGTGCTCGTGCGCGAGGTGCACCATCGCATCAAGAACAACCTGCAGGGGGTGGCCGGCCTGTTGAAGCAGAACGCCGACCGTCGCCCGGAGGTGGCCGGCGTGCTCATCGAGGCGGTGAGCCAGGTGCAGGCGATCGCCCAGGTCTACGGGTTGCAGGTGGGTGGGCCGCTGGGGCAGACCGCGCAGGGTGGGCCGCTGGCGGTGGCGCGGCTGGTCGGCTCCATCGCCCAGGCGGTGCAGCGCACTTTCGGGCGGGCGATCGAGGTGCAGGCTGGAACGGCGAAGCACCTGCTGCCCGAGGCCGAGGCGATTCCGCTCGCGCTCATCCTGAATGAACTGCTCACGAACGCGGTCAAGCATGGCGAGGGCACGGTCGTGCGCGTGCAGGTGCTGGACGAGGGCGTGCAGGTGCGCATCTGCGTTGCCGCGGCCGGGCGCCTGAAGGAAGGCTTCGAGCTCGAGCGGGTGCCGGCCGGCGTGTCCGGCCTCGGTCTGGTGCGTGCGCTGCTGCCGCGCCGGGGGGCTCAGCTCTCTCTCGTTGCGCAGGGCGCCGAGGTGGTTGCGACGCTGCGCCTGCAGCCGCCGAGCGTGCGCCTGCCCGACGGGGCGGCGGCTGCAATCGCCGGCAATGGCGTGGCGGTGGCCACGCCTGGGTGACAATCCGGCCATGTCCTCCGCTCCAGGTGCCCCGCCGAGCGGACCGGCGAGCCCGCCGGTCTCGAAGGGCCGCATCCTGGTCGTCGACGACGATCGCCTGGTGCTGGCCACCGTGGCGCACGGGCTGGCGCAGGCCGGCTACGAGGTGATCGACGCCGACAACGGTGACGACGCCATCCTGCTCGCCCGCGAGCACCGGCCGCAACTGGCGCTGCTCGACATCCGCATGGAGGGCAAGAGCGGCTTCGACGTGGCGGCGACGCTGCGCGATGCGTATCGCATCCCGTTCATGTTCCTGTCGGCGTTCTCCGACGACGCCACGGTGGCCGAAGTGCAGCGCCTGGGTGCGCTGGCCTACCTGGTGAAGCCGCTCGACGTGGGCCAGATCGTGCCCGGCGTCGAGGCGGCCTTCGCGCGCATCAAGGCCGAGCCGGCGCTGGCGGCGCCAGTGGCGCCCGTGGCGCGCGACGGCCTGTCCGACCCGATGCCGCTGGCCGTGGGCATCCTCATGCACCGCCATTCGCTGACGCGCACGCAGGCCTTCGCCCGGCTCCAGCGTCTGGCCAACGAACTGGGCATCACGGGCGCGGCGCAGGCCGAGCGGTTGATCGGTGCGGTCGAGGAACTCGCGCGCAGCGGCGAGTGAATCTCGGGAGTCGGTGAACCGAGCGCCTCGGGCCTCACCCGAGCGTGAAGGTGAAGGTCGCGCCCTGGCCGGGCCGGCCCTCGGCCCAGATGTCGCCGCCATGGCGGCGCACGATGCGGCGTACCGAGGCGAGGCCGACGCCATGGCCGGGAAAGTCGTTGGCGCTGTGCAGGCGCTGGAAGAGGCCGAACAGCCGGTCGGCCGAGCGCATGTCGAACCCCGCGCCGTTGTCGCTGATGGCGAAGGCGCGTTCGCCGTTGTGCGAGGCGCCGCGCACGGCGATGTGGGTGTTCTCGGCGCGCGAGGTGTACTTCCAGGCGTTGCCCAGCAGGTTCTCGAGCACCAGGCGCAGCAGGGTGGGGTCGCCGCTGGCGCTGAGCCCGGGCTCGATGTCCACCTCGACGGTGCGCGCGCCGCCGCCGCGGCGCAGATCGTCGAGCACGTAGAACGCCAGTTGCGACAGGTCCACCGGCTGGCGCGCCAGTGGTTGCGCCGACAGCCGGGCCATCGTCAGCAGAGCGTCGATCATCAGGTTCATGCGCGCCGCCGCGCCGAGCACGCGGTCGAGGTGGTCGTTGCCGACGCGGTCGAGTTGCCCGCCGTAGTCCTCCTTGACGATGCGGGTGAAGCCTTCGACGACGCGGATCGGCGCGCGCAGGTCGTGCGACAAAGTCGAGCCGAAGAGTTCGCCCTCGGCCGACGCGCCTGGCAACTGCACGATCAGGTAGCGCGCCGCCTCCGGCCCGGATCCGTCCGGGAGCATCGCCAGTCGCCACCCATCGAAGCTGATGGCCTGCCCGGGGCGCAGGGCATCGAGCGTGGACCGCGCCGCCGGGCTCAGCCCGGTCAGGGTCTCGAGCGGCGCGCCGACCCCGGCATGCGGCCAGATCGAGCGTGCGGGCGCATTGAGGCAGAGCACGGCAGGCGTTTGAGGCTGCCGCGTGGCCAGCAGGGCCGCGCCGGCCAGCGCCTCGAGGAGCTCGCCGGCGTCGATGTTCGTGGCCGATACCGGTTCGGCAGGCGGCGTCTCTGCCGGGGCCTCGCGGTCGCCGCGTGGCTGCCGCGAGCGGGCGAGCAGGTGGCCGCACGCGAAGAAGGCCGCGGCATTGGCCACGAACGCCACGGTGATGAAGAGCCACGGCAAGTCCGTCGCAATGGCAGACGCCTCCGCGCCGCACCCGGTCATGCACGCGACCAGGCAAAACGCGGCCCAGGCCGCTGCGAATCGCGCCCGGCGGGCCCCCTGCAGCCTGTGAGAGCGCGACATGCCGGAAATTGTACGGAGCGGATGGTGTTCGCCGCGGATGCGACCACCTCAAGTTCACACGACCTGGGCCGAAACAGGGGCAGGCGATCGCCTTGCTGCGCGTGTCGTCGGTGGGGCGCATGACAATGGCCGGCCGACGGCTCGCGTCCGGCACCGCCTCCGACCCCGCGATCCCGTCTACCGAGCCCACTGATCCAGTCCAGCGCATGAGCAGCCCGTCGCCCGACCCCGCGATGCCCGACCCCGTGCTGGACGAAGGCGCCCTGGCGCGCCTGCGCGAGCTCGACCCCGAGGGCCAGCATGGCGTTGTCGCGCGAGTGCTGGCGGCCTACGAGAGTTCGCTCGTGCGTCAGCTCGATCTGATGCGCGCCGAACTTGCCGCGCCCCAAGCGCATGTGCTGGGCGGGCTGGCGCATACGCTGAAGTCCTCCTCGGCCAGTGTCGGGGCATTGGCCCTCGCACGCGCCTGTGAGGCGTTCGAACAACGCGTGCGCCAAGGGGCGACGGCACAAACCCACGATGTCGCTGAATTGATCGCGCTGGCCGAAGCCGCCCTGGTGGCAGTGCGCACTATCCTGCGTGGATGAACGGCCGCCAGCGATGACGACCCCGACGATGTCCGCCTTCGACGACCTGCCCGAGCGCCCCCAGGTGCTGCTCGTCGACGACGACGAGGTCAATCTGCTCCTGACCGCCATCGCGCTGCGCGAGCGCGGCTTCGAGATCACCGAGGCTGCAAGCGGCGAGCGCGCCCTCGCCATGCTCGTCGAGCACACGCCGGATGTCATCGTGCTGGACGCGATGATGCCGGGCTTGGACGGCTTCGAGACCTGCCGCAAGCTGCGCAAGCTGCCCGGCTGCGAGAACGTGCCGGTGCTGATGTTGACCGGCCTGGACGACGACGCCTCGATCGCCCGTGCCTACGAGGCCGGGGCCACCGACTTCTTCGTCAAGGCAGCGCAATGGAGCCTGCTCGCAGGCCGCCTGCGTTACCTGCTGCGCAGCGCGCGCACGCGCATGGAGCTCGAACGTCGCAAGTCCGAGTTGGCCCGCGCCCAGGATCTGGCCCGCATGGGCAGCTTCGAATGGCGGCGCCACGAGAGGCGCGGCGTGCTGTTGTCGCAGGAGGCGTTGCGCGTGTGTGGTTTCGGCCCGCACGAGGACGTGAGCCTGCGCAAGATGCTGCGCATGGTGCCGGCCGACGAGCGCCGCGCGCTGTTGCGCACGCTGCATGCCTGCCTGCGGCAGAGCACCGTGGTGGCGGTGGACGTGCCGCTCGTGCTGCGCGACGGACGTCAATGCGTCGTGCGCGTCGAGGCCGAGCCCGAGTTCAATGAGCATGGCCACGGCGCGGGTTACACCGGCATCGTGCAGGACGTGACCGACCGTCGCCAGGCCGAGGACAAGATCCGCCACCTCGCCAACTTCGACTCGCTTACCGGGCTGCCCAATCGCCGCCAGCTGATCTGGCGCGCCGAGCGCGCGCTCGAGGTGGCGCGGCGCATGCAGCACCAGTGCGCGCTGCTGCTGATCGATCTCGACCGCTTCAAGAACATCAACGACACGCTCGGCCACAGCGCCGGCGACGACCTGCTCGTCGAGGTGGCGCGTCGCCTGCGCGCCTGCGTGCGCCACAGCGAACAGATGATGGAGGGGGCCATCGACACGGTCGGCGGCCGCTCTCACCGGGCGCTGGAGGCGGTCGGCCGCCTGGGTGGAGACGAGTTTGTCGCTCTCCTGCCAGAAGTCGCCGAGGACCTCGATGCCGAGGCCGTGGCCCGCCGCATGCTCGAAGCCCTGCGCGATCCCATCTTCCTGGGCGGGCAGGAATGCTTCGTCACGGCCAGTGTCGGCGTCGCCATCTATCCCCGCGACGGCCAGACCGTCGTCGACCTGCTGCGCAACGCCGACGTCGCCATGTACTCGGTGAAGGCTCAGGGCAAGAACGCCACGGCCATCTACAGCCCGCATCTTGCCGGGCGCGGGCGCGAGAAGCTCGAGCTCGAATCGGCGCTGTTCCGCGCCATCGAGCGCAACGAACTCGTGCTGCACTACCAGCCGAAGATCGACGTGCGCGCCTCGCGCATGGTCGGTGCCGAGGCCCTGATGCGCTGGCAACGCGGCGGCAAGCTCGTGCCGCCGGGCGACTTCATCCCGCTCGCCGAGGACACCGGCCTCATCGTGCCGCTGTCGGAATGGGCGCTGCGCGAGGCGGCGCGCCAGGCGCGCGCCTGGCAGTTGCAGTTCGGCTTCAACGATTCGATCGCGGTCAACCTGCCGACTCACATGTTCGAGCGCAGCGACCTCGTCGAGCACATCCATCAGTGCGTCACCGCGGTCAATGTGCCGCACCGGGCGATTCGCCTCGAGATCACCGAAGACAATCTGATGAAGGAACTGCAGAACGTCATCCCGTCGCTGCACCGGCTGAACGAGATCGGCGTCGAGATCGCGATCGACGACTTCGGCACCGGCTACTCCTCGCTGGCATACCTGACGACGCTGCCGATCTCCGAGCTGAAGATCGACCGCAGCTTCGTGCGCGACCTCGGCATCACGCCGCAGAGCTCCGCGGTCGTGTCGGCCATCATCGCGCTGGCCCGTGCGCTCGGCCTGCGCGTCGTGGCGGAAGGCGTGGAGACGCTACGCCAGATGGAGGTGCTGCACCGCCTGGGTTGCACCATGATGCAGGGCTTCCTCTTCAGCCGCGCCGTCGTGCCGGACGAACTCGCCCGTTGGCTCGAGCAGACCGTGCTGCCCCGCAAGGCGCCCTGGATCGGGGCGGCCCTGGAGGGCGACGGCGGCACGGTGACGGAGCTGTCCGGTTCGGTCCGCCGATACCGCTGAGGCCGGGCCGCGCCACGGGGTTCGCGACATGGCTGCAGAACAGAGCACGCACGCCGCGGTGGCCACGCTGGCCAAGGGGGCGCTGCGCCGCCTCGCCCAAGCACACCTCGAACCGACGCCCGAGAACTACGCGCGCGCTTTCGCAGAGGAGGCCGGCACGCCACCGAACCGCGCCAGGCCGGCGCCATTGGGCTGGCCGGTCCTCATGGAGCGGCTGATGCGCAACCTCGAGCGGGGTGGCCGCCAGTGGACCGCGGCGCGGCGAAAGGAGAGTCTCTATCGGGTGCTGGACAGCAGCCGCAGCGACGAGGAGCGCCTCGCGCAGCGGCTGCGCTCGCTGCTTCAGGCCTGGGAAAGCGACCGCCTCTCGGAAGGTATCGAGCCCTTGGAGGCGGTCCGACCCATCGTTGCGCCCACGACGCCTTCGATGCCGGCGGCACTGGAAACGGAGGACAAGCGCTCGCCGCAGCCCTCCGCCGCCGAGTCCGCCGTGCGCGCGCTCAGCGGTGCCGTGTGCGTCGGCCTGGGCGAGGGCGATGCGCGCGCCGTCGAGCTTGTCGGCCGCCTGAGGCGCCTGGCCGAGGACTGCGCTGCCCAGGTCGCGCTACCCGATGTTGCCGACGGATCGAACGCCGACCTGGCCGAGGTCTGCGGCCAGGCGAAGCTGTGGTTCGGCCAGCGCCACGAACTGATGCGCCAGCTCACGGGCCTGTGCTCGGAGATGTCGCAGGGCCTGGTCGAGCTAACCGAGGATGAAAGCTGGTCGCGTGGCCAGTGCGAGGCATTGAGCCTGCAACTGGCGGAGGCCCTCGACGTGCGCGCCGTGCGCGCCGCCAGTGCCATGCTGGCCGAGACGCGCGCGCGCCAGGCGAGCGCCAAGCGCGAGCGAGAGGCCGCACGCTCGGCTCTCAAGCAACTGCTGACGGGCATGATCGGCGAGGTGGGCGCGCTGCAGCAGCAGGCTGGCGGCTTCGAATCGGCGATCGAGCAGCATGCCTCGGCCGTCGAGGCTGCCGACAGCCTCGAAGGGCTGACATCGGTGGTGCAGGCGATGCTTGCCGACAGCCGCGGCTTGCGCAGTGCCATCGGTGCCTCGCACGAGCGCCTGCTGCGCGACAGCAGCCGGGCTGCCGCGCTCGAGACGCGTGTGCGCGATCTCGAAGCCGAACTGCGGCGCCTCTCCGACGAAGCGAGCACCGATGCGCTGACGCAGGTGGCCAACCGACGCGGGCTGGAACAGATCTTCGTCGAGGTCAGTGCCCGCGCGGTCGAGGCGGCTCAGCCCCTCGCCGTGGGGCTGATCGACATCGACAATTTCAAGAGGCTCAACGACCGCCTTGGGCATGCAGCTGGCGACACGGCGCTGAAGGTGCTGGCGTCCGAAGTGAGCAAGCGGCTGCGACCCGAGGACCATGTCGCGCGCTTTGGCGGCGAGGAGTTCGTGGTGCTGCTGCCGGGGCAGCCCGTGGCACAGGCGCAGCAGGCCCTGACGCGCCTGCAGCGCAGTCTCTCGGCGGGCCTCTTCCTGCACGAGGGCGAAGAGGTGTTCGTCACCTTCTCCGCTGGCGTCACCGTGTGGCGCCCGGGCGAAACCCTGGAAGCGGCCGTCGAGCGCGCCGATGGTGGCCTGTACGAAGCCAAGCGTTCGGGCAAGAACCGCACCTGCGCCGGTTAGCCTGCCCAGGTCTGCGGCTGTAACGAGGTGCGACGCCAGGCGGCCGGCTGTCGCGCGCGGAAACACCTGAGCGCCAGAGCGACCTCAAGGGTGCCCGGAGCGGGCCGAAATTCCCGGCGAGGGCCGGCATTTGGACCGGCCGCCGACGCCCGAACCCCCGATGTCGAAGTTCTCCAGTTGGCTGTCGCCCGTGCGCCAGCTTGCATCCGCCTTCTTCCGACACGACGTCTCCCTCAAGCGCGAGCGGGGCGGTCACCTGCACGTCGTGCTGGCCGAGCGCAAGCCCGGCCCGGGTGTCGGCAAACCCGACCGCGCGGAGAGCGAGCGGCGCCGGCGCCACGAGGAGTTGATGGCCGTTCGCACCGAACTGGCGGCGCTGCTGAACGAGTTGCCCGAGACCCGCACCACGATGCGCCACCTCGTCTTCGTCGAGCAAGCCATCGCCAAGAAGGGCCTGAAGGTCCTGCACAAGGTGCCGCTCGACGTGCTGCATCGTGCGCACGATCAGCTCGAGAACCTGGTCATCAACTGGTCGGCGGCCGGCCTCGCCAACCTGCGCTCGAAGATGGCCGTGGCAATCATCGATCGCGAGCACATGGACCCCAACGCCGAGGCCGATGCCTACCGCACCGCGGCGGTGATGGACGCCGGCGGCGACCACGACGAAACCGACGCGGCCATGCCGTCGCTGGCCCCGGAAGGCGCGCCGTTGCGCGACGATGACGAGGCGCTTGCCGCGGCCTATGCCGCGCTCGGCAATCTCGCGCCGGGCACCGGCGACACGCAGTACGAACTGGCACCGTTCGAGGTCGAGATGCAGGGCGAACTCGGCTCAGCATCGGCGCGCGCGCTGCTGCGGCCGGCCAGTCGCGCTTTCGACGAGGAGCGGACGGAAATCAGCATCCGCGTGCTGCAGCCCTGAGGCGGGGGCAGGCGCCCACCCAGTGGGTGTCCCGATGCGCCACGCCGGCAGGTCACGGCCGCGCGTCCGCCCACGGCAGCAGCACCTGGGCGCTGAGCCCGCCGCCCTGGCGGTTGTGCAGCGACAGCGTGCCGCCAAGTCCTTGCGCAAGATCGAATGCGATGGCCAGACCCAGGCCTGCCCCGCCCGTGTCGCGGCTGCGCGAGGACTCCAGCCTCACGAAGGGCTCCAGGACATCCGCCAGTCGGCCGGGCTCGATGCCCGGGCCGCGGTCTTCGACGCTGATGCGCAGGTATTCGGGCCCGCGCGTCAGCGCGACTTCGGCGTTTCCGGCATAACGAACGGCATTGACGACGAGGTTGTCGACGATACGCCGCAACGAGAGCGCATCGGTCCAGGCGACAAGGGCTTGTTCGGGCATCGTCGCGCGCACGCTGCGGCCCTGCTCGGCATGGTCGTCGACGAGCGCCTGCAGCAGAGCCGTGATGTCGACGCGCTGAAGGGCCCGCGTGGTTCCCGCGCCGAAGCGAAAGATGTCGAGCACGGCATCAATGAGCGAGTTCATTTCCGCGAGGTCGGCGACACATCGTTCACGCAGCGCGCCGGGCAGGTCGGCGGTCTCCACACGCATGCGCATGCGTGTCAGCGGCGTGCGCAGGTCGTGAGAGATCGAGGCCATCATCAGGCCGCGGCTCTCGAAGAGTTTCCTGATCTGCGCGGCCATGCGGTTGAACACGGTGGCGACGGCACGTACCTCGTGCGTACCGCTCGCTTCGTCCAGCGGGGGCGGCGCGCGCCCATGGGCCAGCCCGCTGCCAAGCACCTGCGCGGCGCTCACGAGATGGGCCATCGGCTGTGCCAACCAGCGCGCCCCCCACCAGGCCGCGAGGGCGATGACCAGCATGCGCACGCCGTAGTCCAGCGCCAGGGCCCCCGCCGGCAGTGCGGGCGAGGAGTCGCGGGCGGCGGCCACCTGCGGAACACCGGGTGTCGGCGGTAGGGAACCGAGCGTCGGCAGCGGCAGGCGGCCTGGCATCTCGCCGCGAGCCCGAGGCGGGCCGTCGCCGGGTGGCCATGGAGGGGCGCTGTCAGGGGCACGGGGCAGCGGACCGTCGGGCCCGCGTGGGCCCTCGGGCGGGCGGTCCCGCATGCGCGCTGGCTCGCCTTCGCCCGCGACGAAGAGGGCACCGGGCATGCCGGTCACCACGGCGAAGGCCACCGCGTGGCTCAGCACCAGGGTTACCCACATGAGCACGAAGAGCCTGAGCGCCAGGGTGTCGAGCCGCCGCAGGGCGCCCCAGCCCCGGACGGCGGCACCGGGCTCTGCGACTCCTCTCGTTGCCTCGGGGCGGCTCAACGCTGCACCTCGGTGTCGAAGAGGTACCCCTCGCCGCGAATGGTGCGGATGAGCCGCGGCTCCTTCGGCGAGTCGCCGAGCTTGGTGCGCAGCCTCGAGACGGCGAGGTCGATGCTGCGATCGTTGACCTCGGTGCCGGGGGCGCGCGTCAGGTCCAGCAGGCGGTCGCGGCTCAGCACGCGCCCGGCGTGATCGACGAAGGCACACAGCAGCCGGTACTCGGCCGCGGACAGGGCCACGGCCACATCGTCGGCACTGAGCAACTGGCGCGCCATGCGGTCGAAGCGCCAGCCGGAGAAAGTGGCCGTGCGCGTTTCGCCTTCGGGCTGGCGCGCGCCGCGCCGAATGACGGCCTGGATGCGCGCCACGAGCTCGCGCGGCTCGAAGGGCTTCGGCACGTAGTCGTCGGCACCCATCTCCAAGCCCACGATGCGGCTCACGGGGTCGCCGCGCGCGGTGAGCATGATCACCGGCAGGCTCGTGTGCTGCCGCAGCCAGCGCAGCAGCGCGAGGCCGTCCTCGCCGGGCAGCATGAGGTCGAGCACGACGAGATCGAACGGGCCCGCCTTGAGTAGACGGCGCATCTGCTCGCCGTCGGCCGCGGTGTCGCAGTCGAGGCCGAAACCGCGCAGGTACTGGCCGAGTGTCTGGCGGATCTCCGCATCGTCGTCGACAAGCAGGCAGCGTGTCGTCATGGCTACTCCCGCGGCGCCCCTCTTGCCCCGCAGCCCGAAGGTAACCCAGCCGGGCGGCAGCAAGGCCCCATCCGGCCTCGGTGCCGTCCCGGCTGGGCGCCCATCAAGCGGCGATGCCCACCTGCAGCCGGGCGACGTAGCCGTTCGCGAGGTCGCCCGTCACGGTGGCCAGTTGCGTCGTGACGCCGTCGCTGAAGACGTTGTCGGTGGCGAAGCTGAACCGTGCCAGGTTGGCCACGCTCGCGCTGTACAGCGACGAGCCGTTGTAGACGGCGCTGCAGATGTCGATGGGGAAGGCGATCTGCGAGGTACGCAGCTTGTTCGTGTACTGCGACGCGGTGCCTGTGCTGCGATAGACCTCGAAGTGCATGTGCGGCATGCGGCCGCTGTAGCACCCGGGCACGATGGTCGAGAAGGTGGCCGTGCCGTCGCTTCCGGTGGCCTGCACGCCGCGCAGGTAGTTCTCGGCCGTCACGCCCGAGGAGTACATCGAATAGCGGCCGGCGGCATCGCAGTGCCAGAGGTAGATGGCGTAGCCCGAGAGGTCGGCGCAGCTCGCGTTGGTGTTGACGAGGTCGATCACCACCGACATCGGCACCCCCTGCGCCACGCCGCTGGCGCCGGCGACGCTGGCGCGGATGTCGCTGCGCACGATGCCCGACAGCGTGAGCGCGTTGGCGATGCTGCCACCCGAGGTGTTGGAGCCGTCGCCGGGGTAGGGACCCGCCGTCTCCTCGGGAATGACGGAGCACGTGGGCGCTGTGCCGCTGCTGCTGCCGCTGCCCGCACTGCCGCCGTCCGAGCTGCCGCTGCCGCTGCTGGACGATGCGGCATCGTCTTCGCCGCCGCCGCAGCCCACGAGCGCCAGGGCGCCCGCGCCACCGAGCCAGCGCAGGGCGCGGCGGCGGCTGTTGGCAATGCCCAGCAGGCGGTGCAGGTCATGTTCGAGGCCGTGGTCGTGGTCGTGTCTGTTCATGCGTGGACTCCGGGTCGCTTCCTCCGGGCCGCATTGCAGCGGTGCGACATTTCAGGCGTGTTGGCGCCTCGTGTCGGGTTGGACGCAATCCGGCCGCCTGGTGCGGATATGCTCCGTCCGCCCCCAGGGCAAGGAGAACCTCATGGACGGAGCAGCAAGCGTCGGCGGCCAAGCGCGCACGGTCGATGGTGGGCGCGGTGTCGCCTGGTGGAGCGAGGCGTGGGCCCTGTTCTCCAAGTCGGCGGTGCTGTGGATCGTGTTCGGCGTCGTCCTCTTCATCCTGCTCGTGGTGATGTCGTTCGTCCCGCTCGTCGGCAGCCTGGCCGCGGCGCTGCTGCTGCCGGTGTTCCTCGGCGGCTGGATGCTCGCGGCACGCAAGGTCGAGGAGGGCGGCACGCTGGAGGTCGGCGATCTCTTCGCGTGCTTCCAGGGTGACCGCCTGACGCCGCTCATCGTCGTCGGCGTGCTGCTGCTGGCCGGCGTGGTCGTCATCGGCTTCGTCGTCGGCATGCTGGGCGTCGGTGCGGTCTTCGGCATGATGGTCGGCGGCGCCACGCGCAGCGCCGGTGGCGCGTTCGCGGCGCTCGGCACGGCCCTGTTGGCGCTGCTTCTCGCGCTCGTGCTTGGCATCCTGATGTCCATGGCCACGTGGTTCGCGCCGGCGCTCGTCGTGTTCCGCAACGTGCAGCCGCTTGATGCGCTGAAGGCGAGCTTCGCGGCGAGCCTGAAAAACATCGTGCCGTTCCTGCTCTGGGGCCTGATCTACATCGTCGCCGCGATCGTGGCCTCCATCCCGTTCGGCCTGGGCTGGATCGTGCTGATGCCGGTGACTCTGCTCACGGCCTACGTGTCGTACCAGGACGTGTTCGACGGCGCGGCACCTTAGCGGCCGGCACCGCGGCTGCGCCGGTCGCCCTCACCGCGGGCGTCGGTCAGTGCCCGCGGCGGTGCGCCGCAGTTCACGCGGCGGCGCGGCGTGTCGCCAGGACAATGCGGCGATGCCTTGCACTTCTCTTGCTGCCGTGACGCCGCGGCGGGCCCGTGGACGCTCAGCCCGTGCCCTGGCCTGCATCGCCGTGGCGCTGTGCGCCCTCGGCCCCTGGATTTCGGCTGTCGCCGCGCCGCTGCGCGACCCGCGTGCGCCGGTCGGCGTCGACGCGCCGGAGGGCTGGCGGCTCGAGCACGCCAATGGCGTCAGCTCCTTGATCGGCGGTGGCGGTGCCTTCGTGTCGTGGATGCGCATCCCCGGTGCAGGCGCCGACCCGGGCCGCGTGCGCCCGATCGTCGACCAGATGCTGGCGCAGTTGCGCAAAGCGCAGCCACGCGGGCAGGGGGTGGGCGCGCTCGGCGGCCGGCCTGCACAGGCGTTGGTGGCGCAGGGTGTCGACCCACGCGGCGCCGAAGTCTCCGTGCGCTATCTCTGGGCCGGCTTCGGTCCCGACGCTTGGTTGATGGTGCAGAGCATGCCGATGGCCGACGGGCGCGCGCTGCTGCCGTTGATGGATCGCGTGGCAGCCAGCTTCACCGTCGACATGACAGCGGTGGCCCCGCCTGCGCAGCCGTCGCTGCCTTCCGCTGGCCTCGGTGGCCAGGAGCGCCAGGGTGGGCGCGGCGGCGCCGGACCGCAGGTGGTGCCGTTGACCGTGCGTCCGGCCTCGCTCGAGGCCATGCTGCGCGAAGGGGGCCAGCGAGCGGCGCAGCGCCTGGACGCTCGCTTGCGCTGGCAGAGCGCCTTCGGCGACCTGCAGGGACAGTTCAGCGAAGCCTTCTTCACCTTCGATATGGGCGGGCGGCCGGCACGCGGCGCCGTGCTCGTGCTCGCGGGCCAGGGCACGGCGTGGCTGCTGGTGGACGACGCCGGCACCTTCCCGCGCAGCCACAGCGCCTTCATGCGCCAGGTGGCGGGCGAGATGGCGGGCGCCGGTGCGGGTGCCACGCCGGGTGGCGCGCCGCGCACGCTTGCGCTTCAGCGGGTGAGTTTTGGCAGCGGCACCATCGGCCTGCCGCAGGGCTGGCAGGTGACGGGCGCCTTCCAGGGCTGCGTCGAGGCCGCCTCGGCCGTGGGCTACCTGGCGCTGGGTTGCGCCGAGTTTGCCGCCGTGCCCGGGGCCTACCCCGACCCGCGAGTCTTCCACCACGCCTATGCCGATCCGGCGACGATGCTCAAGGGCTGGCTCGCCTCGGCCAGCAGCCGCATGGGCGCACGCGACATCCAGGTGCTGGAGAGCACGCCGTCGCCCAGCGGAGTGCCCGGCGGACAGGCCGCGTACGTGCTGGTGGACTTCGTGCACACCAGCACCGGCCGTGCCGTGCCGCACCGCGGGCTCGTGATGGTGCACGTGATGCCCACCGACCGCCAGACCTACACGCTGTACAAGTCGATGGTGCTGCTGCATCGCGAGCGCTTCGAGGCGTTGATGCCGACGATGTGGGAGGCGTGGAAGAGCTGGAGCGTGAACCCCGAGGTCTTCCGCGCCCGCATGGATGCGGCGCTGGCCAGCATGCGCGAGACGAGCCGCATCGTCACCGGCGGCCACGCCGAACGCTCGCGCGTCAGTGACAGCACGCAGCGCGCCTTTGGCCAATACATCCGCGGCACGGCCACGGTGGAAGACGTACTCACCCGCGAGCGCGGCGAGGGCGACGCCCGGGCGGCCGACCGCATCGTGGCGGCAGACCCGACGCGATATCGGATCGTGCCGTTGCCCTAGCCGCCCAATGTGCTGATGGTGCTCGGGTTGCGCGAGGGTCGCGCAGCATCGCGGCGGAAGCGGTGAGATTCGAACTCACGGACGGTTGCCCGTCGCCGGTTTTCAAGACCGGTGCCTTAAACCGCTCGGCCACGCTTCCATTGAACGGCTGCCCGGATTCTGCCGTGTCCGCCGCGTTCACGCGGCCGCAGCACGCACGGTAGCGACTGGCGCGCCTGGCCCGTTCGCCCTGGACCTTGGAACCGCCACCTCGGACGATGCTTGGACCTGCGTCGACGCACCCGCCCGGTGCAGCCCTCACGGGCCAGGTTGCAGGTGCCCCGCGCAGGGCACCTGCACGAGTTCGCGCCGGCCACCGTCCACGCGCACGGCCGTCAGTGCGCCGCCCCACACGCAACCGGTGTCGATGGCCAGCAGGTCGGGGCGCTGAACGAGGCCGAGCGTGCTCCAGTGGCCGCAGGCCACTGGTTGGCCGGCGCTGCGCCTTCCCGGTACTTCGAACCAGGGCATGAAGCCAGGACGGGCTGCCGCACTGCCCTCCTTGGTCTTGAGGTCGAGTTCGCCCTCGGGCGAGCAGAAGCGGATGCGCGTGAGCACGTTGACGACGAAGCGCCATCTTTCAAGGCCGTGCAGGTCGGGCGCCCAGCGCGTGGGCGTGTCGCAGTACATCGCGTGCAGGAAGTCCGGCAGGCCCGGCCCACGCAGCATCGCACTGACTTCGTCGGCGAGCGCCAGCGTGTCGTGGGCATTCCACTGCGGCACGACGCCGGCATGCACGCAGAGCCAGCCCGCCGCCTCGCAGGCCAGCGGCCGCGTGCGCAGCCATTCGAGGTGTGATTGGCGGTCGGCGTCGGCCAGCACTTCGCCGAAGGTGTCGCCGCGGTGGAGCGTGCGGGCACCATGTGCCACGGCGAGCAGGTGCAGGTCGTGGTTGCCGAGAAGACAGGTGGCGGCGTCGCCGAAGCCGCGCAACCGCCGCAGCACCGCGAGCGAGCCCGGGCCTCGGTTGACGAGGTCGCCGAGGACGACCAGCCGCGCACGCGAAGGCGAGAAGTCGATCAGGGAAAGCAGCCGCTCGAGGGCGTCGTCGCAGCCTTGCAGGTCGCCCACGAGATAGAGCATGCACCGATTCTGCTACGCTGCCGGCCCCCGAATCCCTCTCCGCCGCGGAACGCGATGCCTCGCACGTCGTTCCGGCCGTGCGGTGCGCATGGAACCCACCCTTGTCGTCCTGCTGATCCTCATCAACGGCCTGTTCGCCATGTCCGAGATGGCGCTGTCGGCCAGCCGCAAGGCGCGGCTGCAGGTCATGGTCGAAGCCGGGGAGCACGGCGCGCAGGCGGCGATGGACCTGCACGAGCACCCGACCAAGTTCCTCTCCACGGTGCAGATCGGCATCACCTCCATCGGCGTGCTCAACGGCATCGTCGGCGAGGCCGCCTTCGCCGCGCCGTTGGCCACCTGGCTGACGGTGCAGTTCGGCATCGGTGTGGGCACTGCGGCCTATGCGGCGACGGCGCTCGTGGTGGTGCTGATCACGATCCTCACCATCATCTTCGGTGAGCTCGTACCCAAGCGCCTGGGGCAGCTCTATCCGGAAACGGTGGCGAGGCTGGTTGCGCCGCCGATGATGGCGCTGTCGACGGCGACGCGCCCGCTCGTGGGCTTCCTGAGCCTGGCCACGGAGGCCGTGCTGCGGCTCATCGGCATTCGCGCCGACACGGCGCGCGCCGTGACGCAGGAGGAGATCGCCGCCAGCCTGGAAGAAGGGGTCGACGCCGGGATCATCGAGCGCCAGGAGCACCAGATGGTGCGCAACGTCTTCCGGCTCGACGACCGCCAGATCGGCTCGATGATGATCCCGCGCGCCGAAATCCAGTGGATCGAGCTCGACGGCCCCTTCGAGACCCTGGTGCAGCGCGTGATGGAAAGCGGCCACACGCGCCTGCCGGTGTGCCGAGGCTCGCTCGACGACGTGGTCGGCGTGCTCGGGCTGCACAAGCTGCTGCCGCCGCTGGCGCGCGGCGAGTCGCCGGACATCGCCGCGCTCATCGAAGCGCCGGTCTTCGTGCCCGAGACGCTGTCGGGCATGGAGCTGCTCGATCACTTCCGCCGCAGCAGCGCCGACCTCGTGTTCGTCGTCGACGAATACGGCGCCGTGCAAGGCGTGATCACCGAGCGCGACCTGCTCGAGGCCATCACCGGCGAGTTCGCCACCCCCGCCGACGACGACGCCTGGGCTGTGCGCCGGCCCGACGGCAGCTGGCTCATGGACGGGCTCATCCCGGTGCCCGAGCTGAAGGACCGCCTGGAGATCAAGGAACTCCCCGAGGAGGACCGTGGCCGCTACAACACGCTGGCTGGCATGATCATGCTCCTGCTCGGCCGCCTGCCCCGCACCACCGACGCCGTGCAGTGGGGCGGCTGGCGCTTCGAGGTCGTGGACCTCGACGGCAAGCGGGTCGACAAGGTGCTGGTCGCGCCGCTCGAAACCCACCCGTCCTCCATCCCCAGCCCTCTCGGAGAGAGTTCTTGATCAACCCGCACCTGCACCGCCAGCCCGTGCCGCTGGAACCCCAGAAACACGGCCAGCTGAAGATCGCCTTCCCGGTGACCGACTGGTCGGTGGCTTCGCGCCTGAACGCCGTTTTCGTGGCTGCCACCGAGTTCTCCGACGCGTGCAAGGAGTTCCCGATCGTCTTCGTGCGCGCCGGACGCGAGGCCGACGGGCGCGACCAGATCGCCCCCATCGCCGTGCTCGGCGTGGGTTCCGAGCAGAACCTCTACCTCACCGAGCCGGCGCCGCCAGGCCAGCCCCAGGCCTGGCGTGCGGCCTACAAGCCGGCGGTGCTGCAGGCCTATCCGTTCTGCATCGGCCGCGTCGACGAGCAGCGCTTCGCGGTGTGCGTCGACATGTCCTGGCCTGGCGCGGGCAACGAGATTGGCCAGCCGCTTTTCACCCCCGAGGGCCAGCCGGCCGAGTTGCTGAAGGCGATGCAGCAGCACCTGGAGGTGCTCGAGGGGGAGATCCAGGCCACGCGCAACTTCGGCCGCCGCCTGCTCGAGCTCGACCTGCTGCGCGACATGCGCTTCGACGCCACGTTGCCTAATGGGCGCCAGCACAGCGTCGACGGCTTCCTCACCGTCGACGCCGAGAAGGCACAGGTGCTGCCTGACAACGTGCTCGGCGAGCTGCATCGCAACGGCATGCTCGGCCTCATCCAGCTGCATTGGGCCTCCCTCGGCCTGATGCGAAGGCTGATGGAGTGGCACGTGCAGCGCAACCCCGTGCAGGCGGCGGCTGCGGCGGCCCCGGCGCCGGCCGCCTGAGGCGGGCGCCTGAGGCGGGCGCATGCCGCGCGTCGCTCAGTGGCGCTCGCCGACCTCAGACGCGCAGACGGGGCACCCGGCCTGGCGGGCGATCCTGATCTCGTCCCAGTGCATCGTGCGCGCATCGAGCATCAGCAGCCGGCCTGCCAGCGAGGTGCCCACGCCGGCCAGCAGCTTCAGCGCCTCGGCCGCCTGCATGGTGCCAATGATGCCCACCAGCGGCGCGAACACGCCCATCGTCGCGCAGGCCGTCTCCTCGAAGGACGCGCCGGGCGGAAAGAGGCACGCATAGCAGGGCCCCGTGCCGGCACGGCTGTCGTAGACGGAGATCTGCCCGTCGAAGCCGATGGCCGCGCCGCTGACGAGCGGCTTGCCGGCGCGTACGCAGGCCTCGTTGACGGCGTGGCGCGTGGCGAAGTTGTCGCTGCAGTCGAGCACCACGTCCACTTCCGCCACCCACTGCGCCAGCAGCGCCGCATCGGCGCGTTGGCGCAGCGCGCGCACCTGCACGTCGGGGTTGATGGCGGCGATGGTCTGCCGCGCCGAGTCGGCCTTGGGCTGGCCGACGCGCGACAGGTTGTGGGCAATCTGCCGCTGCAGATTGGTGAGGTCGACCGTGTCGTGGTCGACGAGCGTGAGCCGGCCGACACCCGCGGTGCCCAGGTACAGCGCCACGGGCGAACCGAGCCCGCCGGCGCCGATGACAAGGGCGTGCGCGTCGAGCAGGCGCTGCTGCCCTTCGATGCCGATGTCGTCGAGCAGCACGTGGCGCGAGTAGCGCAGCAACTGGTCGTCGTTCATTGCGTGCATTGTCACGCTCCGGGGACGATCGGACGGGCCGGGATGGTAAAGCGGCCCGGCCGGCGATGCAGCGCGCTCCCCACGAGGGTGGCCTGCATACCGGCGCGGCCCCGGCGGGCTTGCCCTAGCTAGGCGGCGCCAGGGCCATCCCGGACATTCGTGGCATGCCGGCTTTAGTGCATCGCTCGCTCCACGCTCCCGCGCCCTGTTGGGGCCGCCGCCGCCGGCGCATGGCGCAGGCGGCTGCGTTGCTGGCGCTACTGGCGCTGTCGGGCGCCGGGCTCGCACCGGCCCAGACAGCGCCCGTGGGCGAGCCCGCGCAGGTGGTCATCACCGGTTCGGTGGTCGAGCGTGCGCTCGCCGATGCACCCTTCGCCATCGGCGCCGTGGGCCGCGAAGATCTGCGCGCCGCCGGACCGATGGTGCAACTGTCGGAGAGCCTGGCGCGTGTGCCGGGCCTCGTGGCCGCCAACCGATGGAACTACGCGCAGGACCTGCAGATCAGTTCGCGCGGCTTCGGTGCCCGGGCCGGATTCGGCGTGCGCGGTCTGCGGCTGTACAGCGACGGCATTCCCGCCAGTGGCCCGGATGGCCAGGGCCAGGTGTCGCACTTCGATCTCGCCGGGGCCGAGCGCGTGGAGGTGCTGCGCGGACCGTTCTCGGTGCTCTACGGCAACAGCTCGGGCGGTGTGATCTCGCTTTTCAGCGCGCCGGTCAGGGGCACGCGCGTCGAGGGCGCTGTCGATGCCGGCTCGTTCGGTCTGCGTCAGGTGCGAATGCAGGGCGAGACACATCTCACGCCGTCGCTCGACCTGCGTGCCGGCGCGGCCGCGCTCGAGGCCGAAGGCTTCCGCCCGCACAGCGAAGCCGAGCGGCGCCTGGCAAACCTGCGCCTGGCCTGGCGCGCCACGGCCCTCGACTCGCTGCTCGTCACGGTCAACCATCTCGACCAGCCCGCCCAGGACCCGTTGGGGCTGACGCGCGAGCAGTTCGACACCGACCCGCTGCAGACCACCCCGCAGGCCACGCAGTTCGACACGCGCAAGACAACCGGCCAGACGCAATTCGGCGCCCGCTGGCAGCACCGCTACGAGACGGGCGCGCTGCGCGAAGTGCAACTGGCCGCGTACGCGGGCCGGCGCGACGTGGTGCAGTACCTGGCCATCGCGCCCGCCACGCAGGGCAGCGCGGCCGTCTGCGCGCAGACCTACGTGCCGCCGGCCACGCCACCGGCCAACTGCCGCCACGGCGGCGGCGTCATCGACTTCTCGCGCGACTTCCACGGCGCCGAGGCCCGATGGCGGCTGGCCCTCGGCCCGGTCGATGTCGTTGCCGGCGTGGCCGCCGACCGGCAGCGCGACGACCGCAAGGGTCACGAGAACTACGTGGGCACGGGGCCCAGCCAGCAGCTCGGCGTGCTGGGCGCGCTACGCCGCGACGAGGTCAATCGCGCGGCCAGCGACGACGTCTTCGCCCAGGCCGAATGGTCGCTGGCGCCGGCCTGGCTGCTGGGTGCTGGCGTGCGCAGCGGCCGCGTGACGCTGATGACGACGGACCTCTATCCGACCAATGCGGTGAACGGCGACGACTCGGGGCGGCGCCGCGTCAGCTACACGAGCCCGGTGCTGGGCCTGCGCATCGATGCCGCGCCCGGGCTCAAGCTGCACGCCTCGGCGGCGCGCGGCTTCGAGTCACCGACGCTCGGCGAGCTGGCCTACCGTGCCGACGGCGGCGGCGGCTTCAACACCGGGCTGCTGCCGCAGCGCAGCGAGCAGATCGAGCTCGGCGCCAAGTGGCGTGCCGAGACGCTGCAGGTCGACGTGGCCTTCTACGAGGTGCGTGTCGCGGACGAGATCGGCGTCGCGACGAACGCGGGGGGCCGTTCGGCCTTCCAGAACGTCGGGCGCACCACGCGACGTGGCCTCGAGATCGCGGCGCGCTGGGCGCCGTTGCCCGCCTGGCGCACCGCCGTCTCGGCGACGGCGCTGGACGCGCGATACCGCGACACGTTCCTCACCTGCGCCGGCATTCCCTGCGCCGCACCCACCGTGCCGGTGCCCGCCGGCAATCGCATCGCCGGCACGCAGCGGGGAACCGCGTTCGCAGAGGCGGCCAGGCGCGACGCGGGGCTCGGCGAATTCGCCGCCGAGATTCGCCATGCTCGTGCGTTGATGGCCAACGACCTCAACACCGAGGCCGCCCGGCCGTACACGGTGCTCGGGCTGCGCTGGAGCCATCGCGCCTCGGCTGCGGGGTGGCTGGGAGGCGGGTGGTCGGCCGAGTGGTTGCTGCGCGTCGACAACGTCTTCGACCAGCGCTTCGCGGGCAGCGTCATCGTCAACGAGGCGAACGGCCGCCACTACGAGACCGGCGCGCCGCGCGCCGTGCTCGTCTCGTTGCGGCTCATCGGCCCCTGAACGGCTAGGCGCGCCTGGCGCGCGAGGGGCGAGCCGCACATCGCCTCGTCGAGCGCGCGATCCACCCGCCGCGCAGCGCCCGCGTCGACGGGCACCCGCTCAGCCGCCGCCGCGCTGCAGGTGCAGGTCGAAGCGGCGCAGGAACGCCACGCGTTCGTCCAGCGGCACGCCTTCGAACGCAAAGCGCACAGCCAGCCGGGGCAGCCGCAGCAGTGCAATGGCTCGTGGCGGCAGCACCTGCCACTGCAGGCGCAGGTGCCCGGCGCCGATGCGCACACTCAGGGCCTGCGGCGCATCGTCGGTGCATTCGTGCCCGCCGGTGGCGCTGGGCATCCAGCCGCGCCATTCGCGCTCGGTGCAGCCGTACTCGCGCTCGAATCGCTCGCGCTGCTCGACGATCACGGCAGGGTGGCGTGCCGGGCTGGAACGGGCAGGATCGCGGGATCAGCCACCCGCGATCGGTGGCCAGATGGCCAGCACGTCGCCCTCGACGAGCGGCCGCGTCGCGCGCTCCTCGGGCGGTATGTAGTGGCCGTTGATCAGCACCAGATGCACGAGCTTGTCTGGCAGCGCGAACGGAGCTGTCACCTGCGCGATGGTGGCACCCTCGGGCACCTCGAGCGGCAGTTCATTGCCGCGCCGACGGTCGGCCGGCAGGAATTCGCCGAGGCTGGCGTAGAGCTTGAACGTGATGTGCATGGGGTGCGATGCTGTCATGCCGGCCCAGGCGCCCGAGCCAGGCGCCCGAGGGCCGGCGCGGCCCTCAGCTCGATGCAGTCCGATTCGATCCGCTTCGCATCACTTGACGTGCGCGTGCGCCGCCTGTCCCTGCGCGCTCGCGAGGTAAGCCGCCATGAGCTGCGTCGGGTCGTCGAGCAGCTTGCCCTTCCAGTCGCCGAGCGACACGCCGCCTTCGACGAGGCCGCGCATGACGCCCACGTGCTGGGTCCAGCCGACGCTGTTGCAGCCGACGAGCCTGTCGCCGTCGAACTGCAGGCTCAGGTGCTTGCCGCCGGTGGCTGCGTCAGGCTGCGTGAGCTCGACATGCTCGCCGCCCTTCACGCCCTCCCAGTTGCCGAAGCTCGTGGAGACGAGGCCGAGCGTGTCGAGCACGTTGATCTGGGTCACGCCACGCAGTTCGGTCACCTGCCCGACCATGTTCAGCGCCGCCACGCGGGCCTGTTCGGCCGCGTTGGGCTGGATGGCGCTGACGATGGTCTTGCCGCTCACCTTGTCGAACGCCTCGGCGCAGTCGCCGGCGGCGTAGATGCCCTTGACGTTGGTCTCGAGGTGCTCATCGGTGAGCACGCCGACGAGGCAACGGATGCCGGAGTCCTCGAGGAAGCCGATGTTGGGCCGCACGCCGACGGCGCTGATGACGAGGTCGGCCGCCACCGTGCGCCCGGTGGACAGCTTGACGAGCATCGGTGGTGCCGCCTCGCTCGCCTCGGCGCCGCCCTCCTTGCCGCCCAGGCCCACCGCCGAGGCAATCTTGTTCAGCAGGCCGCCGCCGCTGCTGCTGCCGGCCCCGGCCCCCGCGGCCGGCCGCTCGATCGATTCGACCTTGGCACCGGTGTGCACGGCCACGCCCTGCTTCTCGCACCACAGCTTGATCATCAGGCCGGCGGTCGGGCCCATCATGCGGGGAACCATGCGGTCGCCCATCTCGACGACGGCGAGCTTCACCTTCCGCGCCGCCAGCGCCTCCATGATGATGCAGCCGATGAAACCGGCGCCCATCTGCAGCACGCGCGCGCCGGGCTTGGCGAGCTTCATGATCTCCCGTGCGTCGGCCAGCGTCCAGCAGGGGTGCACGCCCGGGCCGTCGGCCCCGGGAATGGGCGGCTGCATCGGCGAGCTGCCGGTGGCGATGAGCAGCTTGTCGAACGGGATCTTCGAGCCGTCCTCCAGCGTCACTTCGCGTGCCTTGACATCCACGCCCTTGGCGCGGCCGCGCCTGAGCTCGATGCGCAGCCGGCTGTAGTGCTCGGCCCCATGCCGCAGGTGCGTGCCTTCCTCCTTCACGTCGCCGATGAGCAGGTAGGGGATGGCCATGCGCGAGTAGGGCGCCTCGGGCTCGTCGCCGACGACGACGATGGAGTCGCCGGGCGCATGCTTGCGCAGCGTCTCGGCGGCGATCACGCCGGCCGGCCCGGCGCCGAGGATCACGTGTTGGGTCATCTGAAAGCTCTCCTCCAGAAACGATGAAGGCGGTGCAGACACCGCCTTCGCTCTCAAACGGCTAGGCCGCTGGCCGGCCGGGGCGTTGCCGCGCGGTCAGAGGCCCAGGCGCTTGCGCGTCTCGGCCTTGAGCGTGCCGTCGGCATTCCAGCCGCGGATCTCGTAGTATTTCGGCAGCATCTCGGGCAGCTTGCTGACCAGGCCCTTCGCCGGGCCGGACTTGGCCGGCTCCGTGAGCAGCCGCTTGGGCAGCGTGTCGTCCTTGTTCGTGAAGCCGGCGCGGTTGTTGAAGTCGCGCTCCATGTTCCAGATGCGCTCGCCGATCTCGCCCAGCTTCTCGAGCGTGAACTCGCTGCCACAGGCGGCGGCCACCTGCGGCGCCACGTCCTCCAGCGTCCAGGCGAAGCTCGTGAAGATGCAGATGCCGGCCGAGTCGAAAGCCGCGGTGGCGTCCTGGAAGGCCTTCACGAGGTCGGGCTTGCCGTCGGCGGCGAGCGGGTCGGTCTTGACGGGGATGCCCAGCACCTCGGAGGCCACGGTGTAGCTGCGCAGGTGGCAGGCGCCGCGGTTGCTGGTGGCGTAGGTCAGGCCCATGCCCTGGATGCCGCGCGCGTCGTAGGCCGGGAACTCCTGGCTCTTCACCGTCATGCTCAGTTCGGGGTGGCCGAACTTCTTGCACAGGCGTGCCGAGCCCTGGCCGATCTCCTTGCCGAATCCCTCGCCCTTGGCCGTGATCTCGGCGAAGTGGGCCAGCGCCTGGGCCGAGCCGAACTTGGCGTCGATGCCGAGTTGCTCCTTCGTGAGCACGCCCATCTCGTAGAGCTCCATCACGGCGCCGATGGTGGCGCCGAAGCTGATGGGGTCCATGCCGTGCTCGTTGCACAGCACGTTGGCGTACTGCAGCGCATCGAGGTCGTTGACGCCGTTGGCCGCGCCCAGGGCCCAGGCGGCCTCGTACTCGAGGCCACCGCTGGCGCCCCAGTACTCGGGCTTGTTCTGGACCGAGAAGTGGCCCTGGTCGATCTTCTGGATGCGCCCGCAGGCAATGGTGCAGCCGAAGCAGGCCTGGTTGGTGACGAGCGGCTTCTTGCCGTCGGTGGCCCGCGGCGTGGCCATGGCTTCGGCGGAGATGTCCTTGGCGCCCTCGAACTGGCTGTCGCGGTGGTTGCGCGTGGGCAGTGCGCCGACCTCGTTGATCACGTTCATCAGCACCTGCGTGCCGTAGGCCGGCAGGCCCTGGCCGGTGACGCCGTTCTCGGCCAGGATCTTCTTCTTCTCGTAGGTGACCTTCATGAAGGCCTTCGCATCCGCGAAGTTGCCCACGCCCTTGGTGCCGCGCACGGCGATGGCCTTCAAGTTCTTGCTGCCCATGACCGCGCCGACGCCGGAGCGGCCGTCGGCCCGGTGCAGGTCGTTCACCACGGCGGCGAAGAGAACCTTGTTTTCGCCCGCGCCGCCGATGCTGGAGATGCGAAGCTGCGGGTCCTGGTGCGACTTCTTGAGCATCTCCTCGGTCTGCCAGACCGTCTTGCCCCACAGGTGCGCCGCGTCACGCAACTCGGCCACGTCGTCGCTGATCGACAGGTAGACCGGCTTGGCCGACCGGCCCTCGAAGATGACCATGTCCCAGCCGGCCATCTTCAGCTCGGCGCCCCAGTAGCCGCCGGAGTTGGAGCAGGCGATGGCGCCGGTGAGCGGGCCCTTGGTGACGACCGTGTAGCGGCCGCCCGTGCTGGCCATGGTGCCGGTGAGTGGGCCGGTGGCCCAGATGATCTTGTTGCCTTCGGCCAGCGGGTCGACCTTGGCGTCGACTTCCTCGACGAGGTACTTGCTGGCCAAGCCGCGCGAGCCGAGGTACTCCTTGGCCCACTTCATGTTGAGCGGCTCGGACTTGACGGTGCCGGCCGTGAGGTTCACTCGCAGGATCTTTCCAGCCCAGGACATCTTGGGTCTCCTTGATTCGGTCAGTCGACGCTGAGGGGCGGTGTCGCGCGCTCGGCGCTCAGGCGGCCGCCTGGTTGCCCAGCTTGTCGGCCCAGGCCTTCATCTTGTCGATGCCGGTCCAGTTGGCGTCGATGTAGGTGATGGCACCGGTGGGGCAGGCCGTGGCGCAGGCCGGATCGCCGCCGCACAGGTCGCACTTCTGCACCTTGCCGGTTTCCTGCACGTAGTTGATCGTGCCGAACGGGCAGCTGATGGTGCACACCTTGCAGCCCACGCAGGTGGCCTCGTTGACGACCTTGGCGCCGCTCACCTTGTCGACGGTGATCGCCTCCACCGGGCAGGCGTGCAGGCACCAGGCCTCGTCGCACTGGGTGCAGGTGTAGGGCACCTTCTTGCCCGTGGCGTGGAAGTCGAACACCTTGATGCGCGACTTCGCCGGTGCCATGACGCCGTAGTTCTCGAAGGAGCAGGCCATCTCGCATTGGAGACAGCCGGTGCACTTCTCGGCGTTGATATGCAGGCTTTTCTGCATGACGGGACTTCTCCGCGGGTGAAAGAGACGGTGACAGGAACCGCCGACACCGCGGTGGGCAGCCGGCGGCGGTTAGGAAATGATGTTCATACCCGCCCTCGCGCAATACCTAGGCATAACCCGGGGGTGGGTCATTCGCGCCACGCGCCTGCTCCAGCCTGGAACGGTCAGGGCAGCCCCGCCGATGGGATCGGTGAGCCTGGGGAGAGCCCCGCCGGCCCGAAGGAGGGGGCGGCGCCTGCCTTCAGCGCCCGGCGTTCGGAAAGAACAGCGTCTCGCCCCCGACCTTGTAGGCCACGATCGCCGCCTGACCGGTCGGTGAGACCACCCAGTCGGCAAACTGCTGCGCCAGCGCCGCCTTGACGTGCGGGTGCTTCGCCGGGTTCACCACCATCACGCCGTACTGGTTGAACAGGCTGCGGTCGCCCTCGACAAGGATGGCCAGTTCACCACGGTTCCTGAAGGACAGCCAGGTGCCCCGGTCGGCGAGCACGTAGGCGTTGGTCGCGGAGGCCATGTTCAACGCCGGCCCCATGCCACAGCCGCATTCGCGGTAGCCGGCGGGCTTGCTGGCGGCGATGTCCTGGCCCGCGGCTTTCCACAGCCGCAGTTCGGCGGCGTGGGTGCCGCTCTTGTCGCCGCGCGAGACGAAAACCTGGCCGCCGGCGGCCAGCTTCTTCAACGCGGCCGCGATGTCGGGGCCCTTCACACCGGCGGGGTCGGCTTTCGGGCCGACGAGCACGAAGTCGTTGTACATGACGTTGCGCCGCGCCGTCGCGAAGCCCTCGGCGACGAACTTCTCCTCGGCCGCCGTGTCGTGCACGAAGACGATGTCGGCGTCGCCGCGGCGGCCGGTGTCCAGGGCCTGCCCGGTGCCCACCGCGACGACGCGCACGTCGACGCCGCTCGCTTGCTTGAAGGCCGGCAGCAGGTGGCCGAAGAGCCCCGACTGCTCGGTGCTCGTGGTGCTGGCCATGACGATGAAGCGCTCCTGCGCGGCCGCGGGGCCGCTGGTGAGCGCCGGCAGCCCGGCCACCAGCGCCAGGGACGCGGCGAGGGCAAATCGCCGAAGCAGCGCGAGACTGGCGCGATCGCTGCCTGAACGGCGGAGGAATCGAAGGCCGGGATGGTGCGTCATCAGGTGGTCCAAGGCAGTTCTCCTTTGAGGAATTGGCGGGCTTGTTCGGGCAGTTCGGCGCCGCGGAAGAAGCGGTCCACGGGCAGGTCGGCGAGCAGCCGCCCGGCCTCCAGGTACACCACTCGCGAGGCCAGGCGCTTGGCCTGGCCGAGGTTGTGCGTGCTCATCACGACGGTGACGCCGTCGTCGGCGAACTCGCCGATGAGCGCCTCGACCTCGCGCTTCGCGCCAGGGTCCAGGCTGGCGGTGGGCTCGTCGAGGAAGAGGATGTCCGGCGCCAGGGCCCAGGCGCGCGCCAGGGCCAGCCGCTGCTGCTGGCCGCCCGAGAGCTCGCGCGCACGCCGCCTGGCCAAGCTGGCCAAGCCGACACGCTCCAGCGCACGCTGGCAGCGCTCGGCGCGCTCAGCGGCGGGCACGCCCTGCAACCAGAGGCCGACGAGCAGGTTCCAGCGCACGCTGAGATTGAGCAGGAAGGGGCGCTGGTAGAGCATCGCAGCCCGACACGGCCGACCCTCGGGCGAGAGCGCGTGCGCCAGGCGCTCTCCCTGCAACGGCGCCGGGTCGTGCAGGCCGTGCAGCAGCCGCAGCAGGGTCGTCTTGCCGGAGCCGTTGGCGCCCACCAGCGCCAGCCGGTCGCCGCGGTACAGCGTGAGATCGATGCCCTGCAGCGCCTGCAACGGCCCGTAGCGCACGCCGGCGGCCCGCAGCGTGACGATCGGCGAGCGCAGGACGGCCAGCGTCTGCCGCGCCGGGGCTTCCATCGCCTTCATCGTCAGGCCCAGGCCTCGGCCGGCGCGCTGCCCCGCTGCTGCCGCGACTGCACGAGCCCGATCGCCAGGTTGAGGGTCGCCACCACGCCCAGCAGCACGAGGCCGAGCGCCAGGGCCAGCGGCAGGTCGCCCTTGCTGGTCTCCAGTGCGATGGTGGTGGTCATGACGCGCGTGACGCCGTCGATGTTGCCGCCGACGATCATGACCGCGCCCACCTCGGCGATGGCGCGCCCGAAGGCGGTGAGCAGGACGGTGAGCACGCCATAGCGCTCGTGCACGAGCAGCAGCGCGGCGCTGGCCCAGGTCCCGGCGCCGAGCGAGCGCAGTTGGTCGCCGCCCTCGGCCAGCGCCGAGAGCACCAGCCGCCGGGCCAATGCGGCCACCAGCGGCACGACGAGCAGGCTCTGCGCGATGACCATGGCCGCCGGCGTGAACAGGATGCCCCAGTGCCCGAGCGGCCCGGCGCGCGACAGCAGCAGGTAGACGAGCAACCCGAGCACCACCGAGGGCATGGCGAGCAGCGTGTTGACGAGGCCGACCAGCACCGCATGCCTCGGGAAACGCGACACCGCCAGCAACGCGCCCAGCGCCAGGCCGAAGGTCGCGCCGATCAGCGTGGCCGTGCCGCTGACCTGCAGCGACAGGGCCACGGTCTGCACGAGGCGTGGCTCGGCCTCGACGATGAGGGCGGCGGCGGTGGCGAGGCTTTCGGCGAAGGTGGACATGGAGGGGCGGACCGGAACGTCCGGTTCCGCGGCAGTGGCGCGGCGGCCGATTGTGGTGACACGCTGTAGCGCTGGCGATATGTGCCATGGCGCATATCTGCCGCCGCCGGTTGGGTCATGGCCTTCCAGTGCCTCGGCCAACCAAAGCTCCGCCTCTGGCGACTGCCGACGGTTCCCTGGCAACAGGGGCCGAACGTGACCGTCGACTTGGCCGGGTGGGCGCTTAGCGCGGGTTAAGCGCGGTCCAAGCGGCCGCTAAGCCGGGCCCGCGAGACTGCATTCCACAGGGGGTCCCCTGTTGCCGTTCTCTGCACCGGCACCCCGTTCGGGGTTCGAGGCGACCGGCGCGCACCATCATGTCCACGGAGGTTCTTCATCATGAGTATCGAATGGGGTGGTCTTCCCTTCACGAGCAACATGTCCGCCAGCGTCGTCGACCTGGGTCAGGCACCGGCCGACGTGCTGGTCGCCAACCAACCCTGCCGCATCGACCTGCAGTGGGACGTCCCGGCGCCGATCGCGGCGCTCATCAACGCGGGGCACCAGTTCCGCCTGCGTGCCTACGCCGAGAGCATCGGCCCGGGGCAGGAGAAGCAGCTCGGCGGCACGGACTTCGTGCCGGGCGTTCCCGGTCAGTTGAACTACAGCCACTCGATGAACGTGGCTGCCGGCTCGCTGCTCGGCGAGGGCCAGGTCGACCCGAGCGGTCAGCCTGTGTCCGGCCTGTACAAGGTCGCCTGCGTGCTGCAGCTGATGAACGGCGGCGCGACGCGCATCTCGGGCTTCGGCGAGTACACGCGCCACGTGATGTTCCGGGCGCCCTGAGCGCCCAGCCTCGACCGCGATGGCGGGAGGGGCGGACCACCGCACCCCACGGGCGGTGGTCCGCCTTGCTGAGGTGGCGTGAATGCGCTTCCGCTGCCCGGCGCCGCGCCTTCGCGGGCCGCCGGCGCAGGATGAGCCACACGCCGGGCGTCCGAGCAGGAGCATCACCATGGGTCATCGCGCACTGCACGTCATGCATGCCACGCTGGACGAGGAGCGCGACACCATGCGCTACACCTGCGGCATCTGCGATCGCTGTGTCGAAGACGGCCCGCAGGGGCTGCGCATCCTGCGCCGGGGCGACCAGGAGGCCTTTCACCAGGGCGGCAGCCTGACAGGCGTCGCGCTCGAGGTCGAGCCCGAACCGCCGGCACCGGCACCGTTGCTGCACTGATCCCCCGCCACAGTCCTGCTGGCCGCCCATGCCGCTCAGCCCTGCTGACCGTCCATGTCGGTCGGCCACGCCAATCCGCTGACCCATGCACCGGTCGGCCGAATCACGCGGCCATGCGGGAGGCGATGCGCCGATAGAGGGCCGTGGTCTCTTCGCTCGGGCCGATGCCGAACTGATCGCGCAGCACCTGCACGCACTGCCGGTACTGGCGCTCGGCCAGCTGGATCTGTCCCAGGCTCGAGTAGCACCGCATCATGCGCCGGTGCACCGACTCATTGCAGGCATCGATCTCGAGCTGGCGCAGGGCATGCTGCAGGCAGCCGTGCCAGTCCGCGCGCTGCTCCCGCAGGGACAGGAGTCGCTCGAGCACCTGGCTCAGCCGGTCGCGCAGGGCCTGCGCGTCGGCGGCCAGTGACGACTCCCACTCGCCTTCCTCCAACAGGTCGCGGTGGTACAGCGACAGCGCGGCTTCGTACTGGGCGATGGCTTCCTGCGCGTGGCCCGATTGCTCTTCGTGCAGGCCGGCCTCGGCATGCTGCACGAACTGCTCGGTGTCCAGCCAGGTTTCGCCCGGCGTGACGAGCTGGTAGCCCTCGCCGCCGAGATGAAGCCGGGCCGCGCCGCCGAGCGTGCGCCGCAGCCGGTGCAGGGCCACGTGCAGGTTGTTGCGCGCGCTGTCGGCATCGGCTTCGGGCCAGAACAGCGCCGCCAGGCGGGCGCGCGAAATCGGGCGCCGACGTTGCAGCAGCAGCAGCTTCAGCAGCGCGCGCACGCGGCCTTGCGGCAACGCCGGCAGCGCCTCCGTGCCCTGCCAGACGCGGAAGCCGTCGAGCATCTTCACCGTCAGCGCCGGGGCCAGGCGTGTCGCGCTGCGCAGTGCGAGCGCCGGCGCGACCGGATCGGCACCAGCCCGGCCCAGCAGCGTGGCCGGGGCGAGCAGAGAACCCGCATGCGCGGCAGCCGCGTCGGCGGCCGTTTGCGTTGCCATCGTGAACGTGCCTAGCATCACCTTCCCCCTGTGCTGGCCCGCGGCTCTCCGGGAGCTCTTGTCGGCGGGCAGGGGCAGTCTAGGCAGAAGGGGGGAAGCGGCCCTGTGCGCCAGCGCACAGGTTGCGTTCGATGGCGCAGCCGCGGCCGCGCGCCGCCTCAGGCCATGGCCGGCGCGGCCTCGATGCGCTCGGCCAAGCGGCGCACGTCTTCGATGACGATGACCTCGCGTTCGCGGTCACGCTCGGGGTCGTGTTCCCGTTCGCGGTGGATGACGCCCTGGCGCGCCAGCTCGGCCATCTCGCGCGCCACCTGCTCGCGGTAGCTGCTGATGCGCGTGGCCAGTTCGTTGTGGCTGGGCGTGGGACGCAGCACCACGCGTTCGCTGCCCGCGCCATCGTGGCCCAGGGCCAGGCGCAGCAGCTCGGCGCACAGCCGCTGCTGCACGTTCAGCGTCGAGAGCTCGTAGACGCGCTCGGTGAGCGTGCGCGCCGTGCTGGCCAGGTGCTGCAGCATGCGCTCGCAGATCGGCCAGTGCCGGCGCAGCATGGCCTTCAGGTCGGCGGGCCGCATGCGGGCCAGCAGCGACTCCTGCAGCGCCACCACGGTGGCCGAGCGCGGCCGGCCATCGAGCGCGGCCATCTCGCCGATCGTCTCGCCGGCGGCGGCGTCGCGAAAGCTGACCTCGCGCCCGCCGGGCGACAGCGCCACCACGCGCAGGCGGCCAGAGAGCACGAAGCAGCAGTCGTGCTCGACATCGGCCCGCGACATCACCGTCTGGCGCGCGCGCACGCGCTGGAAGCGACAGGCCTGCGCCACCTCGGCGAGCACGTCGTCGCCGAGGCCCTCGAGCAAGGCGATCGAGCGCAGCCCCGTCAAGGCGGCCGGGGCCGGGCGGTCGAGGTCGGTGGTGACCATGGCGCGGGTGCTGGCGTCGGCGGATTCGCGTGTCGGCGGGTTCGTGCTGGCTGGCAACCGGGCCCGGCGCCCGCCCGTGGCGGACGAGGGTCGGGCAGCGGGGCGCGAGTCTGTCACCGCCGAGGGCGCTCCACCATCCCAAGCGGCCGTGCCGGCGGCGCTCGGCGGGCCGGCTCCTCCTCCTGGAAGAGGATGCCGACGCGATACAACCTCGCCATGCGCACGCCCAAGTCCACCACCTCGAACCCCTCTCCTGGGCGCGGCGGCGAAGCCGAGCGCTGGTTCGCGCTGGCGCTGCGCACCGTGCACCTGGCGGGCGTGGTTGCGCTCGGCGCAGCCCTGATGGGGGCGCCGCTGGCGCGCTCGGCCAGCGGCATCGTCGTCTTGGCCAGCGGCACGTTGTTGCTCGTGCAAGACCTGCGGGCCGGGCGCATGGCCGTGCGCGAGTTGGCGGGCGCCGTGGTCCTGGCCAAGTTGTTGGCCGTGGCGTGGGTGACGTGGGCCGACAGGCACGCGTTGGCCGTCTTCTGGTGCCTGCTGGTCGTCTCGTCGTTGTCGTCGCACGCACCCAAGCGGTGGCGCCACTGGTCGCCCGGTCGCCGCTGAAAGGTGCCGGCCGCCGGGCGCGCCGGAACGCCGATCCTCAGAGGCGCTCGAGCAGCTGCCGCCAACCCGGCCACTGCTCGCGCGTCAGCGTGAACTTGCGTGCAGCGCCACCGCGCTCCTGCCCGGCGGCGAGCGCCTGCACGAAGGCGGCCGGGTCCTCCACCCAGGTGCCGCCGAGCACATGCACGCCGCGCGCGAAGAGGGCATCGGGCAGGCCGCCCACGCTCGGCCCGACGAGTGCCACGCGCTCGGCGTTGCCCGTGTGCGCGAGTACCGCGTCGAGTGTGTCGTTGATGAGCAGCGTGCCGGTGGCGAGCACCTTGTTGCAGCGGCGCAGTGCCGCCGTGTCGAGCGTGACCTCGTAACCCTCGTGCTGGCCGGCGAGCTCGGGCCGCAGCTCGATGACCGTGATGCGCGCGCCGCTGGCGACGAGGCGCGTCATCAGCGGGCCGAAAAGCCCGACGAGGCCGAGGTGGTCGCCGGGGCCCGGGGAGAGCTCGGCCAGCGAATCGGCGGCAGGCGGCGGCGCCCAGCCCGCCCGACGCATCAGGCTGGCGGCCAGCGCCTGGGCCGCCGCCCAGGCCAGCGTGCGCGGTACCCCGGCCGGGCCGGCCATCGCCTGCGCCACCTCCAGCGCGGTGAGCCCGGCCACGGGCGGGGCCTCGCCGCGGCGCAGGCGCGCCAGCGTGTCGCCCAGCAGCACGTAGGCCAGGCCGACCGAGCCGTCCTCCAGCTCGAGTGCCGCAAACTCGCCGCGCCGCGAGCCATCCGCCGGTGGTGGCGGCACATGCATGGCGCGCACGCGCGGGTGGCCGAGCCGGGGCGCCAGCTCGTGCAAGGTGGCCAGGGTGTCGCCGCCGATGGTGGTCATCGCGAACCCGTTTCGCCGTCGCCGCGGTGCCGCGCCGCGCGTGCGGACAGCGCGTTCGGGAAGTACAGCGCCGTCAGGCTCTTGCTGTGCACCGGCCGTGCCAGCAGCGTTTCGACGCGGGCGCCGGCGGCTTCGTCTGCATCGAGCTGCCGGCGCCAGTCGCGCACCCAGTGGATCTGGTCGCAGACCTCCATCATGCCCATCGTCTCGCGGTCGCCGACGAGCACCCCGTGCACGGCCAGTCCGAGCGAGGCGCGCGCCTCGTCCAGGCGGGCGAGGGTGGCGGGCACGCAGCCGAACTCGCCGTCACTGACGATCACCAGGTCGGCGCTCGCCCAGTCGGCCTCGTGCACCCGTTCGAGCGAGCGCTCGATGGGCGTCTGGATGTCGGTGCCGCCGTCGAAGGCCAAGCCCATCAACTCCAGCAACGCGTCGAGGCCGCCAGGCCCGGCGAGGTCGCGCTCCAGCAGCTCCCCCGGGCCACCGAAGGCCACCAGCCGGCAGCCCCGCCGGGCCGCGCGAGCCGCGCGCAGCGCGGCAATGGCCACGGCCTTGGCGATGTTCTCCGGCGCGCCGCGCATCGAGCCCGAGGTGTCGAGGCACAGGACGATCGGCCCGCGGCCGAGCGGTTCCGGCGGCGCCTCGTCGGCGCGGGCGCGATGCGCGCCTTCGGGGTCGGAGCGCCAGTCGACGAGCCGGGCTTCGGTGTCATGGGCGAGCAGGCGGCCCTCGGCGTGGCGCGCGCGCCAGAGGCGCCGCCCGACGGGGTGGCACAGCAGCGCCGCTTCGGCCGGCAGCATGCGTTCGAGGCTGGCGGCGAAGCGGATGCCGGTGAGTTCGCCGGGTGCGCCGGCGATGCGGGTTTCGACCGGGCGCAGCGGCACCGGCCGTGGCCCGGTGCCCGCCCTCGGCGCGCGTCGCGGTGCCACGCCGTGCCGCGGCTCGCTGCGCCCCAGCCGCTGCAGCAGCTCGGCCAACGCCGGCATGCGCGCCAGGCGGTCGGCGGCGCGGCGCGCGGTCTGCCACTCGCGGCTGCGCAGCTGGCCGCCGAGCCGGTCCCAGTGCAGGTGCGCGCCATCGGCCAGGTCGCGCAGCAGGACGAACTCGTCTTCGAGGCCCGCAGTCTCGATGCGCCAGGCCTCGCGGAACTCGGCTGCCACCTGCGCAATGGCCGCCGCGCGCGCCAGGCGTGGCTGCAGGTCGTTCAGGCGGTCGAGATGCCAGAGCAGCGTGCGCAGCACCTGCTCGGCCAGGGTCGGCACCCCGCGGGCCAACGCGGGCAGGCCGAGCTCGCCGACGAGCAGGCGCAGGGGGCCGGCGGCCTCCGGCTCGCCGAAGTCCAGCGCGGGATCGGGCAACGCGCCTGCGAGCAGGGCCCGCAACCAGTCCCTCGACTGAACGAGCCTTTGTTCGCGCGTGCCCGCGGAGGTGATCAGCGCGCCCAGCCACACGCTGCGAGGCAGCTCCGCCAAGCGGTCGTAGGGGGGGTCGAAGGGGCCCGCGGGCTCGGCGCCAGCGGCGGGCCGCTCCTTGACGGAGCCATCGGTGGCGAACGGCAGGGCGCTCACGGTCTCGGTCCGGTTTTCGGCTGGCGGGCTCAGTTCGCCGCGGCTTCGGCCGCTTCGGCCACGTCGGCGGCATCGAAAGTCACCGGTGGCGGCGTGTCGCCCGGCAGCGCGTCGTCGATCGGCAGCGCGGCGAATCCGTCGCGCACGGCGCGCAGGCGCGCAGCGAAGTCGGCCAGCAGGGCCAGCGCCGCATCGTGCCGCGCCAGCCAGCGGCGCACCAGCGCCGGTGGCAGCCAGAGGCGAACCGACGTGGCCGCGGCGAGCGACTGCCGAGCGTCGCGCAGGGGGGCCTCGGCCGCGGCCACCTGCGCCTCGATCTCGGCCACCTGCGCGACGCGGGCCTGCACGTGGTGGGCGCCCCAGTGCTTGTGCATGCGTGCCTCGAGCCGTTGCGAAACGATGCGTTGCATGCCCTGGCCGGCGCCGCCCTCGCTGCCGTCCTCGGGCCGCTGCGAGAGCCCGATGGCGCGTGCCAGCGCCAGCTTGCCGGCGGTGTCGTCGCCCGTGGCGGTTTCGGCCGGCATCTGCTGCTCGATGCCCAACTGCTTCTCGAACGCCTGCACTGCGCGCTCGAGCCATGGCGCGGCGGCGGGCGACGCGCCGAGCACGGTGTCCTCGAACCAGGCCATCAGGGCCGGCACGTCGGCCGGCACGGCGCTGCCCACGTAGGGGGTGAGCCACAGGTCCATGGCGTCGAGCGCGACGCGGCCCTCGGTCGCGGCGGCCACGCGCGCGAGGCCGACGATCTGCCGCCAGCGGCGGTCCGACAGCGCGACGTTTCGCGAAGCCAGCCATGCGCGCAACGCCGTGCAAGCGGCCACGAAGTCCGCGCCGAGCTCGATGGCGCGGGCGGCCCGGGCGACCGCGGCGCGTTCCGCGGCGGTCAGCGGGGCGGGCGCAGGTACGTTCGAGGCCGTGCTGAGCGGCTCGGGCGGCGCCGCTCGATCGACTTCCGGCAGCGCCAGCAAGGCACCGAACGCCGCGTCGCCCACCGGCGCCACCGGCACGCGCACGAGGAAGCGGTCGTAGAAGGCGTGCAGCGCCTCGTCGGCCGGCACCTCGTTGCTGGCCGCCACCACGGCCACCAGCGGCACGGGCGCGCGCTCCGTGCCGTTGTCGAACAGGCGCTCGTTCAGCAGCGTCAACAACGCGTTGAGGATCGCCGAGTTGGCCTTGAACACCTCGTCGAGGAAGGCGATCCCCGCGGTGGGCAGGAAGCCCTCGGTCAGCCGCTCGTAGCGGTCGTGTTCGAGCGCCTTCAGCGACAAGGGGCCGAACAGCTCCTCCGGTGTGGAGAAGCGCGTCAGCAGGCGCTCGAAGTAGCGCACGCCGGCGAAGGCGCCATGCAGGCGCCGCGCCAGCGCGCTCTTGGCCGTGCCGGGCGGTCCGATGAGCAGCACATGCTCGCCGGCCAGCGCCGCGAGCAGGGCCAGGTGCACGGCTTCGTCACGCTCGAGCAGGCCCTGCGCGAGTGCGGCGAGCAGCGAGCGCAGCCGTTCCGGCACGGGCAGGCCAGCCGCTGCGTTGGCCGGGGGTGGAGCGGGCCTCTGGGCCCGCGGCGCGGCGGGGTCGGGGGGGACTGGCATGCAGCGATTCTGCGACCGTCGCCTTGCGCGCGGACTGACACAAGGCAGAGCCTTGGCGGATGGCCGCTCGGCGAGGCGTCGAAGCGTTCAGCGCGCCCGCGGCGCCAAGCCTTTCAGGTCGGCCGCTTCCAGCGCAGCCTGCGATAGATCGTGTTGCGGCTGATGCCGAGCCGCTTCGAGGCTTCGGAGATGTTGCCGCCCGCGGCCTCCAGCGTGCGCCGCATCAGTTCGATCTCGAGGTCTTCGAGCCGGACTCCGGCGGTCGGTGCAGGCATGGCCGCGGCGGATGCGCCCGAGCGCCGTTCGGTCTCCTCGAGGACGTCGTCCGGCAGGTGCGCCCGCACGATCGTCGCGGCGCTGCCGGCCACGGCGCAGGCCGCACGCAGCACGTTGAAGAGCTGGCGCACGTTGCCTGGCCAGCTGTGGCTTGCGAAGAGCGCCTGCACGTCCGGCGCCAGTTCGCGGTGGCACGTGCCATCTGCCGCTTCGAGCCCGCGACGCACGAGCGTCGGCAGGTCGCTGCGCTCGCGCAGTGCGGGCAGGCGCAGGGCCAGTCCGTTGAGGTGGTAGTAGAGGTCCTCGCGGAAGGTGCCGCGCTCGACCAGTTGCCGCAGGTTCCGCTGCGTGGCGCAGACGACCGCCGGGGCGCCCTGGACGGGCCGCGCGTGGCCCGGCACCCCGGCCGGCTCCGCCTGCAGGACGTGCAGCAGGCGGGCCTGCAGCGGCAGCGCCAGCTCGCCTACCTCGTCGAGGAAGAGCGTGCCGCCCATGGCCCGCCCGATGCCGCCCGGTGCGCCTGCGGGCGGTGCCGCGGGCGTGCCGAACAGTTCGGCTTCGAGCTGCGCCTCGGAGCCGGCCGCACAGTGGATGGAGAC